>SFCP01000185.1 GCA_004558535.1 Bacteroidales bacterium | reverse complement strand
TCACTGACTCCCTGGCTGCTCCGTTGCTCTCCGCGCCACCCCGGTTTGCTCTTTGTTCCGGCACAGCCTTCTCCACCTTTTCACATCGTCAGCTCCGGCTCCGGCAATGCCGACTCAACGCCCTGCGCACATTGATTATATGCCCAACCCCGCGCCCCGATGTGCAGTGCGCCGATGCACTGACTCCACTCCGGCAGTCGGCCAACCACTTCACTCACTCCGAGTTAGCCTACGGCTTAGGGCAAGGGCAGGCCGGCTAACTCTCAAACCGCAAGCGGATTTTAGAGACAGCCTGTCGCTTCACTGCGTTACACGACACCTGCCGTTTGCTCTAATCCTGATGTAGGCACTCCGAGTTCCCTGCGTTCCTTTGGCTGACAAGCCTTCCGCTACGCGCCGCATCGTCATCACCGCACATCGCCACGTCAAGCACCTCGTCTTGATTGCATCTGCGCCGAGGAAAAGCGGTGGCTGTCGTGAGCGAGGAAATCCGCAAGCGGAATTTCCACGCACACGGCAGCGATTTTACCGCGCAATGGGTTGGCTCTCTGCATATAGCGCGAGGGCAAGGAGGGCAAGAGGAAAAACGAGCGTCAGCGCGGTGGGGGGTGCATGATGCCACTCGGGGGCTGCGCCCCCGAACCCCTCTGTTTAACAGCCGTTTCGCATTTGCAACCCGCTACAAAATCGGGGATTTTTTAGACAGGACCCGCGCAAATGCTACCAATTTGCCTGAGAGTCAAATCCTTAAGGCTTGATTTTTGCAGGACCCCCCAATTCCCCTGAGCCCACGAAAATCAAGGCCGGTTCTTTCCTTCCCTGCACCCTCCCGTCGGTCCTGTATCCTGCCCGACACCAACCCTGAAAAGCGGAATAGCAGTGTTTTAACGTCTTTTCTCCTTCAAAAAGACGTGGCGATATTTGCAGGGAACACCTACAAACATCGTATTCAACAAGGAATTATGGCAAATTATACTACTACCGCTAACGTCGTGCTCTCCGTCAACGGCAAACAGGCGCAGAAGATGCTCGCAACGCTCGAAAAGGACGCCAAACGTCTGGAGCGTGAACTGGCGAAAGCATCTACTGCCGGTGACAAGGCCACGATGAAGAAACTTCAGCGCGAGTTGAAATCAACTCAGCGCATGATGGAGCAACTGAAAGGGTCATCGTCCTCTGTCGATGCCACTCTGCGCCGTCTTGATAAAGCTACTCCCAAAGAGCTTAACAAGGCGTTGAAGCTGCTTCAGCAGCAACTCAACGGCATTCAGCGCGGCACCGCCACGTGGGATGCCCAAATCGCCAAGATTAAGGCTGTCAAGGCTGAACTCCAAAAGGTCAACGCCACGCTCGCCACACAGAAGTCTCTGTGGTCGAGAATGAACACGTGGCTCAACAACGCCCAGACTGCCATCATGGCTTTTGCCGCCGCTGTTACCGGTCTGGTGATGGCCGGACGTAAGGCGGTCCAGTCATACGCAGATATGGAAGAACAGATGGCAAACACCATCAAGTATACCCGTATGACCGCCGCAGAGGTTGAAGAACTCAACGAGATCTTCAAGGGTATGGATACCCGTCTCGCCCGCGAGCAGCTTAATCTTCTCGCCCAGGAGGGGACCTCGGAGAAGGTGCAACGCAGACCATCGCCAAGTTGAGTAATATCTTCGGCATGGAGCAGATGTATGGTGTTAAAGACGCCATGCTCAAAATCGGCTCCACGGTCAATCACCTTTCGCAGAACTGTACCGCTGCCAAGCCTTTTATCGTGGAGTTCGCACAGCGAATGGCCGGTATCGGCTCCACAGCCAAAATGACTATCCCTGAGATTATGGCCTTTGCCGCCACTCTTGACGCTCACGGCCAAAAGGTGGAGATGTCGGCCACGGCTTTACAGCGTACCATTATGGAGCTGTTCAAGAAACCGGCTGAGATGGCCCGAAAGGTGGGGCTGGAAACGAACTCTTTTATTGAAACGCTCAATAAAAGCACCACACAGGGCGTGATGATGTTCCTCGAAGCCCTGCATCGGCTGGGCGAGGACCAGGCTCTCGCCGTCCTCTCGCCGCTGTTCCAGGACCTCGGACTCGACGGTGCCCGTGTGTCCTCGGTGCTCTCGAACCTTTCTTCGCATCTCGACTTCCTCAAATGGCAGCTCGGCGAAGCGAACCAGGCATTTAAGGAGGGTACATCTGCCTCCAACGAGTATGCCATTTTCAACAACACCGTTCAGGCAAGCATCGACAAGGCGCGGAAGCGCGTCAGCGAACTTGCCATCGAACTCGGCGAAAAGCTTTACCCGCTGATGAAGCACATCTATACTTCATCATCGGCTTTTCTCCGTGTGCTGAATGTCCTTGTCGAGTTTATAGTAAAGCACCGCAAAGCCATCGCCAATGTCGTTACCGTCATAGGGGTGTATTACGGCTGGGTGCTTTTGGTAAAGACAGCATCTCTCGCATGGCACGCCGTCCTCGGTGTCGGCAAAGCTGTTATGACAGCTTACCGCACTGCAATCATTCTCGGTCGTATCGCCATGTTAGCCTTAACAAAAGGTTTGGGCGCAGCCACTCACGCCATGCGCCTTCTCAATACCGTCGTCAAGGCTAATCCCTTCGGATTAATCCTTTCCGTAATAGCTGCTGTTGTCATCGCTATAAAATCTCTCTGTGACCGCACTTCCGAATA
>SFCP01000184.1 GCA_004558535.1 Bacteroidales bacterium | reverse complement strand
GATCAGCCTGTTATCCCCGGAGTACCTTTTATCCTTTGAGCGATGCAGTTTCCATACACTTGCACCGGATCACTATGCCCCAGTTTCCTGCCTGCTCGGGATGTCTCCCTCCCAGTCAAGCGCCCTTATGCCATTGCACTCGTTGAGGCCGGTTACCAATCGGCCCGAGGGCACCTTTGGAAGCCTCCGTTACGCTTTTGGAGGCGACCACCCCAGTCAAACTACCCGCCAAGCAGTGTCCGCGCACCGCGCGTTAGACCTCGGACAGCCAAAGGGCCGTATTTCAAGGGCGGCTCCACGCGGACTGGCGTCCGCGCATCAAAGCCTCCGGCCTATCCTACACATCGGATGGCCAAGGTCAGCGCTAAGCTGTAGGGATCATTACACCATTCGTGCAGGTCGGAACTTACCCGACAAGGAATTTCGCTACCTTAGGACCGTTATAGTTACGGCCGCCGTTTACCGGGGCTTCAACTCGACGCTTCCCTTGCGGTGACGTCTCCTCTTAACCTTCCGGCACCGGGCAGGTGTCAGGCTGTATACCTCATCTTTCGAGTTAGCACAGCCCTGTGTTTTTGTTAAACAGTTGCCTGGACCTATTCTCTGCGCCTCCCCCGGGGGGGAGGACCCTTTATCCCGAAGTTACAGGGTCAGTTTGCCTAGTTCCTTAACCATGAGTCTTCCAACGCCTCAGTATGCTCTACCCGTCCACCTGTGTCGGTTTACGGTACGGGTGGCGGCGCGCGTGGCGCTTAGCGGATTTTCTCGGCAGTATGATTACCGGCTCTATCGGACTCCCCCGGGGGGGACTCCGTACTCTTGGGCCTCGGCCTGTGTGGGGGGCGGTCTTGCCTGCCCCCCGGCCCGCGCCCGTCTACGCGGGGTTCCGTCCCCGCGCGGCCGTGCCACTCCTGCGTCCCCGCGTCGCTGCGCGCCGCCAGTCACGGAATGTTGACCGTGTGTCCGTCGGCCTCGCCGCTCGGCTGAGCCTTAGGACCCGACTGACCCCGGGATGACTGGCATTGCCCGGGAAACCTTGGACTTGCGGCGGGAGGGGATCTCACCCTCCTTATCGTTACTTATACCTACATTTGCCTTTCCAAGCGCTCCAGCGTGGGTCGCCCCACGCATTCGACGCACTTGGAATGCTCCCCTACCGATACTTTTAATATTACTATCCCGCGCCTTCGGTGTCCGCCTTATACCCGATTATTATCCATGCCCGGACCCTCGACTAGTGAGCTGTTACGCACTCTTTGAATGAATGGCTGCTTCCAAGCCAACATCCGCGCGCCTGCGGCGCATGCGCATTCGGAGTTCGTCAGGACGCGACAGGCGGTGAAGCCCTCTTGTCCTATCGGTCGCTCTACCTCGCATGCGGAACGGCGCACGCGGCACCTAAATGCCTTTCGGGGAGTACGAGCTATCTCCAAGTTTGATTGGCCTTTCACTCCTACACGCGGCTCATCCAGAAGCTTTTCAACGCTTATTGGTGCGGACCTCCATCCCGTGTTACCGGGACTTCATCCTGGCCGTGTGTAGATCACTTGGTTTCGCGTCTGCCACCACCGACTAATCGCCCTGTTCAGGCTCGCTCTCACTGCGGCTTGGGGCCTCATGGCCCTTGGCCTCGCCGGTGACGGCAACTCGTAGGTTCATTATGCAAAAGGCACGCCGTCACGGCTCTCGCCGCTCCGACCGCTTGTAGGCGGACGGTTTCAGGTACTTTTTCACTCTTCTCATGGAAGTGCTTTTCACCTTTCCCTCACGGTACTGGTTCGCTATCGGTCTCACTCGAGTATTTAGCCTTGCCGGATGGTCCCGGCGGATTCGCGCAGGATTCCTCGTGTCCCGCGCTACTCAGGATGCCGCTATGCCCGATTGGGATTCGCGCAGGGGGCTGTCACCCTCTACGGCCGCGCTTTCCAGCGCGTCACGCTCTCCCTAACGGTGCAACGTCACGGTCCTACAACCCCCGAGGCGCGTCGCCACGCCACGGGTTTGGGCTCCTCCCCGTTCGCTCGCCACTACTAAGGGAATCATTCGTTTATTTTCTTTTCCTGCAGGTACTAAGATGTTTCAGTTCCCTGCGTTGGCCCCGCGCATTGCGCGGTGGCCGGCCTCCAGCCGGCCGGGTTGTCCCATTCGGAGATCCGCGGATCAGAGGCCATTTGCGCCTACCCGCGGCTTATCGCAGCTTGTCACGTCCTTCATCGCCTGAGTGAGCCAAGGCATCCACCGTCCGCCCTTTTCTGTTTTCCTTC
>SFCP01000183.1 GCA_004558535.1 Bacteroidales bacterium | reverse complement strand
CCTGGTCAGCGGCAGCCCACGACGCCGCGAACTGCTACAAAAGTTGGGCATCCCCTTTCACGTCCGTACGATGGAGGGCATCGACGAAAGCTACCCCTCTACACTACAAGGCGAAGAAATTCCCGCACACCTTTCGCGCAAAAAAGCCGAAGCCTACCGTAGCACCATGGGAGCGGACGACCTGCTCATAGCAGCCGACACCATCGTCTATGCCGCGGGACAAGTGCTCGGCAAGCCCGCCGATGCCACCGAAGCACGCGAGATGCTCCGGCTGCTGTCGGGACGGACGCACCAAGTCATCACCGGCGTCACCATACTGACCGCCAAGCGAACAGAAACCTTTGCAGTAACAAGCGAAGTGTGCTTCGCCCATCTCAGCGATGACGAGATAGACTACTACGTAGACCGCTTCCTGCCCCTCGACAAAGCCGGCGCCTACGGCATACAGGAGTGGATCGGACTTATCGCCGTCGAAGAACTGCGCGGCAGCTTCTTCAACGTGATGGGACTGCCCGTGCAGCGACTGTACAAAGCCCTGCAAACCTTTTAAGTCGTAAGAAAAGCAAACGAACTATATATTTCTGTCCCCCAAATCGTTAGTAAAATGACGGTTTTAGACTTTGCTTTTTAAACTCCACCTTACAAAAACGAGGGAAGAGGAAGCAAATAGGCTGATTTTTAAGGAAAAAGCTTAGAAAACACAAAATAATGGCGTAATTTTGCACCGTAGTTGTTGATTATGGAACGGAATGTTATCTCCACCGGCATCATAACTACACAGGTATTCATTTAAATAAAAGATATGTTACAGGAAATTGCAGGCGCTAACGCCGGAAAGATTTGGCAGGCTCTCAACGAAAAGGGCCAAATGTCAAGTAAAGAATTGAAGAAAGCTGCCAAGGTCAAGACCGACAAGGAGCTGTACCTCGCACTGGGCTGGTTGCTCCGCGAAGACAAGGTCCACACAGAAGAAGCTGAGAAAGACATTCTCGTATCCTTGAAGTAATCCGGTACGAGGTACTTTGCACAAAGGGAGAGGCAGCTTGGAAAATCCCCTCCCTGCCTAAACAGAAACAAACAGGAGGTAGACATCGCCACGACGTCCGCCTCCCATTTTTTTGCCCGCCTCCCATTTTTTTGCCCCTATTGCTCCATTACTCCCACTGCCCCATTGTCCCATCCCCTCATAGGCTGCGAGCTCCCCTGCTCCCCGAACTCTCTCCTCGCCCGGCACAGCGCGAGGTAAAACGAGAGGGGGCGAAAGGAGAGTGGGTAAAACGAGATCGGATAAAACGAGGGGGCGAAAGGAGAGTGGGCAAAACGAGAGCGGATAAAACGAGGGGGCAAAAGAAGAGTGGGCAAAACGAGAGCGGATAAAACGAGGGGGCAAAAGAAGAGTGGGCAAAACGAGAGCGGATAAAACGAGGGGGCGAAGAAGAGTGGGCAAAAGGAAAAAGTGAATCCTACAAAGAAATTTCTCCGTAGGACTCACTTTTGAATATGTACGCACAAGTGTAAATATGTACGCACAAGTTTTTGAATATGTACGCACAAGTTTGACTATATACGCACGTGCCCCAATACTTATTTTGATGACAGCATCCTCGAGGCTGAAGTTCGCTGTATAGATGAGACGATAAGTATTGGCGATGTGTCGCAAAATACGCTCGGTCACGTCGAAATGCTTCAGCACGAAAGTATTAACGCCATGGTAGGAAGCTGGATTTCCGCCCAAGATAATGTAAGGCGGCACGTCCTTTTGCACGCGGCAACCGCTCTGAATGAGCGAGAAACGGCCGATGCGCACGTCCTGCTGCACCACAACGCCGCTGCTCTGGATGGAGTAGTCCTGCAATTCGCAGTTTCCGGCGATGCTGACACCTATTCCGACAACACAATGATTGTGGACGGTGACATCGTGGCAGATGTGGACGCGGTCCATCAGGTAGTTGTTGTTGCCGATGGTGGTGGCGCGGTCGGGGAATGTGCTGCCGGCGATGACTACATTCTCGCGGATGTGGTTGTCGTTGCCGATATGCACGGCGGTGGGGTTTCCCTCCACATAATGGAAGTCCTGCGGATGTGCGCAGATGACTGCATTTTGGTGCACATGGTTGCCGCTTCCCATCACAGTGCCTTCCAGGATACTGGCATGGGCCTTGATGACGCAATTGTCGCCTATGACAACGCCCTTCTCAATGTAGGCAAAGGGCTCCACCACTACATTCTCGCCCAACTGGGCTTCGGGATGCACGTAGGCTAAGGGACTGATTTTATTCATAGTATAAATTTATAATTCGAGGGTTGAAGGGAATATGGCGGGCAGGACTTAGTCGCGTCCGCCACCGAGTGCGCCGTACAGAGTGATGGCAGCCTGCACCTTATTATACTTGTCGTTGATGAGGGACAGCTGTGCATTGAGCAGGCTCTGCTGCGCGGTGAGTTTCTCGAGGTAGGTGGTGGTATTGGTGTGCTGGAAGAGGTAGTCCGTCTTCTCGAGAGCGTCTGCCAGGATGCGGACTTCTTTCTCTCTCTGCTGTTGCTGCAGCACTGCTGTCTGGTAATCGCTGAGGGCATTGCTTACTTCCTGACCTGCGGCGAGGACAGCATTCTGGAAGTCGAGGACAGCTGCTTCGTAGTCGTTCTGCGATATTTTCAGATTGGCGCGAAGTTTACCGTTGGCAAAGAGCGGCTGCACGATCGAGGCGGCAGCGTTTGCGAAGAACTTGGCAGGATTGACTACCACGGAGCCGGCGCTGTTGGTCCAGCCGGCAGTGCCGGAGATGTTGAGCGAAGGATAGAA
>SFCP01000182.1 GCA_004558535.1 Bacteroidales bacterium | reverse complement strand
ATTCCTCGAGCAAGCTCGGGTATTTTTAGAAGGCTACATCATCCCCCTATCGGGTTTTGCATCCAGCACAAGGCGATAAACAAAAAAAAACAACCCTTGTCCTCTGTGACAATGCAGCTGTTCTCCGTGACAAGAAGCAGTTCCTCCGTGACAAGAAGCACTTCCTCTGTGACAAGAAGCAGTTCCTCCGTGACAAGAAATCCTTGTCCTCCGTAGCAGTGATGTTGTATACAATTCCGTTCTTGCGCTGGATACATTTACTATGCACCTCTACCCATAGAATGTTTTTTTGTTTATCGCCTTGCAGAGGATGGATGCCTTCTGTAAGAAGGTGATGTCAGGCTTTCGGTTTGGGCGTTAAGAGCTTGCTCTTATAAGACGACCAAAGTGGAAGCCTGACAGCAGGGCGCAGCCCCATCCTCTGCAAGGGGTTTTTCCCGGTTTTTGTCTTCCCCAACAGACACAAGGCAAGCGGGCTCCCGGTTTTTGTCTTTTCCGACCGACACAGGGCAGGTTTTTCTCCGTACCGCCCGACACCCTGCATGCCGACAAAAAACGGGAGCAGGCTTTGTCCGTCTCGCCAAAAATAAGTAAGTTTGCGGTGACACTGCCGAAGACCGCACCGGACACGGCGGTCCCGGCCACGACAGGGCAGGCGCAAATTCCCGCCCGCCCATCCATCCACACAGCATTCCTAACAACTCACAAACATGAATATCGTAGACAGATTTCTGAAGTATGTCAGTTTTGACACACAGTCGGCAGATGAAACCGGCAAGACGCCCAGCACGGACAAACAGTGGGAACTGGCCCGCTACCTGAAAGAGGAACTGGAACAAATGGGACTGCAGGAGGTCGTACTCGACGAAAACGGCTACCTCTATGCCACCCTGCCCGCCAATACCGACGAGGCAGTGCCCACCATCGGCTTCATCGCCCACATGGACACCAGCCCCGACTGCTCGGGACGCGAAGTACAGCCGCGCATCGTCCGGGCATACGACGGCAGCGACGTGGTGCTGGACGCCGAGGCAGGCATCGTGACTTCGCCCACCCTGCTCGGTGCTGACGACAAGGCCGGCATCGCCGAAATCGTGCAAGCCATGGCCTACCTGCTGGAGCACCCCGAAATCAAGCACGGACGCATCCGCGTGGCCTTCAATCCCGACGAGGAAATCGGCCTGGGCGCACACAAGTTCAACGTGGACCTCTTCGGCTGCGAATGGGCCTACACCATGGACGGCGGCGAGCTGGGAGAAATGGAGTTCGAGAACTTCAACGCCGCTGCCGCCAAGGTAGACATCACTGGCGTCAGCGTACATCCCGGCTATGCCAAGAACAAAATGATCAATGCCGCCGGCGTGGCCGCCGAGTTTGCCGCCATGATGCCGGAAGCCGAGACCCCGCAGCACACCGCCGAATACGAGGGCTTCTACCACCTCATCGGCATGGAGGGCAACGTGGAGCGTGCCAGCCTGACCTACATCATCCGCGACCACGACCGCACCAAGTTTGAGGCCCGCAAAGCCTTTGTCGAGAAGGTGGGTGAACTGCTCAGGGAAAAGTACGGCGCCGACGTGGTAAAGGTCAGCGTGAGCGACCAATACTACAATATGCGCGAAAAGATAGAGCCCGTGATGCACGTGGTCGACATCGCCACCGAGGCCATGCACGCCGTCGGCGTGACACCACGCGTCCGCGCCATCCGCGGCGGCACCGACGGCGCACAGCTGTCCTTCAAGGGCCTGCCCTGCCCCAACATTTTTGCCGGCGGCCTCAACTTCCACGGCCCGCACGAGTTCCTGCCCATCCCCTCGCTGGAGAAAGCCTCGGAAGTCGTCGTGAAAATCTGCGAGCTTACCGCCGCCAGGAAAGCATAGCCGGACACCCTCCATCAGAAACGGCTGGCAAGCGAACCATGGAGGGCAGGCCGGAAGCCTGCCCTCCTGCTGTTTGTAGCCGTCCACAGACCCATGCCGAAGCCGAAGCCGAACGGTCCGCCTGCCCCCTTATCCCGCCGCCACGTGGCCCCACCGTCCCGTGGCCAAGGCAGATTGCTCACCTCAAACCATACATACCGATGCCACCCCTCATTACCGATTTGGCCATCATCCTGATTGCCGCCGGCCTGGTCACGATTATTTTCAAGCGCCTGCAGCAACCGCTCGTCTTAGGCTACATCGTGGCCGGTTTCTTAGCCGGTCCGCACATGCCCTATACGCCCTCGGTGCAGGACTTCTCCTCCATAGACACCTGGTCCGAGATAGGCGTGATTTTCCTGATGTTCACGCTGGGCCTGGAGTTCTCGTTCAAGAAAGTGCTGCGCATGGGCGTGGGTCCCAT
>SFCP01000181.1 GCA_004558535.1 Bacteroidales bacterium | reverse complement strand
GTACTGATACCCGCGGGAATTACGGCCGCCGCGGGCGGCAAACTCCCACTCCGCTTCGGTGGGCAGGCGGAAATTCGCACCGGTCAGCCGGTTCAGCTTCCGGATAAAGGTCTGGCAGTCTTCCCAAGTCACCCTCTCCACCGGCCGCTGCATATTCCCGGTAAAGCGAGAGGGGTTGTCGCCCATCACGGCGACCCACAATTCCTGCGTCACCTCCGTCTCACCGATGTAATAGTCGCTCAGCGTCACCTTGTGCGTCGGTTTTTCATCATCATAGGGATTTTGCTGCTCAGAGGTGGCGCCCATGGTGAACTTACCACCGGCCACGGCAATCATTTTGAACCTGACGCCTTCAATGTTGTACACCTTGTCGCGCCCTTCATATACAACGCTTGGTTTGGGGTGCTTGCCATCGTAAGGACAGGCATTCGACGAAGCACCACACAGCTTGCCGCAAATCGTACATTGGGGATGCGTGCCATCATAGGGACAAGCATTCGATGAAGCACCACGCAGCTTGCCACAAGTCGTACATTGGGGATGACTGCCATCATAGGGACAAGCATTCGATGAAGCACCACGCAGCTTGCCGCAGGTCGTACATTGAGGATGGTTGCAATCATAGGGACAAGCATTCGATGAAGCACCACGCAGCTTGCCACAGGTCGTACATTGAGGATGGTTGCCATCATAGGGACAAGCATTCGATGAAGCACCACGCAGCTTGCCGCAGGTCGCACATTGGGGATGGTTGCCTCGATATGCGCAATTCTCTTTTACCTGACCACAAGCGTTGCACTTGGGATGCTTGCCCTTGTAGGCACAATTCTCTTTCAGTTTGCCGCAGGTCGAACATTGGGGATGACTGCCTCGATATGCGCAATTCTCTTTCACCTGACCGCAAACGTTGCACTTGGGATGATTGCCATCATAAGGACAAGCATTCAATGAAGCACCACGCAGCTTGCCACAGGTCGTACATTGGGGATGGACTCCCCAATATGCGCAATTCTCCTTCAACTGACCGCAAACGTTGCACTTGGGATGACTGCCATCATAAGGACAGGCATTCGACGAAGCACCACACAGCTTGCCACAGGTCGTACATTGGGGATGGTTGCCCCGATATGCGCAATTCTCCTTCAACTGACCACAAGCGTTACACTTGGGGTGCTTGCCGCCGTAGGGACAGGGGTTATTCCTACGGGCACAGGGATTTCTTCTTGTAGCACTTCCCGCATACCGGCTCCTGTGCGCACAGGCTCAGCGGCAGCAGAAACAGGAGGCAAAAGCTCAATAAGATAAAGAAAGATTTGGTCTTCATAATTTATAGGGTGTATAGTTTTGCGTAATATTATAAATAGTAGGGACAAACGGGGCAAGCTAACGCCTACATTATGCAAAGATAGGTTTTTATCGGCAAATCTATCACCTACGCAAGAAAAAAAATTGCGCGGTCGGCGGCGAAATGTTAACGCAAAATCGGGCGATTTGGATTTCGGCGAAAAATGTATTATCTTTGCATAGCATCGGAGCAGACCGGCGGTTATCGCGGGCCTGCTCCGTTGTTTTTTTGTAGTGGATGGCCACTCGGAAGGCGCCGGAGGGCCCTCGCAGGCAGCACTTGGAAAAAACTACCAAGCACTTGGGAAAAATTACAAAGCCGGCAGTTTCTTCTACCCGCCGGATAGTTGTTCGCAGGCAGCACTTTCATGAAACAAACCTGTCACGAAATTGTTGCCAAAAGTTATAAATGTTAATGCAACTATGCACTTCGAGGCACCCAATGGCCTCCTGCCGGCCTGCCGCTCCGCAAAAAAAGAGAACACGGAGGCGGCGAGGAGGCGGCGAGGAGGCAAAAAACGAGAACACGGAGGCGGCACGGAGACGGCGAGGAGGCAAAAAATGAGAACACGGAGGCAGCACGGAGACGGCGAGGAGGCAAAAAACGAGAACACGGAGGCAGCACGGAGACGGCGAGGAGGCAAAAAAATGAGAGCGCGGAGACGGCTATATACAAAAAACAGCCGCCGGCTGTATGCACATTTGTAAAATAATCCTTACCTTTGCATAACGTGGTGATTTCGGCCGGAATGCAGCCCGCCCCGTCACCCCGAAAAACCTACAGACAAAATGATGCCT
>SFCP01000180.1 GCA_004558535.1 Bacteroidales bacterium | reverse complement strand
CACCGGTGGAAACAGCTTTAGGAAGCGTTCGACATCCAACCCTTTGACACCGAAAGAGTTGATCGTCCCGCTGAAGCTGCCGCGGATGGCAAGGTAATACGCCGCTGCCCGCTTTACATCGTAAAGCGCCAGCCGCTCCTGAAAAATGGGGAGCAGTTCTCCGGCCTGCTCCTCCGTAAAGCAGGACCGATCTCCCAGACACTCGATCTCCGCCTGCACATTTTGAAAGTAGACCTCCTTGTGGGCAACAAAGTCGCGGTAATACTCAAAGAGCTTGCGGCTGTGGATGGGCAGGAATCTCAGTTCCCGCAGCAAAACATTGGAGCATTCTTTGATGCAAGAGAACAGGTTCACCAGCTCGGCATCCAAGTCGTTATAAATGTCCAATCGGTTTGGGTCCGGCGGCAGCGCCAGCAGCACCGCACCGCTGCCGCCGAACGGTTCCACATACTGCGTCAGCTTGGGCGGGAAAAGCTGCAGGATGTACGGTGCGATCTTCTCCTTGCTTCCAATCCAGGGAAAGGGCGGCTTAGCCATGCCGCTTCCAGTCCTGCCGCCATCCGTTTCAGCTGGCGGATGGTGTCGTAGACCTCACCGGCAGTTGTGGCGTAAAAGTAGCCACTGCGGTCGCTGGCGATGGGATGGGTCTTGCGCCGCAGCTGATTCACCAGCTTTCGCAGGTCGGTCCCGCTGACATGGAGCGTTCGCTCCAGTTCCGTCCCACCGACGCGGTTTTTCCTGCCGGAGCAGGAGTCTTTGAGGTATGCCAACAGTTGTTCATCGCGCATGTTTTCTCCTTTCCGGGGTGATTTCCCGAAAAAGGGCATAAAAAAAGAAGGGGCCGATCCCCTTTCGGAAAATCGGCCCCTAAAAATATTCTTAACCGCGCTCGCGGTTCAAGACGGTATTACTTCATTTTCATTTCCTGTTTCTGCGGGGGATACTGCACATAGTCGCTGCCGATGAACACGCCGGGATGCTCGTCCTCGTAGCGGCAGCCCAGCGCACCCAGGTCCATGTACTCATACAGCTCCTCCGGGACGGTAGTTTCGTTGGCGAGATAATATCTGCCCAGCGCGGCATAGCTGTTGACGCCCTTGAGAATCGTGTAATCACGCAGCCGCTCCGGTGAATTTGCGAAAATCTCTCCAGCCTCCGCCTCGCCCTTTTGCAGAACGATGGCGGAGAGAATCGCCTTTTCGTCCTTGGTCAGAGCGCCCATCCTGCGACGGGCCGCCTCGAATTCCTTCCGCGTCTTGAGCGGCAAGGAGAGTTTATATTTTTCTTGAAATTGTTCCCTGGTCATTTCATTTTCATCTCCATTTTCTGTGTTTCCTGCATTGGTGACAGCATGGGCTGATAGTCCGCACGGTGCAGCAGACCGTAGGGCGAGAGCACTGCGTTGTCCTCTCTGATGAGGTCGCAGCCATAGGCGTAGAGGTTTACATGGGAAATCAGCAATTCCACCGAGTGGTCATCCGTCATGAAGTGAAGCTGGTCGATGGCAGTTTCCTGCGGTGAGCTGATCTCCGGTGTGAGAACGTAGTCATCCAGACACTCTGTCAGGCTTATGGCGGTCGCAATGTCCTGCACCTCAAACTGCTTCAGCAGAGCCTTCAGCTTTGGAAGCTGCTTTTCAGGCGAGGGCATATCCCGCACCGCTGCGGCGAGTACGTTGAATTCCTCCAGCTCCATGGGCAGGTCGGACACCCTCCCAGCCCTCCGCGCCGAGCTGCGCCTGTGCGTCCAGCAGCTCCACCTCTGCCGCGGGAAGGATCAACGTCACCGTGCGGTCATCGCCAATGTCGGGATGCAATCCGAGCGTGAGCCGGAAGAGGTATCCCGGCTTTTCCGGCAGCGTCTTTTGGACGGGCGGTGCGGTTGTCAGCTCGCCATCCCGCAGCACATACAGACTGTTCACAAAAACGCCGTTTTCGCTGCACCGCATCATTCTTCCGATGCCGGCAAAGTCCAGCATCTCGAATCATCCACCACATGGTAACAGTCGGTTTTTGCGCTGACCGCCAGATCCCGCAGATCCTGCAGCGTGATGACGCCGCCGTTGGTGTTTACTTTTTTCTGCACCTCCATGGAGAACAGTCCCTCAAAGGCGATCCCCTGTACCTCATCCAACGTCGCAAGCCTTGCGGCAAGGTCGTTGAGCTCGTTGAGACTGATATCCAACTCCTCTAAATGCGGGGCAAGATATTCGAAAGCATAGTAATCGTCAATCTCCATGTACAGTGCTTCGCCATCCTTCAGCCGCACCTTTTCCATCGCGTCCCACAGCTCCCACGGGGAGGCGGGCAGTTCCAGCGTTGCGTAGGCTTCGCTGTTTGGAACGTCCTCTTTTGCCAGA
>SFCP01000055.1 GCA_004558535.1 Bacteroidales bacterium | reverse complement strand
CACAGTGGTCTACGACCTCGACGCCGTGGCCGCCACCAAGGGCGAAATGCTGGGTGAAGTCCTCCGGAAGCTGCCCGGACTGGAACTGCGCGACGGCGTACTCTACTACCGCGGCAAGCAGGTGGACCGCCTGCTGGTCAACGGCACCGACTTCGTGCGCGGCGACACGCAGACGGCACTCGAGCAAATCCCCGCCTACATCGTGAAGAACGTCAAAGCCTACGAGGGCATGTCCGACCAAGCCAAAATCACCGGCATCGACGATGGTGTGCGCCAGCAGGTAGTCGACGTCGTCTTGCGCCGCGAATACCACGGCGTATGGGCCGGCAATGCAGACCTCGGCGGCGCCACGGACCACTACTACCGCCTGCGCGGCTTCGCCAACACCTTCACGGACCGCTTCCGCCTGAGCGTGTACGCCGGACTGACCAATACGGCCCAGTACCAGCAGGTGGGCAACACCGGCGATTGGAACAACAACGGCGGCGCAGGAGGCAGTATGGGCGAAACCACCTACAAGAAGCCCGGCTTCTCGATGATGTGGAAAAACCGCGACGCCGAGGAGGGTGCAGGCTTTTTCAAAATCGAGGCTTCCGGCTATTGGGACTACCGCAAGCACAATGATTACCACTTGGACAATGCCGAATACTTCCTGGACGAAGGCAGCCGCTTCAATGCCGTCTGGCAGCACCGGCGCAATTGGGAAAGAATCGTCGGCGGACAGGTCGTGATGACATGGAAGCCCACCGAGCATACGCACCTGGAATGGACGCCGGGCTACGCCTACACCTGGACCGACGACATCACGGACGGACGCCAGGGACAATGGGATACGGACGTTTTCGCGGGCGGCCGGAGCGCCATCGACAGCCTCTACAAATACCGCGACACAGGTTGGCCGGACCAAGGGGCCACCACTTTCGCCCAGTCCCATTCCGTCAGCGAGGGCCATGGACATAATTACCACCACTGGCTGTACGGCACGCACCGCCTCACCGAGAGCAATTGGCGCCTCTCTCTCAGAAACACCCTGCGCTATACCCGCAGCACGGACCGGGGCGGCGCGCTGACGGACTACAGATATTATCAGGTGCAGCCCGACGACAGTCCCATCCTGCTCAACCGCCGGACGGAGAACCGGGCGAATGGCCTGAACCAGATGACCTTCCTGGACCTCAACATCCCGCTGAAAATCCTCCAGACCCTGCGTCTGACCTACGGATACCAGACCAGTCAGAACGACAAGGACAACCTGGGCTACCGACTGGAGCGTATGGGCGGTCTCTTCGCCGATTTCGACGCCTACATGGCCGACTTCGGCCGCCTGCCCTCCGCCGACGACTGGCAGACGCTCTGCCGCGACGCCGAAGTCACGCTCAATTCCGACCAGAGCGTGCGCAAGCATTGGGCCGAGCTGTACTTGCAGTACAAAACCGAGCGCCTGTACGCCTCGCTACAGAGTTGTACGCGCTTCTCCTACGACAGGCTCGACTACCTCAAGGGTGATTACGACCCCGTACGCCTGCGCCGCCACAGCCGGGAGTACGTCTTCCACGGCCAGGTCATCTATGGCGCGGACAGCACGGGCAGGGTGAACGGCCGCCTGTATTATGAAATCAAACCGCAGGGGCTGTTCAATTTCATTACCCTCCCCGACCGCTCCAACCCGCTCAACATCTGGCAGGGCGCCGACTATTTGCCCGCACGCCACGAGCGGACGGCCGAAATCAGCTACGACCGCACCTTCCGCAGCATTCGCCGCGTCAGCGTGCAGGCTCGGGTCGTAGAGGAAGACCACAGCCTGCGTACCCGCAGCACCTACGATCCGCTGACTGGCATCACGACCCGGCAGCCCGGCACGACGGACGGAAACTGGTACACCCAAGTCACCCTTTCCTACAATGCACCGCTCGACCGGGAGCAGCGGTGGAACTGGCACATCGTTCCGCGCTACAACTTCTCGCGCAACCGGGATTTCTACACCGCCACCGCCGGTTCCTCCGGGCTTACCACCGTTCGCAAACATGGCTTTTCCGTCTACAGCATGCTGACTGCGCGGCTGGGCAAGTTCTTCGGCACGCTCCATGCCAACGTCCAGGTCGACCGGATGCGCAATTCGCAGGCCACCGCGGGCCGGATAAATTACCTGCGCCAGGCTTACGGCACTTATTTGCAGTACACGCTGCCCCTGGACATCGAGTTAAAAACCAGCTTCACGGTGACGCATCAGGCCGGCTTCGACGCCGACGGCTACAATCCCGTACACTGCTACTGGGAAGCCACGGCCGGGAAGAGTTTCCTGCGCGACAAGTCGCTGACCCTCCAGCTCGAAGCCTCCGATATCCTGAACCAGCGCGAGCACGGCGGACTCTGGCAGTCCCCGACCGAGCGCCATAATATCTGGGGCAACGCCGTGGGCCGCTTCCTCATGCTACATTTAATCTACAACTTCTCTACGAAAAAATAAGTCCGGTTTTCGTGCTCCTCTAACTCTCCTCCAAACGCTCAAAAAGCCCCTCGGTTCTATTTGCGGAAAGGTTTGCGAAACGTGCAACCCTCTTTCCAGCGCGAACAGCCGTAGGCGGTGTGTCCCTTCAGCACCTTGCCCTGTCCGCACAGGGGACAGACGGAACCCTCGCGGATAATCTTCCGCTTGGGCTTGGCGGCGGCAGCCGTACTGCCGGCGGAGCTGGCGGCAGTGGCTTCCTGCTCGGCCGCGCGGGCTTTTTCCAGCACCGGCGGCAGGGATTTGTCGATGACTTTCGGGTCGACCGTGACGCGGCGGTGGCTGTTGTCGGCGAGTACCTGCCGCACAATTTCGCCTACCATCTGTTTCAGTTCGCCGATAAACTGCGCCGCGCTGTATTCGCCGCGATCAATCTGGCGCAGCTTCCGCTCCCAGCGTCCTGTCAGCTCGGCGCTTTTCAGCAGCTCCTCATGAATCAGGTGTATCAACTCTACGCCCGTCGGTGTGGCGTAGAGCGACTTGCGCTGCTTGCGGATATAGTTGCGGCGAAAGAGCGTTTCGATGATCGCCGCGCGTGTGGAGGGGCGTCCGATGCCGTTCTCCTTGAGTGCATCGCGCAGTTCCTCGTCCTCGACCGTGCGTCCGGCTGTCTCCATGGCGCGCAGCAGGGTGGCTTCCGTGTAGGGCTTGGGTGGCTGGGTGAACTTCTGTGCCAGCTCGGGGCTGTGCGGTCCGCTCTCGCCCTTGGTAAAAGCCGGCAGTACGCGCTCAGCGGCTTCTTCCCCCTCGTTCTCCGTCGCTGCCCGCGCTTCGGTGAAGACGCTGCGCCATCCCGGTTCCAGGATCTGCTTGCCCGAGGCGCGGAAAGGCACTTCGGCGGCCTGCCCCAATACGGTAGTGGTGGCATAACGGCAATCCGGGTAGAAAATAGCAATGAAGCGGCGGGCAATCAAGTCGTAGACGTTGCGCTCCATGTCGGTCATGGCTTCGGCCGGAACGCCTGTAGGGATGATGGCATGGTGGTCCGTCACCTTCGAATTGTCGAATACTTTTTTCCGCTTCGTCAGTACGGCACCGCGCAGGGGTTGCAGCAGCTCGCCGTAGCGTCCTGCGATGCCGTTGAGGATACCTTTGCATTTCGGATAAAGGTCTTCGCTGAGGTAAGTCGTATCTACGCGCGGGTAAGTCGTATATTTTTTCTCGTAGAGGCTTTGTATGAGTTGCAAAGTCTGGTCTGCGGAGTAGCCGAACTTCTTATTGCATTCCACTTGCAGACTTGTGAGGTCGAAGAGGCGTGGCGGGGCTTCCGTACCGTTCTTGCGACTGACGCTCTCGACGACGAAGGGCGCCTGGCGGACCTTTTCCAGCGCAGCAAGTCCCTCCTCCTCGGTGGCGAAGGCCATGCGGCGGTCGCTGCCGGGCCGGGGCGCGGTCTCTTCGTCGGTTTCGCCGGCGCCTTCGGTGCCGGCGGGATTGGCTGTGAAGAGGGTGTCGCGATAGCGCGTGGTCAGGACCCAGAATGGTTCGGGCTTAAATTGCTCTATCTCCTCCTGGCGCTTCACGATAAGGGCCAGCGTAGGCGTCTGCACGCGGCCGATGGAGAGCGGCGGCACGCCGCGTCCGCGGTCGCCGTACTTGAGTGTGTACAGGCGGGTGGCGTTCATGCCCAGGAGCCAGTCGCCGATGGCCCGGCACAGGCCGGCTTCGTACATCCCCTGGTATTTATCCTGTGGTTGCAGGTTGGCAAAGCCCTCGCGTATGCTTTCTTCTGTCAGAGACGACACCCAGAGGCGCTGGACGGGACATAGCGCGCCCGCTTTCTGCATGACCCACCGCTGGATAAGCTCTCCCTCCTGGCCGGCATCGCCGCAGTTGACAATACTGTCGGCTTCGGCAAAAAGTTTGCGGATGACGGCAAATTGCTTCTCGATGCCGCGGTCCTGTTTCAGCCGGATGCCGAAACGGGTGGGCACCATGGGCAACTGACCCAAGCTCCAGGGCTTCCATTCAGGCCGGTAGTCCTCCGGATATTTGAGTTCGCACAAATGGCCGAACGTCCAGGTCACGCGGTAGCCGTTTCCTTCCATATATCCGTCGCAGGAACGCGTCGCTCCCAGCACGCGAGCGATTTCGCGCGCCACGCCGGGCTTTTCCGCAATACATACTATCATTTTCTATCAGTTAGGAATTAGGAATTAGGAATTAGGAATTGGCTGCGCAGTGGGCTTTGCGCGATAGGATTTCGGATTGGATTTCGATTTAGGACTTCCGCCGAACGGTGTTTTACGTAATTCCTAATCCCTGATTCCTAATTTCATAAAGGTTCCGTCAAAGGAAAGTCCCTGCCGGGCAAAGAATCGGGTCAGCGTGCCGTCTGTCAGGAGCTGCCCGGTGCTGCCCTCGATGAGCTGCGGGCTGTCTGCGTCGGAGGCGGTGCTGCCCTGCAGCAGCCAGAGGCGGTCTGCGTGCGCGAGCATCAGCTCTACGTCGTGCGAACTGAGCAGTATGGTCCGCCCGCAGCTTCGTACGAGTTGGCGCAGCAGTTCCAGCAGTTCCACCTTGCCGCGCACGTCGAGGAAAGCCGTAGGTTCGTCGAGCAGGATGAGCGGTGTGTCCTGTGCCAGTGCTTTGGCAATCATCACGCGTTGCCGTTCGCCGTCGCTCAGTGTGTGGATCATTCGGCCTGCGAAGCCGGTGGTGCGGGTCAGCTCCATGGCGTGATCTACCGCATGGGTGTCAGCGGAGGTCAGTCGGCCGGTCAGTCCCGTGTAGGGCATACGGCCGGCCTCCACCACCTGCCTTACGCTGAGGTGGAGAGCCTCCACGCGTTTGGTCAGCACGATGCCGACGGTCCGCGCCAAGGCTCGTGGCGTGTAGGCAGCCAGCGGTTGGCCGTCCAGCTCCACCTGTCCTGCCAGGGCAGGTTGCAGTCCCGCCAGGGTGCGCAGCAGGGTGCTCTTGCCGGCTCCGTTGGGACCGATGAGTGCGGTCAGGGTGGCCCGGGGCAGGCTGCCGTTCAATCCGGCGGCCACCGGTTGGTGTCGGCCGGCCTTGCCGTAGCCCGTACTCAGGTCGCAGATGTGCAGCAGTTCCGTTTTCATCGGCGCAAAGTTACCGCGATTTCTCGAAACAACCAAACAGCGCCTCGCCTTTGGGGGCGGGGCGCGCGGGAATGGGGGATATGTCGTGCCGTGGAGGGCGGTGTGCAGCCCAGCGACGCGGGTCGTCAGGAGCAGGCCGCCGGCTCTTGGTACCGGGTGCGGAATTTTTGCAGGAAATCGTCGATGAGGCGCATCCCGGCTTCGGTCGCGCAGCCACGGATGTGCAGGATGACGATATTGACGAAGAGTTCGTGGAGCGAGTAGTGCTGCAGGTGGGACAGCAGGTGTGTCGCGATCAGCACTTGCGAGGTGACATCATAGATGATGCCGAAGTTGACGTCTTCGCGGAAGTAGCCCTGCGCCGCGCCTTTCTGCAGGAAGTCCACGGCCTGCTCACGGCGGCGCGCCTGCTCCTCTTCGATAAACTGCATCACGGTGGGAAATTTCACCAGGTCCGATATGAAGCTGGGCGAGAGGCCTTTCAGCTCCGTGAAGTGGTCCTCGAATATCCACAGGAGCAGTTCCAGCACGCTGTCTGTGCGTGCCGCGAGTTCCAGGGTCCGTTCGTGTCGCTGCCGGGTCTGTTCCTGCACACAGGCCAGGAGCAGTTGCTCCTTGTCGGTGAAGAGCTGGTAGAGCGTACGTTTGGAGATGCCGAGCCTGTGGGCCACATCGTCCATGCGTACCCCCTTGATGCCCAGTTCGCGAAAGGCGTTGCCGGCCACTTCGAGGGTGCGGCGTCGCATTTCCTCGTGGGGCGCGTTGATGGTGGGCGCTGCGTTTCCTTGGGTGGAGTATCTGCGTGTGTTCATGACGGGTGCTTTTCTATTTGCAGGGGGAGGGGGCGTACCGGCCGGCCGGATGGCCGGTGGCGGAGTGCCGATGCAAATGTACTAATAAAAAACTATTGTCGCGCGGAGAGTTTCTTTTTCGGCAAATAATGCGGAAAAAAGGACGAAAAAGGGGTCTAAGTGCCTTGTACGTCGTGTTTTTTTACCACTCTTACGTTTTATTTAATCGGAAAATAGGGATGAAGTGCCGCGGAAGTCCTACTTTTGCAGTACCAATCGGTTGTAGCGACCGGTGAAGTCCCCCAATGTTTCACCTAATACTGCATGATTATGATGAAAAAGTTACTTACCGTCTGCCTGCTCAGCCTGAGCGCCTTGTCGCTGGCGGCGCAGCGCACCCCGCATGCTGTCGGCGTGCATTTCGGAGGTTCCACGATGGACTTTGAGTACCAGTATCATTTCAGCAACCGCAACTTCCTCGACGTTACGGCGGGTGTATTCGACCTTGACCGCGGATTTATGACACAGTGCGTCTACAATTGGAACGTCTGTCAGTGGAAGGACTGGACCCCGAACTTTGCTTCGTGGAAATTGTGGGCAGGCTTTGGTGCCGGTGCCGGATTTTACGATCATCACGACCGCGACGGCTTCCTTTGCGGTCCTGTGGGCACGGTCGGTTTCGGCTTTACTGCCAAGGATGTGCCGCTGACAATTGGTGTGGACTACCGTCCGATGGTGGCTGTCCTGCTGGGCGATGATTCCGACATTATCAGTGCCGGTTTTCGCAACGTGGGCGTCACGCTGACCTACCGTTTCTGAGATGTCTATAAGTAGCAGGCCGCCGTGCGACCTGCTTTTTTTCTGTGCTGCGGCACACAGTGTTCCCGTCAACTTAACTCCAACTATATTTATGGTAAAGATTACGAAAGAGGCTGCCCTGCTCTATCACTCTCAGGGCAAACCCGGCAAGATTGAAGTCGTACCTACAAAGCCCTATCGCACCCAGACCGACCTGTCGTTGGCCTACTCCCCCGGTGTGGCCGAGCCATGTCTGGAAATCCAGAAGAACCCGCAGGATGCCTACCGCTATACGAACAAGGGCAACCTGGTGGCCGTGATTTCCAACGGCACCGCCGTGCTCGGACTGGGCGACATCGGCGCCGTCAGCGGCAAGCCTGTGATGGAGGGAAAGAGCCTGCTCTTCAAAATATATGCCGGCGTGGATGCGTTCGACATAGAAGTGGGCGAGAAGGACCCCGAGAAGTTCATCGCAGCCGTCAAGGCCATCGCCCCCACCTTTGGTGGCATCAACCTCGAGGACATCAAGGCCCCCGAATGCTTCGAAATCGAGCGCCGGCTCAAGGCTGAGCTCGACATACCCGTGATGCACGACGACCAGCACGGCACGGCCATCATCTCGGCCGCCGGACTGATCAACGCACTCGACGTGGCCGGCAAGCGCATCGAGGACGTGCGCCTCGTGGTCAACGGTGCCGGCGCAGCTGCCATCTCGTGCACCCGCCTCTACTGCGCCTTTGGCGTGAAGCACGAGAATGTGCTGATGCTCGACTCAAAGGGCGTCATCACCGCCGACCGTCCCAACCTGACGGAGCAGAAGCGCGAATTTGCCACCACGCGCACCGACGTCCACACCCTCGAGGAGGCCATCCGCGGTGCCGACGTATTCGTGGGCCTGTCCAAGGGCAACGTGCTCACCCAGGACATGGTGCGCTCCATGGCCGACAAGCCCATCATCTTCGCCTTGGCAAATCCCGTTCCCGAGATTTCCTACGAGGATGCCAAGGCGGCACGTCCCGACGTGCTCATGAGCACGGGCCGCACGGACTATCCCAACCAGATCAACAACGTCATCGGCTTCCCCTACATCTTCCGCGGTGCTCTCGACACCGCCGCCAGCGCCATCAACGAGGAGATGAAGATGGCCGCCGTGCGTGCCATTGCCGACCTGGCCCGCCGACCGGTGCCCGACATCGTGAACCGCGCCTACCACGTGCGCAACTTCACCTTCGGTCCCGACTACTTCATCCCGAAGCCCGTCGACCCACGACTGATTACCGAGGTGTCGATGGCGGTGGCCAAGGCTGCGATGGACAGCGGCGTGGCGCGCCACCACATCACCGACTGGAAAGCCTACCGACAGCACCTGCGCGAGCTGATGGGACAGGAGAGCAAGTTCACCCAGAACCTCTACGACACCGCCCGCCTCAGCCCCAAGCGCGTGGTATTTGCCGAGGGTACGCACCCCAATATGCTCCAGGCGGCCATACGGGCCAAGGAGGAGGGCATCTGCCGCCCCATCCTGCTGGGCAACGACATCCAAATCCGACGCATGGCCGAGGAAATGGACCTGAAGCTCGATGGCGTGCAGATCCTCAACCTCCGCAACGACGACCAGAACGCCACGCGTCGACGCTATGCCGAAATACTGGCGCGCAAGAAGCAGCGCGAGGGCTACACCCTGCAGGAGGCCATCGACAAGATGTACGAACGCAACTACTTCGGCATGATGATGGTCGAAACGGGCGACGCCGATGCCTTTATCACGGGTCTCTACACCAAATACTCCAACACGATCAAGGTGGCCAACGAGGTTATCGGCATCCGGGCGCCCTATAAGCACTTCGGCACCATGCACCTGGTCAACTCCAAAAAGGGTATTTATTTCATCGCCGACACCCTGATCAACCGCCGGCCCGACACGGCTGCCCTGCTCGACATTGCGAAGCTCGCAGCCTCGACCGTGCGCTTCTTCAACCGTACCCCCGTCATCGCCATGCTCTCCTACTCCAACTTCGGTACCGACCAGGTGGGAAGCCCCGCCACAGTGCACGAAGTGGTGGCACGGATGCAGGAGGCATATCCCGACCTGGCCATCGATGGAGAGATGCAGCTCAACTTTGCCCTTGACAAGGAACTGCGCGACGAGAAGTACCCCTTCACCCGCCTCAAGGGGATGGACGTCAATACCTTGGTGTTCCCCAACCTGACCGCCGCCAACTCGTCCTACAAGATGGTAAAATCGATGGTCGACGAGGGAGAAGTCATCGGCCCCATCCAGATGGGACTCAACAAGCCCATCCACTTCACCGACTTCGAAAGCAGCGTGCGCGACATCGTCAACATCACCGCCGTGGCCGTGGTCGATGCTATCGTGGCCGAGAAAATGCGCGGCGACAAGGCATGAAGCGTCCCCTCCGGGGAAGTTAGGAATTAGAAATTAGGAATTAGGAATTTGCGTGCAAGGTTCGGCGATTAAAGCTTGCTCTATTGCTCTCACCTTGCATGTAGATTTAACGTAAACTTTCCTAAAGGGCCGTTTTGTGCCGGAATTTTCCTAAGGCACGGCGGCCCTTTTTGACGAAGTGCCGACTGATTTTAACCAACCGGGACGTAGATAAAACCAAGTCCTTTGTAGTTTTGCGCAAGTCCTTTGTAGTTTTGCCCCTGCAAAGGAAGTAAAAAGGGAGGAAGCCGTACGCAGTGTGCGGCTTCCTCCCTTGCTTTGCAAATATACTGTATTTTTCGACGAAATCCAAATCCGGTTTCCCCCGTTTTAACATTTCGCCCGGCTGCTTCCTCGGGCGGGGGAAAACGGGCGGCAGAGGGTGGCGTCAGCGTCCCTCTTCGGCCAGGCGGATGACCTCGGTGGCGATGTCGGCAGCGGCGTTGGGGCGCGCCAGCCGTCGGATGTTTTGCGCCAGTGCCTGCAACTTCTTGCCGTTCTTGACCGTGCTGATGGCGGTGGGCAGGAGATTGGCCGGTGCTTCGGCGTCGGGTACGTAGAGGGCGGCATCCTTTTGCACCAGGGCCATGGCGTTCTTGGTCTGATGGTCCTCGGCCACATTGGGCGAGGGCACCAGGATGACCGGTTTGCCAAGCAGGCAAAATTCCGAGATGCTGCCGGCGCCGGCGCGGCTCACCACCAGGTCGGCGGCGGCGTAGGCCAAGCCCATGTCGGCGATGAAGTCCGTCACCTTGAGGTTGTCGGGACAGCCCTTGCTACGCAGTTCTGCGGCGATGGCTTCGCTGTAGTACTTGCCCGTCTGCCATACGAACTGCACGTCGCTCTGGCGGCAAATCAGGGGGAGCTGTTGCAGCACACTCTCGTTCATGGAGCGCGCACCGAGCGAACCGCCCACGATGAGCACGCTCTTCTTCGCAGCACTCAGCCCCAATTTCTCGGCAGCCTCGGCGCGGGGCAGGGGATGCTCCAGCAGGTTCTGGCGGACGGGATTGCCGGTGAACAGGATGCGGTCGGCGGGAAAAAAACGCTCCATGCCGTCGTAAGCCACGCAGATGCGGCGGGCCTGCTTCGCCAGTAGTTTGTTGGTGACGCCGGCATAGGAATTCTGCTCCTGCAACAGGGTGGGGATGCCGAGCTTTCCGGCCACGTCGAGCGTGGGTCCGCTGGCGTAACCGCCTACGCCGACGGCAGCCATCGGCCGAAATTCGCGGATGATGCGTCGAGCCAGGATACGGCTGCGCCATAGTTTGTACAGGACTGCTACATTGCGCCACAGGTGCTTGCGGTCGAAGCCCGCTACGGGCAATCCTTTGATTTCATAGCCTGCTGCGGGGACGCGCTGCATCTCCATGCGGCCCTCGGCGCCTACAAACAGGATTTTTGCGTCGGGGCGCTGTTCGCGAATGGCGTTGGCAATCGAAATGGCGGGAAAGATGTGACCGCCCGTGCCGCCGCCGCTGATAATAATTCTGAGGGATTCGCTCATCGCATGATGGATTAAGATAAAATAAAGTCGGGGTAGATGAACCCCTTGTGGCATTCAGAAATTCTGAGATAGGACCTCCCCAAAGGACAATGCCGTCGGCTCTGCACCGCCGGCCGTCCCCATGCTCCTATCTCCTCCGTGACTTTCCGCCCCTTCCCTTGCAGACAAGTAAAAAAAGGAAAGGACTGGTAAGGAAAGCCGCTTAGTGGTCGGTACATGCCTGCTCCAGCGCCTCGATGCTGTCTACGGTGACAATGCAGTCGAGGATGTCGTCGGCAATCAGGCCGCGGTCGCGCAGGGAGCGCAGAGCCGTCAGCAGCGGTTGCCAGCAGTGGTCGGCATCGTAGAGAATGATGCGCCTGCGGCGGATGCCGATGCAACTCTCGCCCAAGACGGTGAAAATCTCGTCGAGGGTGCCGATGCCGCCGGGCAGTGCCACGAACACGTCGCTTTCGCGCATCATAATATCCTTGCGGTCGCTCAAGCCGGCGCAGTGGAAGGTGATGTCGAGAAGGTCGCTGACGTAGCCGCGGTCCACCAAAATCTGCGGCACTACGCCATAGACGCGACCACCACAGGATTTGACACTGCGGGCCAGCAGTTCCATCCACCCCTTGCGCGCACCGCCATAGACCAGCGTGCGGCCGGTGCGGCCAATCCACTCGCCCACAGCTACCACGGCCTCACGACACGCGGCATTGTCGGGCTCGCGCGAGGCCAAAAAGACGCAAACTCTTTGGGAAACCGACTCCATAAATTATTCGGCGGCGATACACTCGATTTCTACCAATGCACCCTTCGGCAGGGTCTTGACCGCTACGGCCGAACGGGCCGGGAACGGCGCCTGGAAGAACTCGGCATACACCTCGTTCATGGCTGCGAAGTCCGACATCTCGGCCAGGAAGACGGTGGTCTTGACCACATGGGCCATGCTCAGACCGGCTTCTGTCAGAATGGCCTGCATGTTCGTCAGCGACTGACGTGTCAGCTCCTTGATGCCGCCTGTGGCAAATTCGCCGGTCGATGGGTCGATGGGCAACTGACCGGAGACAAACACCATGCCGCCTACGCGGATGGCTTGGCTGTAGGGACCGATGGCTGCGGGAGCCTGGGTCGTGGAAACGGGTACTTTCATACGATTGATTGGGAAAAAGAAAAAAAATAATACGAACTCGGAAAAACTATTTCAGATAGTCCTCGAAATAGCGGGTAATGCGTTCGTGCAGATGTACCATGTCGCGGCCCATCATGTTGTGTCCCTGGCCCGGATATACGAAGTAGTCGGGCTGGGTGCCGGCATCCTCGCAAGCACGCAGGAAAGAGAGGCTGTGCTGGAGCACACAGGTGGGGTCGTTCAGGCCGACGATAATCTGCAGGCGGCCCTTCAGATTTTTGGCCTTGGGCAGCAGGCTGCTGCTCTCGTAGCCGTCGGGATTTTCCTGCGGCGTATCCATATAGCGCTCGCCGTACATGACTTCGTAGTACTTCCAGTCGATGACGGGACCGCCGGCCACGCCCACCTTGAACGTCTCGGGATAGGAACACATCAGGTTCGTGGTCATGAAACCGCCGAAGGACCAGCCATGCACGCCTAATTTGTCGGCATCTACATAGGGGAGGGATTTCAGGAAGTCCACGCCGCACATCTGGTCCTGCATCTCAACGTCGCCCAGGTGGCGGAACGTGCTGCTCTCGAAGTCGAAGCCGCGATACTGCGAGCCGCGGTTGTCGACTACAAACACGATGTAACCCTTCTGGGCCATGTAAATTTCCCACGGACGTGCCCAGTAGTTGAAACTCTCCTGCACATTGTGGGCATGAGGTCCGCCGTAGACATACACAACGGCGGGATATTTCTTCGCAGGGTCGAAATCGATGGGCTTCACCAGGCGGTAGTACAAATCCGTAGCTCCGTCGGCAGCCTTAATCGTGCCGCCCTCGATCGTAGGTACGTTGTAGTCGGCCCAAGGTGTGCTGATGGCTTCCGCGATCGGCTGCGCCTTGCCGTTGGCTGCGTTGAGGTGGTCCTGTTGGCGGAACATAGTGGGCTCGCTCCAAGTGTCGGCCAAAAATAGTCCGCCGGCAGAGAGCGTGGCGTTGTGGACGCCGCGACCGTTGTCAAGCAGGGTGCGACGGCCGTCCTTGACGCGGACGCTGTACAGGTTGTGACAGACGGGCTTCTCGGCGTTGGCTTGCAGGATGACCGACTGGGTCTTGCTGTTGAAGCCCAGCAAATCAATTACTTCGTACTTGCCGCTCGTCAGCTGCGACAGCTCTTTGCCGTCGGCCGAGAAAAGATAAAGGTGGTTGTAGCCGTCGCGACGGCTCTGCATGATAAATTTGCTGCTGTCCCAGGGCAGGAAAACAATCGGGTTCATCGGCTCTACATAGCGGGCATTCGTCTCGGTGTAGAGTACGCCTTTGCGCGCACCGGTGGCGGCATCGTAGGCCACAAGTTCGGCTTTGTCCTGCGTACGCGGCAGTTCAAACATATAAATCGTCTGTTCGTCGGGACTCCAGGCGATGTTGGTGAAATAGCGGTCGGTCGGGTCGCCGGCTTGCAGGTAAACGGTGCGACCGGAAGCCATGTGGTAGACACCAACCGTCACTTTGTGGCTGGTCATGCCGGCCATGGGATATTTCTCGGGGGCAAGCTGCGCCACGCGGTGGTCGATGTCGATCAGCGGAAAGTCTGTGACCATCGACTGGTCCATGCGATAAAATGCCAAAGCACTGCCTTTGGGGCTCCAGAACAGACCTTCGCTGATGCCAAACTCGTCGCGGTGTACGCTCAAGCCATATTGCAGCTCGCGCGAGCCATCTGTGCTTAGCTGAACGTCCCGGCCCTCGGCATCACGTACGTACAAGTTCCAATCCTTCACGTAAGCCGTGGCCTTGACCGGCAGACAGAATTTCGTGGCCTGTGCATCTGCGATGCGCGTGCCTTGCCAGAGGATTTTACGGGCTTTCCAGTCGTAAAAGACCATGCCTTTGTCCGTCGTGAGGGCGGCTACGGGCTGTTCGGGACAGGGGAACGTGGCGTAGGCCAAGTTGCGGACGTGGCCCATGGCTTCGTGGTCTATCGCGGCATTGACTTCGTCGGCCGTAAAGAGCACCTGCTTTTTCGCATCCCGTCCTTTGGCATCATAAAGCAGGCGGACGTCGTCCACGTTCGTCTGTACCAAGGCATCGCCCCACCATGCGGTGAAGACGCTGCGGGGCATAATGTTCCAATAGTTACTGCCACCCCACATCAAGTCGTCGAGGGTGAAACTCTTCTTCGGTTGTGCCATAACGGAAAGGGGAAGTAGGAGCAAAGACATCAGGGCTGCTACTTTCGAAATGGTTTTCATACTATAATATAATAGGTGTAGTCAAAAATAGAAAGGACTTGAAAATTGCGGTGAAACCGGCGATTTCTTGCGCGGGGTGCATCGGCTCAATCTTGTCGCCGGCGGTCTTTCCCGCCACGGAAGTCGGATTTTCCGCCACGGAAATCGGATTTCCCGCCACGGCCCTCAAATTTTCCGCCACGGAAGTCGGATTTTCCACCTCGGCCTTCAAATTTTCCGCCACGGAAGTCAGATTTTCCGCCACGGCTTTCAAATTTTTTGCCGCGGAAGTCCGGCCGGCCGCCACGTTCACCCGGTTTTCCGCCGCGTTCACCGGCATTTTTACGGGGTCCGCGGTATTCCTCGTCCGTTCGGTTCTTTCGCGCAAATGCTCTTTCAAATTCCTTATGCTTGCTGCGGAGCAGGGCGTATTCGGCCGAAATCTCCTCATCGTCCTTGTCGTCGTCGCTATATCGGTTGTTGAAATCTCCGCGGTTCTTTTTGAAGCGGTGCTTCTCGGCCATGCGTTTGCGCTCCTCGTCCGTCTTGACGCTTCCTCCGCTGGCGCGGAAATCTTCGAGCTTTCCGCTGAAGAGTTGGTACTTGCGAAATTCGCAGTCCAGGGAGCCGTTGAAGAGTGGCACCTTGAAGCTTGGCCTTAGGCTCATGGCGTCGAAGCATTCCTCCTTGTAGCTGATGACCCAAGCCTCGCCGCCTTGGAACTCGTGCTTCAGTCGTTCGGCGAAGGTGCGGTATAGTCCCAACAAATCAGGCGACGTGATCCTTTCTCCGTACGGCGGATTGGTCACCATCAAGGATGTTTCCGCGGGACGGCTGAAATGTTGGATGTCGCGCTGCTCTACGGTGATCAAATCAGCCACGCCGGCGCTTTTTGCGTTCGCCAGTGCGATTTCCACGGCTTTTGCGTTGATGTCGTAGCCATATAGGTGGTGCTGAAATTCCCTTTCTTCGCTATCATCGTTGTAGATGCGGTCCAGCATGTCGCGGTCAAAATCTTTCCACTTCTCGAAGCCGAAAGATTTCCGGAAGATGCCGGGATATATGTTGCGGGCCATGAGAGCTGCCTCGACCAGAATTGTGCCCGAGCCGCAGAAAGGATCGATGAAATCCGTATCGCATTGCCACCCGGTGAGCTTTATCAATCCGGCGGCAAGGACTTCGTTGATAGGAGCTTCGCCCTGGCCCACACGATAGCCGCGCAGGTGCAGGCTCTCGCCCGAGGAATCGAGCGAAAGTGTGCAATCGTCGTCCGCAATGTGGATGTTGAGTTTGATGTCGGGGTTGGTGATACGAATATTCGGGCGCTGGCCGGTCGTATCTCGGAAGTAGTCGACGATAGCGTCCTTTACTTTGTAGGCCACGAACTTCGAGTGGCGAAATTCCTGCGAATAGACGACGGAATCTACGGCAAAGGTGGTATCAAGGTCGAGGTAGTTGTTCCAATCTATGGAACGGACGGCGGTATATACCTCATCGGCATCCGCAGCTTTGAAATGCTTGATGGGTTTGAGGATACGCACAGCGGTACGCAGGCAGAAATTGGCACGATACATCATTTCCTTGTCACCGCTAAAGGAGACCATTCTTCGTCCTATCTGAATTTCGTCTGCGCCCAGCTCGGTAAGTTCTTGTGCCAAGACTTCTTCCAGTCCTTGAAAGGTCTTGGCAATCATTTCAAATTGTTCCATTGATTTTGATGGGTATTCGGTAAGTTTTATGTCGGATTTAGTCAGCATGAAGCGGCTGGCAGGCGGGACGGGGTCGGAGGCAGTGACACCTGATTGCCCTCGGCATTGGCTTCAAGGCCTATTACGAGGCAAATTTACGACATTCGGGGCTATCTTTGCAAGCTTTTTTATAAAAAAGTGGGAGCACGTAGCTTCTATTTGCCCGATGAACGCCTCTGTCGCTAATATTAATATGTATGGAGCGCGGTTCCGTTCGCACGCTGTGCACTCCCATATGCACGCTGCGCAGTTCCATTCGCACGCGGCGCTGTTCCATCCGCATGCAGTGTTGTTCCATACACACGCTGCGCAGTTCCATCCGCATGCAGCGCAGAAAAAATCCCCTGCCGGCTTTTCAGGCGGCAGGGGATGGTCATCTATGGCTTTTCTTCATTCATTGCTTGAATGCAGGTGCCGTATCTCAGGCATGGTGTTCGCGGCGGGGCGGACGACCGGCTCCGTCGCCTTCGCGGCGGGGTCTGCGGGCGGGACGGTCTTCCCATCCTTCGGGCTTTTCTTCGAGGACGCGGTGGCTGAGGCGGAACTTGCCGGTCTTTTCGTCGATTTCCAGCAGTTTTACGTCGATGCTATCGCCTTCCTTGATGCCGGCTTCTTCGACTGTTTCCAGTCTCTTCCAGGCTATCTCGCTGATGTGGAGCAGTCCTTCCTTGCCCGGCATAAATTCCACGAAGCAACCGTAGGGCATTATGCTGACCACTTTTGCCTTGTAGACTTCTCCGACTTCGGGAATGGCCACGATGGCGCGGATTTTGGCCACGGCTGCATCGATGATGGCTTTGTTGGCGCCCGAAACCTGCACTTTGCCTACACCATCTTCTTCGTCGATGGTGATGGTAGCGCCGGTTTCTTCCTGCATGCCCTGGATGATTTTACCGCCCGGGCCAATGACAGCTCCGATGAACTCTTTGGGAATGGTGAAGGCCTCGATGCGGGGTACGTGGGGCTTGAAGTCGGCACGGGGTTCGCTGATGGTCTTCATCATCTCGCCGAGGATGTGTTCGCGTCCGGCTTTGGCCTGTGCCAGTGCCTTTTCCAGGATTTCGTAGGAGAGGCCATCGCATTTGATGTCCATTTGCGTGGCGGTCAGGCCCTTGAGCGTTCCGGTTGTCTTGAAGTCCATGTCGCCCAGGTGGTCTTCGTCGCCGAGGATGTCGGAGAGGACGGCGTATTTATCTTCGCCGGGGTTCTTGATCAAGCCCATGGCGATACCGCTCACGGGTGCAGCGATGGGCACACCGGCGTCCATCAGTGCCAGGGTGCCGGCGCAAACCGTTGCCATGGAGCTGGAGCCGTTGCTCTCGAGGATATCGCTCACTACACGGATGGTGTAGGGGAAATCTGCGGGGATTTGTCCCTTCAGGCCGCGCCAAGCCAGGTGTCCGTGGCCGATTTCGCGGCGTCCTACGCCGCGCTGTGCTTTGGCTTCGCCGGTAGAGAAGGGCGGGAAGTTATAATGGAGCAGGAAGCGCATATAACTTTTGTCGAGCACGTCGTCTACCATCTTTTCGTCCAGCTTTGTGCCGAGCGTACAGGTAGAGAGGCTCTGTGTTTCGCCGCGGGTGAAGATGCTGGAGCCGTGGGGGCCGGGCAGGGGGTCTACTTCGCACCAGATAGGACGGATGTCGGTGGTGTGGCGGCCGTCCAGGCGGATGCCTTCGTCGAGGATGCAGCGGCGCATGGCGTCCTTTTCCACGTCGTGGTAGTATTTGTCGATGAGGGTGTTCTTCTCGTCGAGTTCTTCGGGGGTGAGGTCAGCGTGTGCGGCGGCATACTGTTCCTTGAAGTTCTCGCGAACGGCTTCGAAGGCGTCCATGCGTGCGTGCTTCTCCAGTCCCTGTTTGGTGATGTCGTAGCAGGGTTGGTAGCACTGCTGTTTTACTTGTTCGCGCAGTTCTTCGTCGTTCACTTCGTGGCAGTATTCGCGCTTTACGTCGGTGCCGAGTTCCTTCATCAGCTCTTTCTGCAGGCGGCACATGGGCTTGATGGCCTCGTGGGCAGCTTTCAGTGCTTCGAGCAGGGCGCTTTCGGGCACTTCCTTCATTTCGCCTTCGACCATCATGATGTTTTCTTCGGTGGCTCCCACCATCAGGTCCATGTCGGCGCTTTCCAGTTGCTCGAAAGTCGGATTGATGACGTATTCGCCGTTGATGCGTGCTACGCGGACTTCGGAGATGGGGCCGTCGAAGGGGATGTCGGAGCAAGCCAATGCTGCGCTGGCAGCAAAGCCGGCCAGTGCGTCGGGAATGTCGACACCATCGGCCGAGAACAGGGTGATGTTGACGAAGACTTCGGCGTGATAGTCAGCGGGGAAGAGGGGGCGGAGGGCACGGTCGACGAGGCGCGAGGTCAGGATCTCGTAGTCGGAGGCACGGCCTTCGCGTTTGGTGAAACCGCCGGGGAAACGGCCGGCAGCGGAGTATTTTTCTTTGTAGTCACATTGCAGGGGCATGAAGTCTGTGCCGGGCACAGCATCCTTTGCGCCGCAAACGGTGGCAAGCAACATGGTGTTGTTCATGCGCAGCATGACGGCGCCATCGGCCTGCTTGGCCAGCTTGCCGGTTTCAATGCTGATGGTTCTGCCATCGGGCAACGAAACGGTCTTCGTAATCACGTTCATCGGATTTGTTTTGGTAATTAGTTATTCAATATACTTCTATAAATCGCGCAAATTTAGCGATTTATTTTCACCCGCAAGGGAGTAGGTCCTGCTTTTTTGGGATTTTTAGAATATTCCGGGGCGGGAGTGGCGCTTATCGCCCTTTCGGCGGGTGTCGCTGCCGGTTGGCGGGCGACCGGCCGGTGCTCGGCGTGCAGCGGGCTGTGCTCGGCGTGCAGCGAGGTGTGGACGGCGGACAGCGAGGTGTGGACGGCGGGCAGCGGGGTGTGCTCGGCGTGCAGCGGGGTGTGCTCGGTGGTGCGTGGAGGGCGGTAGCCGGGAAACGTGCAGCCCCCGGCTTCCGTGGGGAGGCCGGGGGCGCTATAGGTTGGGGGCGGGCGGTAGGTGCCCATGTGCAGGCGCGGTAGCCTGCGGCCCGTCAGGTTCGGATTATTTCAGTCCGTCTACTCCGAAGACGCTGAGAAATTCCAGGTCCTTCTGCATGTAGTTGCGCAGGGAGGCTTCCTTGGCTACAGCATCGTTGAGGTAGCCACGCACGGTGGCGGCACTTTGGTTTGTGCGTGCTGCCACGATGGCTTTCAGGTAGCTGGTCATTGCATCGGGATGGGCGACGGTGGCGAGCGTGTTGGCAGCGCTGCTGTAGTCGCGGTTGAGCAGTTGGGCCAGGGCGGCAGAGTTGGTCTTCGAACCGGCCAGATACTGTGCAGCCTGTGCGTAGTTGCCCTTCATGATGCTCAGGTTGCCCATCACGTCGTTGTAGTTCTTGGCTGTAGCGGCGCGTGCGGCGAAGTTTTCGGCATCGTCCAGGTTGCCCTCGGCCATGGCCAGAAGCGCGCGATTGGCGTTGACTTCGGCGGCGTCGGATTTCTTGGCAGCGGCAGCGGCCAGATATTCACGGGCTTGGCTCAGGTTATTCTCAGCCAGTGCCAGGGTGGCCAGATTGTTGTAGGCGCGGTAATCGTTGGGGCAGAGGCGTGCCGTGGTGGCGTAGACGTCTTTCTTCTCGGCCACGTTGTCGGTCAGTGTGGCGGCGTAGAGGAGCTCCTCTACGGAAAGCTGCGAGGCATCGCTCTTGTATTGTGCCTGAATTTCGTCGTCGCTGCGACCAATGATGTAGTAGTTGATTGTGAGGCGTGCGCGGCGCAGTTCGGGCAGGATTTCGTCGGCCAGTTCGTTGAATCCGGCGGACAGGTTGCGGATTTGGCGCTCACGTTCTTCGGGATCGGGGTACATCGAGAGGACGCGCAGGATGACATCCTTGTCCTGGATGTTGCTGGCCTGTACCAGTTCCTGGAAGCCTTCCCAGTCCTCGGCCGTATAGTGGGTTTGCACGTCAGCGTCGAAGTTCATGCCTTTCAGTTCGCCGCGAACGTAGCCCTCGGAGGAGTTCTGGCGCTTTTCGGCCAGTGCGGTGTTGAAGGCCAGTGAGCCTTCGGGCGAAGCGTAGGCCGAGATTTCGATGTTGTCGAGCTGGAATCCCTTTTGGTCCTCCTTGATCTGGCGCAGTGTGCGCACGAAGTCCTGTACGGAGACAGACTTCAGTTCGCTGGTGCGCAGGTTGGCCTGATTGATGAGGTAGCGGATTTGTGCCTGCTGCGTCTGAGCGATGGCGTATTGGTAGGCGTCTTCGCCCAGGGCCGTGTTGGCGCCGGTCACGGTGCGTCCCAGCAGGGTGGAAGTGGCGATGACGCCGTTGGCCACCTTGACTTCGGGCACACTGACGGCCTTGCTGCCGATGCGTGCGTCAAACGTGAGGTACAGTTCGCTGAACTGCATGGCGGGCTGGTAGGCAAACGAATTTTTCATCGTGTAGTTGCCACCCACTTTGTAGGAGATGGTCTGGTCGTTGCCCTGTACTTTTTCGCCTTGGAATGTAGCGGGCGTTCCTTTCACCTCGCCTCCCTCGTAGCGAAGCACGGGGGTAACGGTTACGACGGCTTTCTTCTTCATGTATTTCTCGGGGAAGCGTCCGTTGATGGTCACCGGTACTTTGTTGGAAACGGCTTCCATCGGCGAAGGGGTCACCGTGAAATTGTCGGCAGAGAGCTCGCCCAATTTACTGCACGATGTCAGCACCAGGCCGGCGGCCAGTGTGAGCGTCAGGTACAGTTTGCTGCTGTTTTGCATGATGTGATAGTTTATGTGATTAAGTAAATGATTGCTTTCTGCCTGCAAAGTTACGCCTTTTGTCGGAAAGTGAAAGCGTGCGTCTTGCTA
>SFCP01000179.1 GCA_004558535.1 Bacteroidales bacterium | reverse complement strand
CTGCGGATAGGTCAGCCGGACGGCGTTATCGGTCATGCTCGTCCCTCCGCTGGCTGGGCGCACCGTGAAGCACCTGGTCGATGTTCCGCTTGACGGTCAGCAGCTCGTCCGCCTCCCGCTTACGCTCCTGATACTCATTGTACCCGGCGTTCTTCTCGGACATCAGGGCCTCGATCTCCGCCGTCAGCTCCTTGACGGTGGGCAGCTTGGTGATGCCGTTGGCCTTGAAGAAACGAATGGTGGCCTCGGAGAGGAGAAGATCACCTTCATGCTCCTGCCGGTAGGCGGCGCGGGCCTTGGGCGTTTTCTGTGCGGCGAGGCCATCCCGGACTGCTTTGGTGTTCCGGTAGATGATGATCTGCCGCCGCAGCTCCTTTTTTTCTTTCAAGGCCAATTCCTTCGGCTTCAAGCTGGCGGCGCTGTCACGCACAGCGGCAAAGGCGGCGGACACGGCGGCGTCCAACTCCTCCGGCGAGGAAAAGCCATACTCGGTATAGACGTTGACCGAGTTTGCTATCTGCTTCAGGTTGAACACGGACGCCCATTGCTGGTAGCCGATGCCCTTGCCCTCGGCTTTCTTGGCCTCAATGTCCACCATGCGCTGGACGCCCTGGGGCTGGCGAAGCTGCTCCCGGATGCTGGGCTTGGCTCCCAGGCTGGGACGGGCGGCGTTGCGTTCCAGAGCGGCACCGACGGCGGCGCGGTCGAAATCGTCCCCCAGCTTCCGGGCGGTGATGGGCTTGGCCCGGTCGGGGGTGAGGTAGGACAACCGGCCCCGGCTCTCCTTGACGGTGATGCCCCGCTGTAACAGCCGCTGGGCAAAGTCCTCGAAGCTGACGGCCAGGTTGAGGACGGCCCGGATCTCCCGGCGCAGCTTCTCCTTGTCCGTTTCAAACTTGGTGGGCGGCTTACCCTGGGCGGCGGCTTCGGTGTCCAGAGCAAGCTGCCCTTTCTTCTGCGCCCAATACTCCCGTTCGGTGACACGGTTTTTGCTCCCGCCCAGCAAGTCGATTTGGTACAGCCCCGCCCCCTGGCACAGCTCCATGACCTCGGCCCGGAAGTGGCGCATGGCTGCGGCGGTGCAGCGGTGCTTGGCTCCGGCCTGGGTGTCGCTGGCTCTGTCCATGTACGGTTTGCGCTCCACCTCGGCCACCCGCAGGGAGTTGATAACGATATGGACATGGATGTTGCCGCTGTGGTTGTGACCGTCCGGGTGGGTGCAGACCAGGGCCCCTGGGCCTTGTCCATTGTCAGGCCGTGGTCGGGGCCGTCCCTGGGGTCAAAGGACAGGATGTAGTGATGGCTTTTCACGTCCTCCCTCTGCTGGTTTTTTCCATAGCGGAGATTGGCCCGCATACAGGCTACGGCGAAGTCCTCCTCGCCGCAATTCAAAGAAGAAATGCGGTAGTCCTGACGGGGGACAAGCCGCCCGTTCTCGTCCAGGATGGGCTTGCCGGTGAACTCGTCATGCTCAAAGGTGAGGTACTGCTCCGCCACGCCGTAGTCGGCATTTTTAGAGCTTAAATGTTTCAGTGTTGCCAATGGCTTCACCTACCTCTCGAAGCACCTGGAACTTGAGGGCAGCGAGGTCGGACAGCTCCGCCCGAACCTCGGCGGCGAGGGTGTTGTACGGTGCTCCGTACTCGTTCAGATACCGGGCAATCTGATTGAGGTTGCCGCCGATTTTCCCATACTCCCCGGTCAGCCTGCCCACGGCGGCAAGCAGCTCGTCATTGACGGGGGACACGATGATGATGGGCTTGACGGTCGCGCCGGTGATGGCCTGCCGGATAAATTCGGACTGGCTCATGCCGTAGGCGGTCAGGCGCTCCATGAAGTCGGCGTGTTCTTCTTCGGTCACACGGGTCTTGATGATGTGGGTGCGGTGGGGCGTGTTGTAGCGTTTGGACAATAAACTTTTACCTCCTGTTTTGAAATTCCCTTTAGGGTATAGTTCGCCCATTATACACCTTTCAAGTTTTCCATATTCAGTTGTCATGGGCGATGTGTTACGCGATGGAAAAGGGAACATCAGGCTTTGGAAAAACACAATGCACCCAGGTGGTCAAGACCATCTGGGTGCAGAGAATTTTACTGATATTCACTTTTTATATCGCTCATCGTTAAGACTATTATAGAGCGAATGTAAAGTATTGTCAATGCGTTTTGAGGTCTAGTTTTGTCGAATTGGCCCGATGGAACAGTACAGACGCAAAGCGGGTGTACTATTCCGGCGGGTGCGCCGCTCTGCGGCGATTGCGGAAACGGCTTCCGATTTCCGCCTGGTCAGGCGAGAACGCAACAGGCGGGGCTGACGGATTTTTGTGGCGCGGCTGCGCCACAACACCGGCGCGGAGCGCCGGTCAGCAGGGTTTGGGGAAGGCACTCCCCAACAAGTAGCAGACCAGGGGAACAAATGAGCGGAGCGAAATTTGGGCCACGGGTCGATACTTGCTCTCGCTCTCGCTCTCGCTCTCGCTCTCGCTCTCGCTCTCGCTCTCGCTCTCGCTCTCGCTCTCGCTCTCGCTCTCGCTCTCGCTCTCGCTCTCGCT
>SFCP01000178.1 GCA_004558535.1 Bacteroidales bacterium | reverse complement strand
CCGCTGGTTGGCGGCGAATGCGATCTGTTTTTGCGGACCACTCTGACTGCTGCCGGGATTTGTGATAAAGGTCTGCATTTGGAGGTTCTGCGTTGCCATCAGAGCGCCGGACACACCGTCCAGGTCAATGCCTTCGCTGCGTTGGTTGATATGATAAGCTTTCGCTTCGCCGGATATGGGCGCAGGCGGGTCAAGCCCTGCCTGCATACGCAAAGCAGCTTCCAATAAGGGTGGCAGCGATTTGCCGCGGCACTCTGCGCGGCGCAGGATACCCAGGCACGCTGTCTGGGATAGCGAGTATTGGGATGGCGCTGTAGCCTGCAAAATCTGCCACAAGGAACACTCGACGGCGTCTTTGGGGCACTCCGAAGTGTTGAGCGATCCAAGCCACGGAGGATCGTACTCCCAATATGCCCCCAGCATATTCCCAGCGCCCGGCCTCAGGTCTAACAGCATGAAGGTATGGTTCTTCAACTTGGAGGAACGCTTCGAGGACTTTTTGAAAATCCGCCCCAGGCTTTTTTTGACCCGTTTCAGCGTCCCGCCCACTTGAGAGAGCGCCGACGACATTTTCCCAAATCCCGAATCTCGGCCGAATATGGATTCCTGTCCTTCCAGATTTTCTGTCTGCATCTCGCATCTCCTGAATGATTCGTATTTGTTCCATAAAGAGGCCGGAACGCGCACCGGTCAATCCGGCGCGCATTCCGGCCACGCTGAGTCCTGGCACGGGCTGCCCCCGCAGATGATGTCCACAGGCGGCAGATACGCGCCGTTCAGCTTTGTAATGTCTCCCATTTGCTCCATGCGTGGGAAACGTATTTTTGATACCAGTATAGGGAACGGTTCGATCTCGCTGGCCCAGATCGGCTCGATGCCGCACCGCACCGAAGCCAGAGGAAAGCCGGAGATGCCATCGAACAGGCTCCCCATCGTAAGTTTTCTTGTTGACTGTGTCATTTCATACACACCCTTTTCATTTGATCGCCGCGGCGATGGTTCTCGTCACATTCACCGCAGACTGCGCCGTATAAACGGCGCTCGTAATATTGGCTTTTGTCGTGGTGTCCACGCCGAAGCTGCCGGCAATGCGGGGAACTTCGCCGGCAGAGAGCATGAGCCCCACGCCCATGAGCGCGTGGTCCTTAAACACCATGAGTCCCGCAATCAAGATGGTGGACTGGAGGAAGGCGGTCAGGCACAAGCCGATGACCTGCCGCGTCCAACTCATAAAGCCATCCAGATAGCCACGCGGGACGCTGAACATATAAAGGCTGCCCACGGCAATTTGAATCAGCAAAATGCCTCCGCGTTTGAGGTTGGCAAAAAACACCTTCAGCACCGCATAGCCCATAAGGATCACGCAAAAGAGAAGCATAATGGGGCTGGTGATGATACCAAGTCCGAAGTGGGAGCTGTTCACCACATCCGACAGGGTCTGGATCTCATTGAGCTCCGTTATGATGTCCTGTCCCACCTCACCGATGCTTCGTCCGTAGCCGGTAAGCCCCGCGGAAAAGGTTCCCTGCAGCGACACCGATAAGGCATAGAGCCGGACGGGGACAACGGTGAAGAGGCTCACCGCCAAAAAGCCCTTGATGATGTTCATGCCGCACTGCTGGAGATTGCCTCTGCCGGTGGAGTATTCAATGCCGCACTCAAAGGCGCAGACTACCACGCTGACGGCGAACAGCGCCCAGGCAAGGCGGGAGAGATGGCGCTGACCCATTCCAGTTCAAAAAGTTCCACGCCCATATTGCCCATGAGGGCAAAGAAATTGCCGAGAAAGCCCACGATCTGCCCGTAGATCCAGTCCACCAGCTGATCCAAAACTGTCGCGGCAACAAAGTTCCAAATAAATATCTTCGCTCACCTCCTCGAAATGCAGAAAGCCGCCGCCCAGGTGGGCGACGGCCTCGCACAGTCTGTTTCATCTTGTGCTGCTTAAATCCCAATGATATTCCAGATGTATTTCGGCGCGATCAGGCTGAAAATCAGGCAGGCAAAGAGGATGGCGGGTCCGGTCCATTCAAACTGGCCTCGCTGGCGGTAGTCAAAGTACGCGCCGCCAAGTTTCACAAAGAATGCGATGGCGAGGATCATATCCAATGCAGGGAACACCACTTTCTCCACCACGCTCTTGATCTGTTTGGCCGCCTCCGTCCACGTCTGCTCCACCGCTCCCGCCACATCCCCGCCTGCGGCAAGTGCCGAGGTGCAGCAGAGGGTGGTCAGGAGCAGAAGTGTCAATGTCAGAATAATCATTTTTCTGTATTTCAAGAAATCTCAACCTCCTTAAAATGTGGAT
>SFCP01000054.1 GCA_004558535.1 Bacteroidales bacterium | reverse complement strand
AATCTATTCCCTTCTGGCAGCCGCCATCCTCACCCTCGGCTTCACCGCCTGCGATGACGTGCCTGCCCCCTACGAAGTAAACGACGAACCCGGCAGCGGAGACCAGCCCGGCGAAGTCATCGTGCCCACCGGCGACGGTACACAGGAAAACCCCTACAACACACTGGCAGCCAACCAGTACGTGAAGAGCCTCGACGCCGATGTCAACTCCGAGAACGACGTCTACATCACCGGTATCGTCGTGTCCATCGAGGAAGAGTACAACACGCAGTACGGCAACGGCTCCTACACCATCTCGGCCAACGGAACGGCTGCCAACACCTTCAAGGTATGGCGCGCACTCTACCTCGGCAACAAGAAGTACGAGGCCGGACAGTACGGCGTACAGACGGGCGACACGGTCGTAGTCTGTGGCAAAGTGGTCAACTTCAAGGGCAACACGCCCGAGACCGTACAGGGACAGGCTTACCTCTACTCCATCAACGGCTCTACCACCGAGCCCGGCGGCAGCGGCGAGCCCTCCACACCCGGCGTAGCCGAGGGCGACGGCACACTGGCCAACCCCTACAACGCCGTGGCCGCTACCAACTACACTGCCTCCCTGCCGGCCGACGTCAACTCCGAGAACGACGTCTACATCAAGGGTAAGGTAGTCTCCATCGAGGAAGCCTATGGCACGCAGTACGGCAACGGCTCCTACACCATCTCGGACGACGGCACCAACGCCAACACCTTCAAGGTATGGCGCGCACTCTACCTCGGCAACAAGAAGTACGAGGCCGGACAAACAGCCCTCAAGGTCGGCGACGAAGTCATCGTCTGTGGCAAAGTGGTCAACTTCAAGGGCAACACGCCCGAGACCGCACAGGGACAGGCTTACCTCTACTCCCTCAACGGCAAGACCGAAAGCGAAGCCGGCAGCGGTAGCGGTAGCGGCGAAGGCGGCAGCGGCGGCAGCGGCAGCGGCGACGTGACCAACCCCGACGTGGATGCCTCGAACGGCAGCTTCGAAAACTGGGCCGGCGGAAAACCCGTCAACTGGACTTCCACCACGACCGCTACCAAGGGCGCCATCACCCAGAGCACCAACGCACGCAGCGGCAAATACGCTGCCGAAGTGGCCGGTACGACCAACGGCAACAACCGCCTGGCCTACACCGAAATCACCCTGCCCGCCGGTGAATACACCATGACATTCTACGTCAAGGCAGCTTCCGATAAAGGCGGCTCCGTACGCCCCGGCTACGCCATCGTGACCAACGGCTCCATCGCTGGCGGCAGTGACTACAAATACGGCGACTACACCAACGACCTCACCACCGGAGAATGGGTACTCGTCACCCACACCTTCTCGCTCACGGCCGAGACCGTCATCAACCCCGTCGTAATGATTTCCAAGAACCCCGGTGCCAACGTCATCTTCGACGACTTCACCCTGGCCGACGCCAACGGAAAATTCTATATCAAGTAATCCATGCGAAGGATCCACGAGATAATTCTCTCTGCTATACTGACGGCAACGGTGCTGAGCACCGTTGCCGCTTGCGCTGACGACGAAGACAATGTCATCCTGGGCGGCGGTGGCCAGAAACCCGTCACACCGCCCTCCAACGGACTGCTCGCGCGCATGGAAGTGCCCGCCACGCTCGCCGGCAACGACGTCATCGCCCACTGGGACGTCATCGGCGGCGACAGCGTGCTGACCTATTGCCTGGAATACGACCGCCGGCAGTACCACTCGCGCTGGGTGGCCTTCCGCTTCGACGGCCGCACACGTAGCAAACTCGTCGCACGCAAGGACTACAGCATCCGACCGCAGTATCCCGCCGACCCGCAACTCCCCACAGGCGTGGGCATCGAGAACGACGCCTCCTTCAACGGCTACCAGCACGGACACCTCTGCGCCTCGGCCGACCGCCTGTTTTCGCGCACGGCCAACGACCAGACCTTCTACATGACCAACATGTCGCCCATGCTGGGTGACTTCAACAGCAACTACTGGGTGACGCTCGAGGGCCTCGTGCAGAAAAAAGGCCGCGATGCTACCTTCGCCGACACCCTCTACGTGGTCAAGGGCGGCACCATCACCGAAAACTACGTGCTCAGGCGCGTAGCCTCGAGCCGCATCGTCGTGCCGAAGTACTACTACATGGCCCTGCTCAAGGTGAAGAACGGCAACTACTCCGCCATCGCCTTCTGGATGGAGCACAAGAGCTACGGCTACAGCGGCAATACCACAGCACCGCTCAGCGACATGAAGCAGCACGCCCTCAGTGTGGACCGGCTGGAGGAACTCACAGGCATCGACTTCTTCCACAACCTCCCCGATGTGGTCGAGCAGAGTGTCGAAACCCAGTGCTTCCCCACCGCCTGGGGACTGCAATAAGCGCACAGGCCCCACCCGACCTCCTATCCCTGCAGCCCGCAAAGGCAAAGCAGGAATAAACGAAAAGCCCTCCAAGCCGGCTGGTCACAGCTCGCTTGGAGGGCTTGTTATAGCGTACTAATTGAAAAGCTCTATCCTTTCCGTCAAATCTGCATGCGCGGTAAATGGGATTACCTTCCTGTGCTGCAATCTCCCGACGATGATGCCGGGATGTACATGGAACTTGTCAGCATAATACCGGATAGTATCGGCGGAAAAGTCTCCCTGTCGGATGATCTCGTTCTCCTCCGACGGCGGCAGCAAGGTACGTGACGAGAAAGCATCGGCCTCTGCCTCCTTTTCCCTCTGCTTGTCCGCATATTCTATGTTTTCCAGAAAAATGTCCTTCTTGCCATGCAGCAGGATATGTCCCAACTCATGGAAAAACGTGAACCAGAAGATATCGTTCCGCTTATGCCTTCCCGTCATCTGAATGCAGGGTACATCGTTGATCCACCGTGTGGAGCCATTGATGGGAGCCTTTGGCAAGCAAGGCGTATAGACCAGCCTGACACCCGCCTTGCTGCACAGTTCCTGCAAGGCCCCGGCAAAATCCGCAGAGTGCCCGGCACAGAGGCTTTTCATGGCAGGTATGGCTTCGCGCAGCGCTTTTTCGGAAAATCCGCAGACTTCCGTCTCCGCTGCCTGTATCTCTCCCTGACGCAACCAGGCGGATATGGCGTGCGGCTCCTTGGTTTGATTTAGCGAAATGCGGAACGCCACCTTCAACTGCTGGTTCAAGTAATAGTCCTCCCAAGCCTTGACCGTGCTGACCTGAAAGAATGAGAGCAACGCCTTGACTTTTTCCTTCTTTGTCTTTACCTGAGGTATCCATCCCAGTTCCATCATTTTTGCCAAAGGGAACGAACGTACCCAGTCGTAGGCCAAGTCCAGCTGTTCCTCCCTCTTCTGTCGGGCTACATACTCGTCATACCCGCGCTGTATGTTCAGCCAAAAATGCGCGGGTATCTTTGTGACACTCTCAAAAGCCACAGCCATATCCGAGGTCACGCTGCTCTTGCCGCCAATGACGGCAAAAATAGTCTTCTCCGGTTTTGAAGTGCGCACAGCAAACTCCTTGACACTCATCTCCATCTCTTTCAGTTTCTCTGAAAGGGTGATGCCGGGATGAAACTCCACCGGCGGAACGAAATTCCTTAAAGTTGCCATAATACTATATACTATTTACCGTGATAATTTACTATTTCTACAATTTCTACCCCTTTGATTTCTATCCATATATACTTGCCGCTGTCATCGTCGGGATTGGGTCCTCGTGAGGCTCAAATATCAGTCGATACGGCTGGTCAAGGTCACAGGCCCATTGCCCTTTCCTTTCTTCTCTCAACTCATGGTAGCGCCCCGGCAGGTAACGCACATCCTCCAAGCTGTCGGCCCGATAGAGATCCCGGAGGCGCCGCAGAAACAAGTCCGCCCTCGTCTTTCCCAGTTCCTTTAAGCATCTTCGCGGGTCGGATGCAATCTTCTCCAGCTTCTTGCTCTGAAAGAATATATCCATTATATTTCCATATTTGACTTACACATTCTGTCATACATGCTGCTGCAAAGCTACATATTTGTTTTCAAATAACAGATAGTGTCATTCAAAAAACAAATAACTCATTAAGCATTTTTTCTATGTCCGGCCGGTAAAGCGCTACAGGCACGGCAGGCCTGAATATCAGGCGCCTCAAAGGTCGTACCGGGCTGCATAATTTTTTCTGCCGCCCGGATAATTTTTCGTCGGTCTTTTTCAGCTTCACGGAGGCAGCCGGCAGAATGTAAAGGGAGGTTATAAATGTTAAGGTTGAGGCCCTGGGATGTCCCATTTTCCCGGGCGCCGCGCGCCGGGGTTAGGGTAGTGCATTCTGCCCGAGGGAGGGGCTGCCCTGCACCGCAACCCGCAAAGGCAAAGCAGGGAATAAGCGAAAAAGCCCTCCAAGCCGGCTGGTCACAGCTCGCTTGGAGGGCTTGTATTGTATGCTCATTGAAAAGGCTTGTCCTTCAGCCGACACAGGATTTCCCCTGATGAAGCGCTTCTTGGGCTCTAAAAAGTATTAGCGGACAGGCATAGAATTATTGCAAGGAAATGTTAGACATTTCTGCTCCCAACCTTTTTATTGCATTTTCTATAACTTTCATTCGTTCTGCAGAGGCATTGCAAAGTCGAGGGAATAACCGCACAGGAAGGTTGCTCTCACGGCCATCAGCTGCAATAATGTAGATAAATGTCGGAAAATCCCCAAATCTTTTTCCAAGAAATGTCGGAAAATCCCCAAATCTTTGCCGTGAGACACTATTGCAACACATTGTTTATCGTGGCGCAAGCGAAAAGAATGTGTACTTTTACACCATGTATGTACGCAAGAAACACAACCGTTCGTTGGAAGCGGTGCTATGTATCAATGTTTGCATCCTGCTTCGAACGTAATACAAAGAGACGAAGAGTCAAAGAGTGATGGCGGAGGTTACGCTGCTGTGAGGGCTGCGACACACGATGCGACGTGATAACACGTCATCGTTTCATGTAAAAAAGGGGGGCGGCACCGATCGCACGACCAGTGCCGCCCCTTGTGTCGGTGGCTGCAAATGTTCACAGCTAATCAGGCAAGCCACCGTCTACTTAGGTATCACCTTAGGGGATGTAGAATCCCTGCTGATGTGTCCACTTGGTCCAACGCGTAGGTTTGCTGAAATCAGTTTCGGTTATATTCGTTTTAACTGAAGTGAAGAATTTCGACATAAAGCGGTTGACAGCATTGGTATTGGGTCCCTCTTCTTCGCTACCGGGGAGCACATGTAATATTTTTGAACCTTCAGGACTGATAGAATAGTTCCATATACTTATTGAGGGGATTTGCTGCTGCTGGTAACTGCTCCTTGTGCGGAGAACGAAGAAGAAGCGGTCTTGGCCTGCGGTGGTGAGTACTCCCTGGAACACAAAGTGTGCCTGCTCGGGGTAGTCAACCACTTTCCAGAATCCGTCTTGTTCCAAGAGCCGTTTCAAGTGCGCCTGTGCGGCACGTTCGCCTTCATACGCTCCATTTATAGGCACATAAACGCAGTTGCCTTTGCTGATGAGCAGACCGTGGAAGTTGGTCAAGTCGACCTCGGGAAAACGGTCGCGCGGCACCACGGCAGAGTCTGGCGTAGCAGCAGATGGCTGAACGGCAGCGTCTTTGGCGTTAGGGTCGATGCGGGTGCCGTCGGCCTTCTTGATGATAAACACCTGCGTTTTGGGTATACGCTGCACGGTGGCTGTGTCTGTTTGGTTCAGCGTAAAATACACAAACTGGCCGCCTGTGGCTACCTCTACATTAAAGGCCTTGATGATGCGGTCGTCCTGCGTCATAATCACGTCCTGTGCTCGTACTGCTAAACTGAGAAGCACAAGAAAGAAGAAGATGAGTTGCTTTTTCATGATAGCAATTATTTATTGATGAAAAATGATGTATGCATATGTCTTGGGCTGTGTGTGCCGTCGGCCTGATGCGCGCCGGCAGGTCAGGGCTGGGTGAAAACGTGCTTGCCATAGTTCACGCCACGCAGGCGATAGTAGTCCGCCTCGGCCTGCAGGCGCTCCACGAAGTCGGGATAGCGGCGCAGGGCCTGTGGTGTCCATCCCGCTTCGGCCACGGCGGCCAGACGGGGCAGCATCAGGTATTGCACGGTGGCGGCATCCTCGACCCATTCCGTCCAGAAGTTTGCCTGCACGCCCATGTATTTGGATTGCAGGGCTTCGTCGATGCCATTCATCGGCACATAGTTGTAGACAGCCTCGACCGTCTCGGTACCGCTGCCCTGCGACATCGGTTCGGTGGGGAGGTTGCTCTGCCGGCGGTTGATGTAGTAGGGAATCTGCGGCGACAGGATGGTGCGCATGCCGCGCGAAGCGGCGTCGCGGGCTGCGCCGTCAGCGCCCACCCAGGCCATGATGGTGATGTCGGTGCCGAGCGGTGCCGTGTTGCCGTGCAGCACTTCGTTCCAGAAGATGAGTTGGCGACGGCGTTCGGCCGGCTGCTGCGCGATGTGCTCCTGCAGCTGGCGGTAGAAGTTGATTTGCAGGTCGCGGTAGCGCTCCGATCCGATGGCGGCAAGCTGTGCGCGGCACGCCTCGTTTGCCTCCCACTTCGCCGTGGGGCATTCGTCGCCGCCCAGGTGGATGTAGCCGAAGGGGAATACGTCCGTCAGTTCATCGATGACGTCCTTGGCAAACTGCACCGCGCGCGGGTCGGCCACGTTGATGACATCGGTCGACACGCCCTGCCACAGCCACACCTCGTGCGGCACTTGCGGGTCACAGCTCAGGAATTCGGGGTACGCGGCCACGGCTGCCTGGGAATGGCCGGGGATGTCGACTTCCGGCACAATCTCGATGAAGCGTTCGCGGGCGTAGCGTACGATTTCGCGGGCGTCCTCCTGCGTATAGAATCCGCCGTAGCGCTGTCCGTCGGGCTTCACGTCGCCCCAACCGAGCACTTTGCTGTTGCGCCAGGCGCCCACCTCCGTCAGGCGCGGGTACTTTTTGATTTCGAGTCGCCATCCCTGGTCCTCGGTCAGATGCCAATGGAAGCGGTTCAGCTTGTAGGCCGCCATCACGTCGAGGATCTTTTTGATTTCCTCCTTGCCATAGAAATGCCGTCCCTCGTCGAGCATAAATCCGCGCCAGGCGAAGCGTGGGTGGTCCTTGACGGTCACTGCCGGCACGCACCATGCCACGTCCTGCGGCCCCTTGGTGCCGGCCATCACGGCGCGATGTGGCAGCAGCTGCTTCAGCGTCTGTAGGGCATAGAAGAAGCCCGCCGGCCGCGCCGCTTCGATTTCAATCTTCTGCGACGTCACGCGCAGGTCATAGGCTTCGGGCGCCAGGGCTGTATTGAGGCGCAGTGTCATCTGGGCGGCGCCGGCTTTGGCCGTGCGAAACTTCACGCCCGTCGAGGCTGTAAATTCCGCCGTGAAGCGTTGCAGCACCATCCGGATGCTGTCGCCGGGATAGGCATCGGCATATACTTTCACTTTTCCGGCGAAGCGGAACGAGCCTTCGCCGCTCTGCACCGAGGCTGGCAGGGGAATGAGCGACAGCGCCGCCGCCCTGCCACCCAGGCAGCAGCACACAAGTGCCAGCGGCAGCAACCATTTTCTGATTTTCATAGTATTTAATATTATATAAGGTGTATTTTTTGTTTTTGCAAATGCAAAGATAGTGCAAGGCGATTGAAGTACAAAATGGAAAACGCAGTTTTACGATTTTGCACCGCCAAACCGCAACGGCCCTTTCCCGACCCAAGCAGTCACCATTTCTATGGTGAAATATCTATGTTTATTTTCTTCTTTAGCAAATTACCAGCAAATTAAACTTGCTTGTAATTACATTTGACTATCAACATATTAGCGAAATATAGTTCCATCTTTGGCACATCTCAGCAAATGACCGGCAAATTAAACTAAGCCCATATAGGTATATACCTCATATATCGTTTCGCCGTATCAGGATCAAGTGCTTTAATCTTTTCCTGAGATACAGCCTCCTTTATCAATCTTGATATACTTCCAGCGGATGTTTCACCCACATTGAATCTGTCTCTCAGCGACTTGTTTGTCAAGGCATCACCTTGTATATACATTAGGCAAGCATGGAGATAACATGACCACAACTTATCCTCCATCGGGATATTGCCAAACTCCATTGCAGAGAAGAGAGTAACTTTTGTGTATAGAGTCAACAAGCAAGTGCAATATTAATAATAATGTTTGTAAAACTCTCTCACTGGCGTTGAGAATTTGAGTTTCTTCTTGGTATTCTATTAATTATATTGATTCTATTGACTCTATTAATTCTATTGATTCTATTGATTGCACCGCCAAACCGCAACGGCCCTTCCCCGGCCCAAGCAGTCACCACTCTATTTCGGCTGCTCCATAATTCCTAATTCCTAATTCCTAATTCCTAATTAAAAAAGCCGTACCTTTGCAGGGCCGCTCTGCAAGCACCGCCACGCCTGTCTGGCGCTGCAAATTCCCAACTCCCCAAAAAGCACTACCGGATTGAACCCCTCCCCACGCTTTGCCGATGTGATCTTGCCGCTGGCCCTGCCCGGCTCCTTCACCTATTCGCTGCCGCCGGCCCTGGCCGGGGCGGTGCTACCGGGCATGCGCGTGGTCGTGCCGCTCGGTGCGCGCAAGCTCTACACGGCGATCGTCTGCCGCTTGCACGACCAGGCACCGGCCGAGGACCTGCGGGTCAAGGCGGTGCTCGAGGTGGTGGACCGCACCCCCATCCTGACGCAGGACCAGCTGGACCTGTGGCGGTGGATGGCGCAATATTATATGTGTACGGCGGGCGAGGTGATGAAGGCAGCCCTGCCCTCGGGGCTCAAGATGGAGAGCGAGACGCTGGTGCGACGCAATGCCGACTTCTCCGGCGAACCGGACGAGCGCGACCTGACCCTGCTGGACCACCTGTCGGCCGACGAGGCGAAGAGCATCGACTGCCTGCGCAGCGAATGCGGCGCGGCGGGACTGCTCAGCGGCCTGCGACGGCTGGTGGAATGCGGAGCGGCTACGGTCGAGGAACGCCTTGCGCGCGCCTACAAGCCCCGCACAGAGACACGCCTGCGCCCGGGCCCCGCCCTCCTGGCGGCCGAGAGCCTGCCCGCCCTGTTGCGCACGCTGGGGCGCACACCCAAGCAGCTCGACGTGCTCTGCCTCTACCTCTCCGAGGCGGAACTGACGGAACAGACGCCGCCCTCCCTCCTCGCTACGGCCCGCCCCGTGGCGAAGCGCACACTGGCAGCACTGCCGGGCTATAGCGAAGCGGCCCTGACTGCCCTGCGGCGCAAGGGGCTGCTCGAGGCCTTTGCCGCCGACACCGGCCGGCTGAAGTTTCGCGAGGCCCTGCCCGACGCCCTGCGCCACCGGCTCAACGAGGACCAGCAGCGCGCCGTGACCGAGGTCGAACAGGCCTGGTGCAAGCACCCCGTATGCCTGCTCCACGGCGTCACTTCGAGCGGCAAGACGGAGGTCTACATCGAACTCATCCGCCGCGAACTGGCCGCCGGCCGCCAAGTGCTCTATCTGGTGCCCGAAATCGCGCTGACCACGCAGCTGACGGAGCGGCTGGGACGTGTCTTCGGCAGCGCAATGGGCGTCTACCACTCCAAATTTCCCGATGCCGAGCGCGTAGAACTGTGGCAGCGGCAATGCGGCGACCGTGCCCTGCCGCTCATCCTCGGCGTGCGCTCGTCGGTCTTCCTGCCTTTCCGGCGCCTGGGCCTGGTGATTGTCGACGAGGAGCACGAACCCAGCTACAAGCAGCAGGACCCCGCACCGCGCTACCACGCCCGCGACACGGCCATCGTCCTGGCCCACCGCTGCGGCGCCCGCGTCCTGCTCGGCACGGCCACACCGGCCGTCGAGACCTACCACAACGCCCACGAGGGCGGGAAGTACGGCTACGTCAGGATGGACAAACGCTTCGGCCACGTGGAACTGCCCGAAATCATCGTCGAGGACGTCAAGGAACTGCAACGCAAGAAGCTGATGCCCACGCCCTTCTCGCCCCGACTGACCACCGAGGTGCGCCGCATCCTCGCCGAGGGCGGCCAGGCCATCCTCTTCTACAACCGCCGGGGCTACTCGCCGGTGCTCACCTGCCGCACCTGCGGATGGACGCCGCGCTGCACGGCCTGCGACGTGCCCCTCACCTTCCACCGCAGCATGGGGCGGATGGTCTGCCACTACTGTGGCGCCGCCTACGACCTGCCGCGACAATGCCCGCAGTGCGCCGACACCGAACTGCGCGACGTGGGCTACGGCACGGAGAAGATGGAGGCCGCCGTACACGCCTGCTTCGCCGATGCCCGAACGGCACGCATGGACCTCGACACGACCCGCACACGCACCGCCTACGAGAAAATCATCGACGATTTCCAGCGCGGCACCACCAACCTGCTCATCGGCACACAGATGGTCACCAAGGGGCTGGACTTCGACCGCGTAGGCATCGTGGGCATACTCAATGCGGACCAGGCGCTCAACGTGCCCGACTTCCGCGCCTACGAACGGGCCTACCAGATGCTTTCCCAGGTGGCCGGACGCGCCGGGCGACGCGGACGACGCGGACTCGTGGTCCTCCAGACGCGCCAGGCCGGACTCCCCCTCATCGACCAGGTGGTGCGCGGCGACTACGAAGCCATGTACCAGGCCCAGATTCGCGAGCGCGAACCCTACCGCTACCCGCCCTTCTCGCGCCTCATCGCCATCTACGTCAAGCACCGCGACGAACGCACCTGCCTGACGGCGGCACAATGGCTTGCCGACCTGCTGCGCCCCCACTTCGGCACTGCCCTGCTCGGTCCCGACCGCCCCGCCGTAGGCCGTGTGCAGCGACTTTTCATCCGCAAGTTCCTGCTCAAGGTCAATCCCGCCCTGCCCCCCGCCGGTGTGCGACGCACCCTGACCCAGGCGGCCGACATCCTGCGCGCCGACAGCCGCTGCAAGGGCGCACAAATCTATTTCGACGTCGACCCGATGGGCTGACCGCCCGCACCGGCGTCCCCTCACCCTCCCCCAAAAAAATCATCCCGCCATGTCTGCATCACCCCAACAACCCCCGCAACCGCCCATCCGCCACCGCCGCCTGTGGAACGCACTCACCCTACTCGCCCTGCTGGCCGTCATCGCCGCTGCCGCCTGGCACGCCCTCCACACTCCCTCCCTCCCCGAGGAGGCGGCCGAGAGCGCACTGCCCGACCCCTTTGCCGTCGAACCCACCGGCGATGCGCCCAACCTGCTGGCCGAGACCGGACCCGAACCGGCTCCCAAAGCCGCTGCCATCGACACCGTGGCCCCTGCCAGCCGACAGCATCCTCGCGGCCGACAGCCCGAAGGGCCTCCCCATCGACACCGCGCACCGGGCCAAGGTCGCAGCGCCCGAGGTCGCCGACACGCTGTAGCCCCCGGCGGCGCAGGGACCCCGCAAGTACTGCCCGTTCACGAGATTGTACCCCAAAAAAAGAGGCAGCACCCGTGCCGCCACGACTCCTCCCCATAGACAAGGGCAGGCCCTCATAGCCTGCCCTTCATCATGCCCTGTGGCTCAGCGGGGGGATTACACGCCGCCCTCCTCCACAACCTCGTCGTTCGCCTCGCTCATGCGGCTGAACTGCACGTTGGGATTGCTCACCGAGAGTTGGTAGCGGATGTTGGGGCTGCTACTGAAGCGCACGCACACACGCTTGATGTTCTTGGTCGTGAAGCCGTTCTTGTCCATGCTGCCGGTAGACTGCAAG
>SFCP01000177.1 GCA_004558535.1 Bacteroidales bacterium | reverse complement strand
CGGCAGCGGGCTGGCCTATCTCAGGAGCAGCTCGCCTACAAGATCCAGATCGCGGGGCTCGACATCACGCAGAAGGCCATCAGCAGGATCGAAACCGGCGACCGCATCGTCGCGGACTACGAGCTGCAATATCTGGCCGACGCGCTGGAGACCTCGATCCTCAACCTGCTGGGTATAGAATGAGAGCGACGGGAAGGCCCGCCGCTCTTTTTTGCTTGACATTATAGAGCAAATGCTCTATAATTAAGACATAGAAAGACAGGAGGAAATCAGCATGGAGAAGGTCGAAAACAACAGCAATTTGCAGAGGCTCCGCAAGGCCGCAGGCTTCTCGCAGTCGCAGCTCGCAAAGCTGGCCGGCGTCAACGTCCAAGTGCTTCAGCAGTACGAGCGCGGCGCCCGAGACCTGAACGGGGCCAAGCTCCTGACACTCCTCAAGCTATGCAACGCTCTGGAGTGCGGGCTGGCCGACATCATCACGGACAAGGAAACACGGGAGCAGCTCAGCGCATACGCAGCACACTGAAAGAAGGGAGAACATTTCAGCCACTTAACAATGACCAAGCGGATCCAGATCGACGCTTTTCTGCGCGCCGGCATGAAGCCGACCGAGATCGCCAAGGAGATCGGCGTCCATTATACCACCGTCTACCGGGAAATGAAGCGGGCCACCTATGAGCACCTCAACAGCGACCTGACCACCGAGATCCGCTACAACCCGGACGAGGCCGACCGGCTCTACCGGGAGCACCTGAAGGCAAAGGGCCCGGATCTGAAGCTCGGCAACGACTACGAGCTGGCCGACTACCTCGTCGAGAAGATCCGCGACGAGAAGTACAGCCCCGAGGCTGCCGTCGGCGAGGCCGAGGTCAACGGCTGGCGCTTCAAGACGAAGGTCTGCGCGAGCACCGTCTACAACTACATCCGCGGCGAAGTGTTCGGCGACGATCTCACGACCGAAATGCTGCCGCAGGGCGGCAAGCGCAAGCCGGCCAGAAAAGCACCCGAGGGCACCGTCTCCCGAGCCCCGGCAGGCAAGAGCATCGAGCAGCGGCCGAAAGAAGTCGACACCCGCGAGACCTTCGGTCACTGGGAGATGGACAGCGTCGAAAGCTGCCAAGGCGTCAGCAACACCCTCCTCGTGCTGACTGAGCGCAAGACCCGGAAGGAGATCATCATCCCGCTGCGGGATAAGACGAGCGCCAGCGTCGTCCGGGCCCTGAACGGCATCGAGCGCAAAGTCGGCGCCCTGTTCCCGAAGATCTTCGTCAGCATCACGGTCGACAATGGCTGCGAGTTCGCCGACGCGGCCGGCATGGAAAAGAAACGCCGCGGCAAAGGCAAGCGCACCGAGATCTACTACTGCCACCCGTACACGCCAAGCGAACGAGGCAGCAACGAGAACCAGAACGGCCTCATCAGGAGGCACATCCCGAAGGGCACCGACCTGAGCCAAGTCTCGCCCCGGAAAGTCAAGCAGGTCGAGGAGTGGCTGAACAACTATCCCCGGAAAATGTTCGGTTTTCTGTGCGCCGAGCAGCTTTTCCGGGCCGAAATCGCCGCTCTGCTGCCCTCGTGAAAAATTTTTTAGACTTTTTTAGCATTTAATCTTGACAAAAGCGAACGTGTCCGCTAATATTAAATGCACAGAGACTCCAACCGAGTCCGCTGTGCATTTTTTCTTTTTTATCGACCAAATGAGACGGAGGTGAGACCGACGGGAAAGTACCGATACCTGACCTTCGAGGACAGGAAAAAGATCGAAGCGTGGTACTTGAACGGAGACCGGCCGGCTGAAATGTGTGTACGCCTCTCCTGCCATCTAACAACGCTTTACAAGGAGCTCCAGCGTGGTGCGACCGGCACGCTGGACAGGAACCAGCGCGAGGGGTACAGCGCAGAGCTCGCCGAGAGGCGACTCCACGAAAACTTCAAGCGCAGGGGCAAGAAACGAGCAACGGCCGAGACATAAGCCAAGATCACCCGGCGCCCCGCCGGGCCGAAGAAAGGAGACCCCCATGAGAAGCAGAAGAAACAACACGACCCTGACACGCAAGGTTGACAAGTGGAACCCTCGCAAGGTGTGGCTCATTAAGCGCTACGCCGACGGCCACTACGC
>SFCP01000176.1 GCA_004558535.1 Bacteroidales bacterium | reverse complement strand
ACCGACCAACCACCTCGACGTGGGGATGACGGAATGGCTGGAAAGTTTTCTCACACGCGGCGGTACCACCCTGCTCATGGTGACGCACGACCGCTATTTCCTGGAACGTGTATGTGGAGTGATACTCGAACTGGACGACCGACAGATTTATACCTACCGCGGCAGTTACGCCTATTATCTGGAAAAGCGCGCGCAGCGCGTCAGTGCTACGAATGCGAACATAGCACGCGCACAAAACCTGTACCGCCGCGAGCTCGACTGGATGCGGCGGATGCCCTGTGCACGCGGCACCAAGGCACGCTACCGCAAGGAGGCCTTTCGGGAATTGGAACAGCAGGCACGGCGAAAAATGGAGGAGAAAGCTGCACGCATCACCGTGCAGAGCGGCTATATCGGCTCGAAAATCTTTGAGGCAGAGTATGTTTCAAAATCGTATCCGGCAACCGCTTCCGGGGAGGACGGTCACGACACTGTCATACTAAAGGACTTCTACTACAATTTCGCCCGATTCGAGAAAATGGGTATTGTGGGCGGCAATGGTACAGGGAAGAGCACCTTCATCCGCCTGCTGTTAGGCCTGGAAAAGCCCGACGCGGGGCGCTTCGTCATCGGGGAAACCGTGCGCTTCGGCTACTTCTCGCAGGAGGGGATGCCCTTTGACGACGATATGAAGGTGATCGATGCCGTCCGACGCGAAGCCGAAACCATCGACCTCGGTGGCGGCCGACGACTGACGGCGATGCAGTTTCTGACGCACTTCCTATTCCCCCCTGCAAGGCAACAGGATTATATCCGCAAACTGTCCGGTGGTGAACGCCGGCGGTTGCAACTGTGTATCGTCCTCATGCGAAATCCCAACTTCTTAGTGCTTGACGAACCGACCAACGACCTCGACATCGCTACGCTCCAAACCCTCGAAGAATATCTGGTGGACTTTCGCGGATGTGTCATAGTGGTCAGCCATGACCGCTACTTCATGGACAAGGTCGTGGACCACCTGCTCGTCTTCCACGGCGCAGGGGCCATCACAGACTTCCCCGGCAATTACACCCAGTACCGCGCTTGGGCCGAACTGCCGGAAAATGCTCCGACAAGCCCTGAGGACGAACGGGCATCACAGGGGGAACTGACTGCGCTCGGGGAGGACATAGAAAGGCTCGAAGCTGAACAGCACGCCATCGAGGATGCACTGGCCGGCGGCCAACTCAGTGTAGAGGAAATCACGACACACAGCAAACGCCTGCCTGTCCTGATGCAGGAACTGGATGAGAAATCCACACGATGGCTCGAACTCTCACTGATAAATTCCTAATCCCTGAAAGAAGGTTTCTAATAAAATATAAAGAATCCCATGAAACCATTAGCAGAGCGACTGCGCCCCAAGAACCTATCCGAGTATGTCGGCCAGCAGCATTTGGTGGGCGACGGCGGCATTATCAAGCGTATGATTGAAGCGGGGCGCATTTCCTCGTTCATCCTATGGGGACCTCCGGGGGTGGGCAAGACGACACTGGCGCAAATCATCGCACACGAACTAAATACCCCTTTCTACACCCTGTCGGCCATCAATTGCGGCGTCAGGGAGGTTCGCGATGTCATCGAACGTGCAGGGCGAAATACGTTCTTTGGCCATCAGAGCCCTATCCTGTTCATAGACGAAATCCACCGCTTTTCCAAATCGCAGCAGGACTCCCTCCTCGCTGCCGTCGAGAATGGCACCATTACGCTCATAGGCGCCACCACGGAGAATCCCTCCTTCGAAGTCATCCGCCCCTTGCTGTCACGCTGTGCAGTGTATGTGCTGAAAAGTTTGGACCGGAATGATTTGCTCAACCTGCTCAATCGCGCCATCCACACCGATATAATATTAAGGGAGCGCACCTTCGACCTCCGCAGCACCGACGCCCTGCTGCGCTACAGCGGCGGCGATGCCCGCAAATTGCTCAACATCCTGGATCTCCTCGCATCATCGGCACCGGCTGATGCGCCTATCGTTGTCGACGACGAGCAAGTGACCCGCCAACTGCAACTCAATCCCATGGCCTACGACAAAGGGGGCGAGCTGCACTACGACATCATCTCGGCCTACATCAAGAGCATCCGCGGCAGCGACCCCGACGCCGCGCTCTACTGGCTGGCCCGCCTCATAGCCGGCGGCGAAGACCCGAAATTTATCGCCCGGCGGCTCGTCATATCGGCGGCCGAGGACATCGGGCTGGCCAATCCCAACGCGCTGCTGCTGGCCAACGCTGCCTTTGATGCCGTCCAAAAGATAGGCTGGCCTGAGGGGCGTATTCCCTTGGCCGAAGCCACCGTCTATCTGGCCACATCCGAGAAAAGCAACTCCGCCTACCTGGGCATTGACGCTGCATTAGACCTCGTAAGACGTACAGGCAACGCACCCGTCCCCCTTCACCTGCGCAACGCGCCTACCGAACTGATGAAGGAGTTAGGCTACCACGAGGGCTACCGCTATCCCCACGATTATGCCGGGCATTTCGTCCGCCAGGACTACCGCCCCGACGCCGTCAAGGAGGAAGTGCTGTGGCAGCCGGCCGACAACGCACAGGAAGCGAGGGCAGCCGACCGCCTCCGAAAGCTTTGGGGTAAATAAAAAGGAGCGTCGGCAAGGACGCACCCCTTTTCTTTATTCGCAGCAAAAGCCGAAAAAAGGAGGGTGTGTCGTAATAGCAGTTTTACGACGCACCCTCTTTTTTTAGCGTATTATGGTTCGTGTGCTTTCAGGCCACGTTTTTTTGGCTGATTTTCC
>SFCP01000053.1 GCA_004558535.1 Bacteroidales bacterium | reverse complement strand
TCAGCAGCCCGTGCCCTCGGAGGAAGTGGCAGACGGCCGCTTCTTCAGCGCCGACGAAATCCGCAGCCGTTTGGGTACCGGCTTCTTCACGCCCAATTTCGAGCAGGAGTGGCAGCGCATCTTCGGCACGGCTTCCGCCAACCCCGGCGCGGCAGCGCGGTCTTAGGCTGGGATTTGTGCCGTCGCCCGCTCGGCCGTACGCGGTGGCGGGCCTGTGGGGCATGCAAGGGAATGGAATATCCGGATCTCCTCGAACCAAAAAGACTACAAGGCACTTGGTTTCGTCCAAGTGCCTTGTAGTCTTTTTGGGGTATGCTTTGCCGGCGAGTGGGTCGGTCCTTCGTGCCCCGTGTCCCCCTGCCGGCCATCTGCAGTGGGCTATTATCGATGGATTGCCGGGCGATTGTAGTTGTGTAGCTGTCCCGAAAATGCCGGCGTCCATTGTGCGCCAACTTCTCGTCAGCCCATTGTCGGCTTCCTGCGGCTATTTCTGCATCAGGTTGTCTAAGAAGCTTTCCAGGTCCTCGTTGAGCCCCTCCATCAGGTTGCCGTCGAGGAGCAGCAGGTCGTCGTCCACCAAGTGCAGCTCGGCCACGGTCTCCCGGTCTTCGTCGATAAGTACGAACGAGTAGGGTTTCAGCACGGGCAGGTTGTCCAGGATTTCACGGTTGCGGCGGATGCCCTCGCGCAGGACGGGCTGCACCGCTGTGTAGAAGTCCTCATCGGCGTTGCCAATCCAGTCTTCGACCACGCAGCGGGTAAGTTCGGTCTCGTCGTCGTCGAATACCAGAATTTCTCCGCTCTCCTGCTTCACTTGCAGGTAGATGTCGGTCAGCGGCATGTTCTCGGCGTCGTTCGTAAACTTTGATGCAGCTTTCCGCAGGACGCGGTCAATGGTTTGCAGGGTCTGGTCAGTGACATTCATGGACGTTGTGTTTTTTTATGCTTTATGCAAAATTACAAAAAAATCGACGTTGCAGCCTGCGCAATCCACTTTTTTTGCCCGAAAGCAGCCGGAAGTTTCGTGCGAGGCCCTTGTCGTCGCCTTTTTCGCCGTTGTAGAAGGTCCGAACCGATTATTTTGCCTATTTTTGCCTTACTAAAAACCTATTCTGATACGATGAAAAAGTACCTGCTTACTTTCTGTCTGTTCCTGTGCGGCCTGTGGGGCAGCGCACAGAGCCTGCTTCCTGCTCCCCAACGTGTCCGGATGCACGAAGGTGCTTTCGATTGGAGCCGGGGCTACCGACTGCGCTATGCCGACAAGGCCTTGAAAAGTAACGGATGGGCACAGCCCGTCAGCGAATGGGCAGCCCGTGCGTCCGCGACGCGCAGCGACAAGCACCGCGTCCTGCTGCTGAACACGTGGCAGGAGGCGCCTTCGCCGGAGGCCTACAGCCTGCACGTCACGTCCGACTCTGTCATAGTTTGCGCCGCATCGCGCCAGGGATTTACCTATGCCGTGGCCACGCTGCAGCAACTGACAAAAGCGGGAAAGACCGCGTGCTGCGACGTGACGGACTTTCCCGCTTACAGGTGGCGCGGAGCTATGCTCGATGTGTCGCGCCATTTCTTCTCCCTCGATTTCCTGAAAAAACAAGTCGACATCCTGTCTGCCTACAAGTTCAACCGCCTGCACCTGCACCTGACCGACGCTGCCGGATGGCGCATGGAAATCAAGCGCTACCCGCGCCTGACGGAGCTGGCAGCCTGGCGGACCGACTCTCTATGGAAGACGTGGTGGAACGGCGGACGTAAGTACGTCGAAGAGGGCACCCCGGGCGCCTACGGCGGATATTATACGCAGCAGGAACTGCGAGAACTGGTGGATTATGCCGCACAGCGCGGCATCACCGTAGTGCCGGAGATCGAAATGCCCGCCCATTCCGAAGAAGTGCTCACCGCTTATCCCGAACTCTCCTGTACGCACGAACCTTACAAACAAGCGGACTTCTGTCCGGGCAACGAAGCAACCTATGCTTTCCTGGAGAATGTCCTGACGGAGGTGATGGAGGTCTTCCCTTCCTACTATATCCACGTGGGGGGCGACGAAGCGGCCAAGGCCTCGTGGCCCGACTGCCCGTTGTGCCGGCAGCGCATGGCCGAGGAGGGACTGACCGATGTGAACGGCCTGCAGAGCTACCTGATACGCCGAATGGGTGCTTTCCTCCGGCAGAAAGGACGCTGCCTGCTGGGGTGGGACGAAATCATCGACGGCAACCTGGGCGAGGAAACGACTGTAATGGTATGGAGAAACCCGGAGAAGGGACGCGAAGCCGCTGACCATGGCTACGACGTCATCATGGCGCCGGGCAAATACTGCTATCTGGATGGTTATCAGGATGCGCCCTCTACCCAACCCGAGGCTATCGGCGGCTATACACCACTGCGTACCGTCTACGACTTCTGTCCGGCGGCCGACATGACGCCTGCGCAACGCAGTCACCTGCTGGGCGTACAGGGAAACCTGTGGACGGAATACATACCTACTCCCGAACACGTGGAATATATGCTTTACCCGCGACTGCTGGCTTTGGCGGAAATCGGATGGACGGGCGAGGAGCGAAAGGACTACGAGGATTTCTATCGCCGTGCCCTCCACGAAACCAACCGCCTGCGCGCCACGGGTGTGAATGCCTTTGACCTGAGCCACGAAGTGGGCAATCGGCCGGAATACACCGAACCCCTGCGCCACCAGGCCGTGGGCGCTGCCGTCACTTACCATCATCCGTACAGCCCATACTACAGTGGTAGTGGCGACAGCACACTGACGGATGGCCGGGGAGGCGGATGGAATTACGGCGACGGCCGATGGCTGGGATTTATCGGTAAGGATTACGCGCTCGACCTGACCCTCGACCTCGGAACAGCCCGCGAGGTGACCGAAATCGCGGCTGATTTCTATCAAAGCGGCGGCGCGTGGATTTACTTCCCCACGGAGTTTCTGATAGAGGTGTCAGAGGATGGCGAAAACTTCCATACCGTCTACACACACGGCGTTCCTGTGGAAAAGGATGCCCGCAGCGCCACCGAATGGTGGACCTGGCGCGGACGGGAGCAGGCCCGCTACATCCGCCTGCGCGGCAAGTGCGGACTGGAGGGCGGTTGGATCTTCATCGACGAGGTGGTGGTGAGATGACCCGCCTATATACAAAATCTCTCCGCCTTTCCGCTCGCCGGCAACGCCTGATGGCTTTGCCGTACAAGGTGGAAAGGCGGAGAGACCTCCGCCCCGAGGGGCAGAAAACGCTCGGATAAACCGACGTATTACTTACCGGGCTGTGCGGGAGTAGGCTGTGCGCCGGTTCCGGGAGTATTTGTCTGCTGCGTGGCAGGCGCTTTCATTTCCTTAACCAGACTTTCCTGTTTTTTCTCGCTGCCTCCCAAGCAAAAAGCCGAGGCTACGCTGAACACAACCAGCAGAGCGGCCAGTGTCCAAGTGGCTTTTTCAATCACGTCCGTTGTCTTGCGTACGCCCATAATCTGATTGGAGGATGCGAAGTTGGAGGCAAGACCACCGCCCTTGGATTCCTGAATCAGTACAATGAGCGCCAACAGAACTGCTGTGATGACAGCCAAAATTACAAACACGTCGTACATTTTTTTCTTCTATTTATTATACTTGTTAATGATTATCAGTTTTTGCAGGAACCGAATTTGGTCTGCAAAGTAACTATTTTTTTTTGGATAATTCAAGTTTAGCTTGCGTATAATTTCGATTGCTTTCTCGTATCTGCCTTGTTTTATGTAGATTTTAGCCAATGTTTCGGTGAAGAAGTCTTCTTCGGGATTGTTTTCGGCAGTTGCGTCCGCGGAAGTCTCGGGTAGATAATCGGGTGTCTCCTGTAGTACGATGCGCTCGTCGCCCCGGTCCAGATAACCGTCCAGTAGTTCGGAGCTTCGCTGTGAACGTTGGTTTTCCGAGGCCTCCGGTTCAGGCTGCGCGTCTTCCAGTTGCATGAGGTAAGCCACATAATCCTTCGTAGGGTCTACTGTGGGCTGTTTACCTTTGGTTGGCTTTGCCTCCTCGGCGACTGCGGTGCTCAGGAAGTTGTCGATGAGGGAAATAGTCCGGTCTTGGTCGCCCGGTTCGGGCATCGGGTTTTCCTCGTGCAGCACTGGTTCGGGCTGTATGCGGTAGTTGTCGCCCTCGACCATGCAGAAGAGAGCTCGCCGGTCGGGCATGTACAGCGCTGCGTGGCGCAATTCTTCGCCGAAAGTCGAGTCGTGTAGCAAAAACAGGTTCTTCAGGAACAACAGCCGGGCTGCCTGGTAATAGGGATAGCGGGCTACGATTTCGCGTAGTCCGTAGAGGGTATCCCTGTCGAGCAGTTCGGGCCGCTGGATGAGCTCGTTGACACTATAATTCATGACTTACCTGTTTTTACATGGGTGATATTTTCGCTTACGGCTTACCAATCCGCCACCGTAGCGTTGAAAATTTGATCTGTAAGGTCTTTCACCATTTCGTTAACCAAGGTTTCCTGGACAGCACTAAGCTGTTGGTTGGAATCATATTGGGTAGTGGCGGAAAATTGTTTCTCCCAGCTTTCATTAGTCTTGACATTGCGGAAACGAATGTTGACTGTCATTCTCAGCTGGACTTGCGAGGAGTAACCGTCGGCTGAAATGGATTTATTGAATTGGTCGTAGCCGGTAATTTCTCCTGCTATTTGCAAATCGCCGCCTCGTTTCACCAATTTAAGTCGTGTCTGGTTGGCGTAGAGGTCTTGCAATTTGTTATTGAACATGGCTTCCATCGGCGCCCAGCCGTAGGGCGCGCGATTAGGAACGTTGTCGATTTGAATAGTCTTGATGAGGTCGTAATTGATGCTTGTACCGGTAAATTTATAGCTGATGCAGCTACTCAGGGTGAGGCAGATGGCAAGGCAGCAAATCCTTATAATATTATAGGAACGCGTGCGTGTGCGCGCGCGGGCAGCACTTGGTTGCGCGCAGCTGGCTTCCGGTTTTACGGATGTGGCATTTGCGCGCGCCTGTCGGCTTTTTTTGCTGGTTGATTGGGGGTGTAGCATTTGTCTAATCCAAGCCATACTCCTTTATTTTGCGGTAGAGTGTGCGCTCGCTGATACCCAGTTGTCCGGCGGCAAGTCTTCGGTTTCCTCCGGTACGTTCCAGGGTTTTGCGAATCATGTTTTTTTCGATTTCCTCCAGGCTTTCCACGCCGCGTCCCGTTTCGGGTGCGGCCTCGCTGTCTTTTACTTCTTCGGCGGCAAGGTATGTGTTTCTCTCCTCCTCCTTTACGGTTTTTGCCGTGGGATGTACGGGGACGAGATTGCTATCTACGTAGGTCGTGTCGGCCGTTCGTGGCAACTGTCCGGGTTCTGATTTTGTGCCGGAGGTCATGCCGACGAAGCGCTTGATTTCTGTGACTTCGCGTCGCAGGTCGAAGAGGATTTGGTAGAGCAGTTCGCGCTCTTTTTCGAAGCTATGTTCGTTTTCTGCGCCTGTCAGTGGGACTATTTGCCGGCCTGTGTTTGTGGTGGGCAGGTATAATCGGAGGATTTCGGGCGTTATTTCGCGCTGCTCGGCGGTGACGGACATATTTTCGGCGATGTTTTTCAACTGTCGCACGTTTCCGGGCCAGTTGTAGGCGAGTAGGAGCTGCTGTGCTGCCGGATCCAGGCGTACGGGTGGCATTTTGTATTTTTCGCTCATTTCGAGGGCGAATTTACGGAAGAGCAGCAGTGCGTCTTCGCCGCGGTCGCGCAGCGCGGGGATGGATATAGGGATGGTGTTGAGGCGGTAGAACAAGTCCTGGCGGAACTTGCCCTCGGCGATAGCCTTTTCCATATCGACGTTGGTCGCTGCGACGATGCGCACGTCGGTGTGGCGCACTTCGCTGGCGCCGACGGGAATGTATTCGCCCGTTTCGAGTACGCGCAGCAGGCGGGCCTGTGTGGCTGGTGGCAGTTCACCTACTTCGTCGAGGAAGAGCGTTCCGCCGTTGGCTACGGTAAAATAGCCATCGCGGCGGTCGACGGCTCCTGTAAAGGCTCCCTTTTCGTGTCCGAAGAGTTCGGAGTCGATGGTGCCCTCGGGGATGGCGCCGCAGTTGACGGCAAAGTATTTTTTGTTCTTCCTGAGGCTGTGGTCGTGGATGATGCGGGGGAATACCTCCTTGCCCACGCCGTTTTCTCCCATGATGAGGACGGACAGGTCGATGGGCGCGATTTTCAGCGCCACTTCGAGTGCACGGTTCAGGGCGTCGCAGTTTCCCACGATGCCATAGCGTTGCTTGAGGGTCTGAAGCCGGTCCGTGTTCATGGTTGATAGGTGAATTTGTGCGGCAGTTGGCTGCGCGCATGTGCGGTATTGGCTGTGTCGAGTCTTACCACGGTCTGCAAAGTTACGTAAAAACTGCGAGAGTACGAAAGGAAAAAATCCCTTAGCTTGTTTTTTCTGCCTCCGGCGACCTGTTGCGGGCTACTGCAAAGCCCCTGCGTCCGTTTTTGGGTGCAGGGGCTGTTCTTGTGGTGTACCTTGTCGGCCGTTATCGTCCGGCGTACATACTTTCGTAGTATTTCTCGTAGTCTCCGCTGGTGATGTTGTCCATCCACTTCTGGTTGTCCAGGTACCACTTCACGGTTTCTTCGATTCCCTGCTCGAACTGCAGTGTCGGCTCCCATCCCAGTTCGCTTTTCAGCTTTCTGCTGTCGATTGCGTAGCGCAGGTCGTGTCCGGCGCGGTCGGTGACGTAGGTGATGAGGTCCATGTCGGCGCCTTCGGGGCGGCCCAGCAGTCGGTCCACGGTGCGGATGACGACTTTGATGATGTCAATGTTCTTCCACTCGTTAAATCCGCCGATGTTATAGGTCTCGGCGATGCGTCCCTTGTGGAAGATCAGGTCTATGGCGCGGGCGTGGTCCACCACGTAGAGCCAGTCGCGCACGTTCTCGCCTTTTCCGTAGACGGGCAGGGGGCGGCGGTGGCGTATGTTGTTGATGAAGAGCGGGATCAGCTTTTCGGGGAATTGGTACGGGCCGTAATTGTTGGAGCAGTTGGTCACGATGGTCGGCATGCCGTAGGTGTCGTGGAATGCGCGGACGAAGTGGTCGCTGCTTGCCTTGCTGGCGCTATAGGGGGAGTGGGGGTTGTACTTGGTCGATTCGCGGAAGAAATCATCCCCGTAGACTTCGTGTGCGCTGAAGTCGCAGGCCACGCCCTCGGGATGGGTCAGTTCGAGTGCGCCATAGACTTCGTCCGTGGAAATATGGTAGAAGCGTTTGCCTTCGTACTTCTCGGGGAGGCTTTCCCAGTAGAGTTTGGCGGCCTGGAGCAGGCTGAGCGTGCCCATCACGTTGGTCCGGGCAAAGGTAAAGGGGTCCTTGATGCTGCGGTCCACGTGGCTTTCGGCGGCCAGGTGGATGATGCCGTCTACCTGCTCCTCCTGCATCAGCGCGTAAAAGGCGTCGAAGTCACAGATGTCCATTTTGACGAAGCGGTAGTTGGGCGCGTCTTCCACGTCCTTGAGGTTGGCCAGGTTGCCGGCGTAGGTCAGTTTGTCCAGGTTGATGATGCGATAGTCGGGGTACTTGTTGACGAGCAGCCGCACTACGTGGCTGCCGATGAAACCGGCACCGCCGGTGACCACAATTCTCCTTGTGTAATTCTTCATGTCGTTTTCTTATTGGTTCGGAGGCAGTTCGTCCATTTCGCGCAGGCGGCGCAGGCACACCTTGAGCGAGTCGGTCCAGTAGGGTACGCTGAGGCCGAAGGCTTCCTTGAATTTCGTTTTGTCGAGCACGCTGTAGGCGGGGCGTTTCACCTTTGAGGGAAATTCGTCGCTGCGGCAGGGGCGGATGTCGCAGTTCCGGTGGCCGGCATATTCGGCTATCATGTGGGTGAAGTCGTACCAGGAGCAGACGCCCTCGTTGCTGTAGTGGTAGGTGCCGCCGTGGCCGTCGAGCAGGCGGTGGCTGATGATGTGTGTGATGGCTGCGGCCAGGTCGTAGGCGTAGGTCGGTGTGCCGCATTGGTCGTAGACGACTTTCAGCATGGGCTTTTCGGCGGTCAGGCGGAGCATCGTCTTGACGAAGTTGCGGCCAAACTCGCTGTAGAGCCATGCCGTGCGCACGATGAGGTGCTTGCAGCCCACGGCTGCGATGTGCTGTTCGCCGTGCAGCTTTGTCAGGCCGTACACACCGGTGGGCGTGCCCTTTTGGTCCTCGCGGCAGGGGGTGTTGTACGGCTCGGCGCCAAAGACGTAGTCGGTAGAGATGTGGATGAGCCATCCGTCGACGGCCTTGACGGCTTCGGCCAGGTTGCGCACGGCCGTCGCGTTGAGCAGTTCGCAGCGTTCGGCGTCGTCCTCCGCCTGGTCTACGTTGGTATAGGCGGCGCAGTTGACCACCACGTTGATGCTTTCCTTGCGCACCAAGCGGAGCACGGCTTCGGCGTCGGTAATGTCGAGCTCGGCCACGTCGGTGAAGAGGTAGTGGTCGTCGGTGCCGGCCGCAACCAAGCGCATTTCGTTGCCCAGTTGCCCGTTTGCACCGGTCACTAAGATATTCATAAGCAATCTTGTCTTAAAAAAAGGATGAGGTGGGGACTGCCTGCTATCCATCGGCGCTTCGCGATGTGAGGCGGGGCCCTCTGCCTGCAAAAGTATCTTATTTTTTTCAAGCAGCCAAGCGCACTCTCTGCCTTTTTGCTGGAACGGATTTCCGACCCTGCCGTCGGACAGCCTCCTCGCGGTTTTTGTTTGGGCGGAGGCTCCTTTCTGCGTGCGAACTGCCTTGGCCTTTCCGGCCGGGCCGTGCCTGAGGGGATGCGTGATGCCGCGTTACTTCCCTCCTTGTGGCGCACGGCTGTGTTCCCACGCGTGTGCGCGTGCGTATATATAATAAGGTGTCCGGCCTGTGGCGTCCGGCTGTGGGGCTTGCAGGCATTCGGGCATGGCGCTTTGCGGCATGCAAAAGCGGGGAAAACCGTTGGATGGTTCCCTCCGCTTTTATGGTTTTTGTGCGGGTGCGCGTATGTCGCTTGTCGCGGTGTCGCCCTTTATTCGGCCACGGCTACGGTGTCGGCGGGAGCTATGGTTTGGATTTCCTCTCCATCGCTGTTGTAGACGATGCCCTCCAGGGGGTAGCCGCTTTCGTCGAAGGTGCCCACGAAGTAGATGCCGTCGGCCTGACGATAGGTGCCCTCGCTGGCTACGTTGTTGACCGCGATACCTTCAAACGTGTCGCCGTTCTTCTGGCTGATGGTAGCCTGTCCGTTGAGGAACCCGTCCTTGAATGTTCCGCTGTAGGTGGAGCCGTCTGCGTAGATAGCGACGCCTTCTCCCTCGGGCAATTTGGTTTTGCTGTTGACGTGTCCGGTGTACGTGTAGGTAATCCAAACGTTGGTGCTGTTGTCGTCTCTGATGGTGACGATGCTGTCCGTCACCTCGTAGCCGATATCCTCGGGCTCTATTTCGTGGTCCTTGTCTTTTTGGGTATTGTTGACCAGCAGCATTACGCCTACGCCGATGGCTATGGCGAGGACGACTGCCAGCACGATCCATGCCGCTTTCGAGCGCTTGTGCTTGCGCGCGGTCGGTTCAGTGGATCCGAATGGGGTGGGGGTCGGATCTTTGGGTACGATGGTGCCGCCCATATTGCCATCTGTCAAATCGGGAGTGGGGGCAGGGGGTGGCATCGTGGGGGCCTTCTCATCTTTCGGCTTCAGCAGGATGGGCTGGCCGGGAATGACGTGTTCGATACCCAGCATCTTCAGGAAATCGGCCACGCTCTGGGGACGATGGGCGGGGGTGGGGGCCATGCCGGCGCGCAGGGCGTCGATGGTACGTTCGCTGACGCCGGTTGCCCGGAGCGCCTGTTCGGGAAATCCCTCGCTGAGCATCAGTGCGGCTTCGGTGGGGCGCTGTCCGGTGAGGCACTTGAAGAGGGTGGCCGCCAAGGCGTAGATGTCAAGGGTCGGTGCGAAGCCGCGCGAGGACATCTGCTCGATGGGTGAATAGCCGGGGGTGCCGCCGCCGATGGTGGTGCTCGATTCGGGATTGCCGTCGGTGCTGTACTGCTTGCTCAGTCCGAAGTCGATGAGTACTGCGCGGTTGTCGCTGGTGAGCATGACGTTGCCGGGCTTCAGGTCCAGGTGGAGCATATGGTTCTGGTGCATGTATTCCACGGCCGACCCCACCTGTGCGATGAGCTGCAGGGCTTCGTTTTCTTCGAGGGCGTTGTAGTTGTTGATATGTTGCTCTAAGGAGCCTCCCTCGAGGAACTCCATGACGTAGTAGACCGTATCGTTGGCTTGGAACACCTCGACCACGTTGACGATGTTGGGGTGCCGCAGGCGGGAGAGGTTTTCGGCCTCCGTCTGGAATTTATGGCGGTAGTGGGCAATTATGGTGTCCTCGGTCACACCTTTGATGTTTCCACTTTGGGTGTCGCGGCTGTTGTAGTCGGACATGAAAAATTCCTTGATGGCTACGTAGACCTTTTCCTCGCGCTTGCTGGTGAGCTGGCCCAAGTGGCCCTCCAGTTTTACCTCGGAGCGGGCCACGGTATAGGCTTTATACGTGATGCCGAACGAGCCGTAGCCCATCACACCCTCGATGGTATACGTGTGCTGGCCCTGCAGGCAGGTGCCTATGCTCAGTGCTTTTTCCTGGATCTTCATAATGATGATTTTATGCGTATGCAGTACGTACTTCCGGCGCTCCGCAAGGCACGGAGGCGCAAGGACTGGTTGCGAAGAACTGCATGAAGTGGTAAATAACGCTGCAAAAATACAAAAATCACGTCAATAAACTAAGCTGTGCAGGACTTATTTCGCTTCATTTCTGAAAAAGTATCAACTCCGCGCGTTTTTCGCCGCCCCATGCCGTGCAGCGGCGATGCGTACCCGCTCCTGCCTCCGGCGAAGCGGCCGTCGGGCGCACTGAAGTGCATAGTTGCATTAACATTTATAACTTTCGGAAATAATTTCGTGACAGGTTTGTGCCATGGAAGTGCTGCCTGCGAACAACTATCCGGCGGGCAGAATAAACTACCGGCTTTGTAATTTTTCCTAAGTGCTTTGTAGTTTTTTCCAAGTGCTGCCTGCGAGGGCCCTCCGACGCCTTCCGAGTGGCCATCCACTACGAAAAAACACCGGAGCAGGCCCGCGATAGCCGCCGGTCTGCTCCGATGCTATGCAAAGATACAACATTTTTCGCCGAAATCCAAATCGCCCGATTTCGCGTTAACATTTCGCGGACGGCTATGGAGGCAGGGAATCACAAAAGCCGGGAGTTCGCTTGCCTTGTGTCTATTGGGGAAGACAAAAACTAGAAAAACCCCTTGCAGAGGATGGGGCTGCGCCCTGCTGTCAGGCTTCCATTTTGGTCTTATAAGAGCAAGCTCTTAACGCCCAAACTGAAAGTCTGCCAGCACCTTCTTACAGAAGGCATCCATCCTCTGCAAGGCGATAAACAGAAAGATAGTGCAAGGCGAATGCAATAGAGCTTGCTCTGATTGCTGAGCCGC
>SFCP01000175.1 GCA_004558535.1 Bacteroidales bacterium | reverse complement strand
CTGGACAGTGGAAAACGGCATCGTCCATGTCAAGGTCGGCTCCGTGGAGCATCCCATGCTGCCGGAGCACTACATCGAGTGGGTCTCTCTCCACACCAAACAAGGCAATCAGCGTAAGGAACTGCACCCGGGCGAAAAGCCGGAGGTCTGCTTTGCGCTCTGCGAGGGCGACGAAGTCGAGGCGGTCTACGCCTACTGCAACCTCCACCAGGCAGGAGGCAAACAAGTCATGAAAGCACATAAATATTGGTCAATCGGAGCGGTAATTACCATGTTTGGAACTTTTTGCACTGGATATAAAGGCTCAAAAACAGCGCATAAGTACCTTGCGCTTAGTTCCTTGATCTGCATGGTTATGGCAGTATATACGGGTCATAAAATGATTTCAGGGAATAAGAAAACAAAGAGAGTAAAACAAGCGGAAGCTGTGGATATTCTTTGAGTAAGATAGGAATCGTTATTGTTTCTGATGACGATAAAGTCGGGCTAATGTTGTGTGCGAAATAAAAAACATCAAAGGAGAATTTCATTATGAAATATGTATGTGATGTGTGTGGTTGGGAATACGATGAAGAAAAGGGCTATCCGGAAGGCGGCATTGCACCGGGTACAAAATGGAAAGATATTCCGGATGATTTTGAATGCCCCTTATGTTCAGTTGGCAAAGATCAGTTTTCTGCGGCTGAGTAAGGAAGCACAACAAAACCTATAAACAAAGAGCCGTGAAGCAGTATGTAAGATCCCGCTTCACGGCTCTTTCTCGCTTATATACGATCAAGAGATTGTCAATACCATCCGGGAAGGACTCAAGCGCACCGGCGGATACTGTCCCTGCCGCAGGGAGCGCACAGAGGCGACCAAATGTATGTGTCAGGAGTTCAAGGATCAGATCGCCGACCCTGATTACGAGGGCTACTGTCACTGTATGCTCTACTACAAATCCCTGAAGGACTGAGGGGGGAACGCTGTGTTGTCAAAACGATTGGCCGCCGTGGACACGACGTGATGCGTCGCCTGCGGCGTGTGTGAAAATACCTGCCCCTTGGGGGCTGTCAAGGTGCGCCGCGGCTGTTACGCCGCCGTGGAGGCGGAACGATGCGTTGGCTGCGGCAAGTGCGCGAGGCTCTGTCCCGTGGGCTGCATCGAGGTGAAAGCGAGGCATCCTCTACTTCACCCTCGGCTTTTTCAACATCCTCTTTGCGTGGCTGGGCATGATCGACTTCCTGCTGCCGCTGTTCTTAGCCATCTTCGGCGGGAATAAATTCTTCTGCAACCACCTCTGCGGCCGGGGGCAGCTGTTCAGCAAGCTGGGGAGCGATCTCAAATGCTCCCGCTGCAAGCCCACGCCCCGCTGGATGTCCTCCAAGTGGTTCCGCTACGGCTTTTTGATCTTTTTCCTAACGATGTTCGGCAACATGGTGTTCCAGACCTATCTGGTGGCGGCGGGTGCCGCGTCCCTGCGGGAGGCCGTCAAGCTGTTCTGGACCTTCCGGGTGCCCTGGGACTGGGCCTACACCGCCGGAACAGTGACAGACTGGGTGGCCCAATTCAGCTTCGGCTTTTACAGCTTGATGCTGACCTCGCTGCTCATCGGCCTCATCGTCATGGTGCTCTACAAGCCCCGGACATGGTGCGCCTTCTGCCCCATGGGGACTATGACCCAGAGTATTTGCAAGCTGAAAAACAAAGACTGACAATACACAAACGAAAGGAGCCTTTCTCATGGCTGAACTGAAAATTACTGCTGCGAATTTTGAAAACGAGGTACTGCGTTCCGACAAGCCCGTCCTGCTGGATTTCTACGCGGACTGGTGCGGCCCCTGCAAGATGCTTGCTCCCGTGCTCCACGAGATCGCTGAGGAAAACGCCGACGCCCTCAAGGTGGGCAAGATCAATGTGGACGAGCAGATGGAGCTGGCCATGCGCTTTCAGGTCTCCAGCATCCCCATGCTGGTGGTATTCAAGGACGGCAAGGCCGTGGCGAAGTCGGTGGGCTACCGGCCTAAGTCGGAGATCGCCGCCATGGTGGAGGGCGCAAGATGAAAGTTGTGATCGTAGGCGGCGTGGCGGGCGGTGCGTCTGCCGCTGCCCGCATCCGCCGTCTGGATGAACACGCGCAGATCGTGATGATCGAGCGCAGCGGCTATGTGTCCTACGCCAATTGCGGCCTGCCCTACTATGTGGGCGGCGTGATCGTGGATCGGGACGAGCTGACGCTGCAAACCCCGGAGAGTTTTTGGGACCGTTTCCGCATTGACGTGCGGGTACGGCAGGAAGTAACTGCGATCAATCCTGCAGAGAAAACCGTCACCGTTCACGCATTGGATCGTGGAAAGGTCTACACGGAAACCTATGACAAACTGCTCCTCGCACCCGGCGCAAAGCCGACGGTTCCCGCCCTTTCCGGCGTCAGCAGTGAGCGTGTTTTCACGCTGCGCACCGTGGAGGATACCCTCCGCATTCGGCGCTTTGTAGAGGATCAGAAGCCGAAAACCGCTGTTTTGGCTGGCGGCGGCTTTATCGGTCTGGAAATGGCGGAAAACCTTGTGGAGATGGGCGTTTCGGTTACCATTGTTCAGCGTCCGAAGCAGCTATTAGCGCCGCTGGATGCGGATATGGCGAGCTTTGTCCATGCGGAAATGCGCAGACGCGGCGTGGCTCTGCGGTTGGGTGAAACCGTCACCGGATTCCAACAGGCCGGAGCTTCCGTGCTGACCCTGTTGGAGGATAGTGAGCCGCTGCGCTCCGACATGGTGCTGCTGGCCATCGGTGTTACCCCGGATACGCATTTGGCAAAAGAAGCCGGACTCAGGCTTGGTATTCGTGGCAGCATCGCTGTCAACGAGCGG
>SFCP01000052.1 GCA_004558535.1 Bacteroidales bacterium | reverse complement strand
ATTTTTTCGCAAAACAAAGATAACCAAAAGGGCTGATACCTCGTGAGAAGTGTCAGCCCTAATTTATTTTGTTTGAAAAAGTTTTACCGGACAGCAATAGCTTCAAACAAATATCGGCTTGAACAGGCGTGGTACATTGACCTTTTCTCCAACCTTTATGGATTCTCATGTATTTGATGATAATGATATGATTAATAATTTGGCATTTCCTCTATTTTTCGGTTATAAGATTCCTTTTGCAAACGCAGCGATATTCTATCCAAAGTTAGGACCATGCGTTGGTACAACTCTAGGGACTAAGACTAGTAGAAGTATAATTGCCGGACCGGCCATCGAGCTGGCGATAGAGAAACGACACTTTGTTTTCGCCTTTGATTACTATTGGAATTCTGTTGAAAGCGATGTTCACCAACTTGCTTTCACCGTTGGTTATAAGTTCTAACCAATAATCTCTCATTTCTTTGTGTACGACATGACCCGAAACTTCCCTACCTCTCACTGTCTGTTGTTCTTGTTTCTCCTCTTTCCCACGATGGCTACAGCCCAAGAGCGGACGATAGAAACGACGCGATTGTGCCATTTCTCTACGGCGATTTCCCACGAGGAGGGTAAGGCCCGTGCAGTGGAAGAGGCGATAGCCATGGCGCTGGCAGACGAGTTTGGCACTACTGTCAGTGAACAAAGTTGGCGCACGCTGACCGAAGAGGAAAGTTCGTTCACCCAGTTCACGCGGTTGCAGGTGAAGGGCCGGTTGGTGCGTCATCTGAACGAACCGGAGGTAACGTACAAAGGAGTGGAAGGGGGCGTGGTGAGCGTGGAAGTAAAATTGCGCTTCCGGGCCGCACCGATTACCTACGCGCCGGTACAGTTCAAGGTGCTTTTGCTGCGCAACGGAACGGAGGACCGCTACGCCGACACGCGCTTCCGGGCCGGCGATGCGTTCTACATGACATTCGAGTCGCCGCGCGAGGGCTATTTGGCCGTTTTCTTCGAGGACAGGGAGACGGTGACCTGCCTGCTGCCCTACCTCTGTGAGGACGAGGCGCCGCTGCACGTGAAGAAGCAGGAACGATATGTGCTTTTCACCAATGATCCTGACACGTTCAGCATGACCTGTGGCGAGGAACCGGAGGTGAACTTCGTGCACGTGGTATTCTCGCCCAAGCCGTTTATCCGTGGCGATTTGGTCCGCGAAATGCCTTGCCGGGATTTCCGCAGTTGGATAGGTCGCCTGCAGAGCTTTGACGATGAACTGCAACTGGAAACGCAACTTATCAATATCAGTCTTCAGTAATCGCCGCGAAGCGGGTTCTGAAAAAAAGAGGAAGAGTATCTGCCATCCGGCAAGGGCTCTTCCTCCGTGTTTAGTTCAAGGAATGGGGAGCGCATGTAGTTATAAAGTGGTATATTTGCGGCAACTTTGTGGACGGCTCGGGAGAGAATGGCCTCTCCCTATATAAATCTGAATCATGAAAAACAAACAAATTGCGACGTTGGACGCCAAGCCTCATTATGCGTTGCTGGACGGATTGCGCGGTGCGGCGGCGCTCATGGTCGTATGGTATCATGTGCAGGAGGGCTTCGCTTTTGCTGCCGCTATGGGCGGGGTGGGCGATGGCCCGATTAAGCTATTCAATCATGGCTACTTGGCCGTGGATTTCTTCTTTGTACTTTCGGGTTTCGTCATCGGCTATGCCTACGATGACCGCTTCAGCGTGGACGTTCCCCTTGGAACGCAACCCCCGCAGCAGAGCCGCCTCACGACGTGGGCCTTCCTGCGCCGACGATTGGTGCGCCTGCACCCGATGCTGGTCATGGGAGCGGTGTTGGGAGCGGTGAGCTTCTGCCTGAGCGGCTGTGTGCAGTGGGATGGAACGGCGGTGCCTCTGTCGATGGTGCTGCTGGCGCTGCTGATGGGCCTGCTGATGATTCCTGCTGTGCCGGGGTGTCCCTACGATGTGCGCGGCAATGGCGAGATGTTCTCGCTGAACGGCCCCACGTGGTCGCTGTTCTTCGAGTATGTGGGCAATGTCCTGTACGTGTTGCTCCTGCGCCGGATGTCGCGCGGTGTGCTGACGGCATGGGTGGCGGCGCTGGGCGTAGCGTGGGCTTGGTATGGCGTGGCGGACGTGTCGGGCTACGGCATGGTGGGCGTGGGCTGGACGCTGGACGCTGTCAATTTCTGCGGCGGCATGCTGCGGATGCTTTTCCCCATGAGCATGGGGCTGCTGCTGGCGCGGTCGTTTCGCCCGGTGCGGGTGCGCGGCATCTTCTGGTTTTCGGTGGCAGTGCTTTTTGCGCTGTTCTCGGTGCCCTGCCTGACCGATGGCGCCGTGCATTGGAACGGCGTGTTCGAGATGGCCTGCATCATGGTGGTATTCCCCCTGATGGTGTGGCTGGCTGCTTCGGGTCGGACCACCGACAAGGTTTCCACGACCGTTTGCCGCTTCATGGGCGACATCTCCTATCCGCTCTATATGGTGCACTATCCCGTCATGTACCTGTTCTACGGATGGCTGATCCGCGAGAAATGTTATACCCTGGACGAATGTCCGTGGATGGTGGTGGCTGTGGTGGCGGGCAGCGTACTTTTGGCCTTTATCTGCTGGCGGCTCTACGATGTGCCCGTGCGAAGGTGGTTGACACGGCGCAGCACGAAGGCGTAATTTTCCTATATATGGAACACAGGCAGACACGCGTTGTACATACATGTGTGTCTGCCTGTGTTGGGATGTAGCGGGAACGGCCCGGTGTGGAATTTTACCTGCGTGCCAGACGCAGGATGACGGCGCCGTTGCCGGGTACGCATACCTGCGAGAGGCCGTCGGGCTTCAGTTCGACAGTCTGCAGTTCGCCGCTCAGCAGTTCGATGGCAGCGTACATGCCGCTGCGCAGTCCCATGAACTCGAAGGCATGGCTGGGTACGCGAACACCGAACGAAGCAGTCCTGTCTCCGAAGTTGACGGCGATGAGCAGGGTCTCGTTGCCCTGTTTCCGCAGGAAGGCGTAGTGCAGGTCGGGATTGAGTCCGGCTGTGCGGTCGTAGTTGACGTACATGAGGTCATAGAACTGTCCGCTGCTGAGGGCCGGATTTTCGCGGCACAGGGTGAGGAGCCGCTTGTAGTAGGCATAGGTGCGCTGCTCGGAGGGGGTGAGGTAAATTTCGCCCAGCCCCATGCGGCGCAACGAGGATACGCTCCAGTAATCGAAGATGGTGGTGCGTCCGTCGCGCCCGCTGAATCCCTCTTCATCCATGCCGGGTTCGCCTAATTCCTGTCCGGCATAGACCATAAACGGGTTTGTGCCCATACAGGCCGACACGACGAGGGCGGGGTAGGCCTTGGCGGCATCGCCGGCAAAGAAGGGGGAGGCGATGCGCTGCTCATCGTGGTTTTCGAGGAAGTTGAGCATGTGCGGGCGGATGTCATCGATGCTTTGCCAGCAGCCGGTGATGCAGGCGGCAGACTGCTCGCCGCGGGTGATGGCACGCAGTGTGTCGTAGAGTCCCACTTTGTCGTATAGATAGTCGAAACCGCCGCGTCGGATGTAGTTGCGGTACTCCGCGGGATTGTAGACTTCGGCGATAAAGCAGACGTGGGGGAATTTCTTCTTGACTTCGGCAATGGCATAGGTCCAAAATTCGCAGGGCACCATCTCGGCCATGTCGCAACGGAAGCCGTCGACGCCGCGGCGTGCCCAGAAGAGGAGGATGTGGGTCATCTTGCGCCACGTGTCGGGCACGGGATTGAAGTGACACCGATGTCCGCCCTCGTAATCTACGCCATAGTTGAGTTTTACAGTCTCGTACCAGTCATTGACGCTGGGGCGGGCATTGAAGCAGTCGTTGCCCGTGGCTTTTGCGGGATACTCCTTGTAGGGCTTTTCCTCGAATTTTTGCGTGCAGAAGGAGGTGTTGAGCGGGCTGCCGGTGAGGTAGTAGAAATTATTGTTGGGCGAGAAGCGGCGCGAGGTGTCGTCATCTTGGCCCAAATCCCGTACACGTGCCGGCCGTGCATCGCTCTTGTAGCAGCGTGCCACGTGGTTGGGCACGAAGTCCATGATCATTTTCAGGTCGGCGGCATGGGTGCGCTTTACGAGAGCATCGAATTCGCGCAGGCGGTTTTTGACGTTGACGGCCAGGTCGGGGTCAATGTCGTAATAGTCCTTGATGGCGTAGGGGGAGCCGGCTTTTCCCTTGACGATGGCGGGATGGTCGCGCTCGATGCCGTAGGCAGTGTAATCTGTCTGGGTAGCGTGTTCGAGAAGTCCCGTGTACCACACGTGTGTAAAGCCGAAAGAGCGGATGCGCTTCAGTTCGGATTCGGTGAAATCGTTCATCTTGCCACACCCATTCTCGGCCAAGCTTCCGCTGGGTCGGTTGTTGGTTTGCCGGTTGCCGTAGAGGCGTGGAAGTACTTGGTAGATGAGTATGCGTTCCTGTTTGGCAGTTTCTTCTGTTGTCTTGGCAGTCATGCTTTTATGCTGTAAAAAAGAAATGAGAAACAGAGCCTGTCCCGGCCTCCTCCCCCAAAAGGAGAGTGTGATGCAGGGCAGGCTCTGTTCCTTATTGTTTTCTGTTTCTTATTAGAGAGAAAGGGCTTGCTCCTCGCAGAGCAGGCGTGATTACTCGCCCACACCCTTCACGCTGACCTCGGCCACGCCTTTGCATATCTTGACAATCATGCCCTGCAGGGTTTTGCCCGGTCCGCATTCGGTAAATTCCGTGGCGCCGGCAGCAACCATGTTCTGCACTTCCTTGGTCCAGAGCACAGAAGCCGTAAGTTGGCTGATCAGGTTGGCTTTGATTTCTTCGGGGTCAGTATGAGGCAGGGCATCCACGTTTTGGTAGACGGGACATTTGGGCGTGTGGAAAGTCGTGGCTGCGATGGCAGCTTCCAGTTCTTCCTGTGCCGGCTGCATGAGTGGGCTGTGGAAAGCACCGCTGACGGGCAGGACAAGGGCGCGCTTGGCTCCGGCTTCCTTGAGTTTGGCACAGGCGGCATTGATGGCTGCTTCGGTGCCCGAGATAACGAGCTGGCCCGGGCAGTTGTAGTTGGCGGGAACGACTGTACCGGCTTCGGCGGCTACTTCGGCGCAGACCTTTTCAACTGTTTCGTCCGGCAAGGCGATGATGGCGGCCATAGTGCCCGGTGCTGCCTCGCAGGCTTTTTGCATGGCAATGGCACGGGCAGCTACCAGCTTCAGACCATCCTCAAATGCCAAGCAACCAGCAGCTGTCAGTGCGGAGAGTTCACCGAGCGAGTGGCCGGCCACCATATCCGGTTGGAAATCGTCGCCCAGACACAGGGCGCTGATGACGCTGTGCAGGAATACGGCCGGCTGTGTCACTTTCGTTTGCTTCAGTTCCTCGTCCGTGCCACTAAACATGATGTCTGTGATGCGGAAGCCCAGGATGTCGTTGGCTTTTTCAAAGAGTTCTTTGGCATAGGGGTGCTTTTCGTACAGGTCTTTGCCCATTCCTACGAACTGAGCTCCCTGTCCGGGAAATACGAATGCTTTCATTGTAGTATGCTTTATTAGAAATTATTTTTTTGTGGCAGTTTGCCGGTCCACTCTCCCTTTAGCCAAGAGCGGATAGCTTTGCAAAATTACAATTTTTCTTTTACAAGCAGCGGAAGCGGGCCGAAAAAGTGGTTCAATGGGCCGTGTCCGTCGCCGATATGAATGTCTGCTCCTGCTTCCAGTGCCTTGCTGACAAAATCTTTTGCGTGCTCGATGGCCGCAGGGAGCATCTCACCTCGTGCAACGTATGCAGCGATGGCGGCCGACAGTGTGCAGCCGGTGCCGTGGTCGTTGCGTGTAGCAATTCGCTGGCCGGGAAAGGAGGTTTCCCCCATCTCGGAGACCAGTATGTCCGTGGGAAGTCCTTCGCGGTGGCCGCCCTTTACGAGGATTTGCCTTGCCCCGTATCGTTGGATAAGGCGGCGCGCGGACAGGATGGGGTCAGTTTCGCCGCCGAGTGCGTGCAATTCGTGTAGGTTGGGTGTGACAAGGTGGCACAGGGGGAGGAGTTCGTCTGCCAGGCATTTCATCGCGTCATCCTCCATCAGGGGGTGACCCGAGGAGGATATCATGACAGGGTCAAGCACTACAAAGGGGAACGGGTGGGCACGCAGAATGCCGGCAATCGAACGGATGATTTCGCGGTTACAGGTCATTCCGATTTTGAGGGCTATGGGCCGCAGGTCCTCGATGACCGGTAGCACCTGCCGGCTTATCCATTCGGCCGATACGGGCTGCATGGCGGACACGCCGCGGGTGCTCTGTGAGGTAATCGCAGTAATGGCTGCCGCAGCGTAGCATCCCAGTGCGGAAAACGTCTTTATGTCAGCAGCAATGCCGGCTCCACCCGAGGGGTCGAAACCGGCAATGCTTAGACAGGGTATGTAGGAATATTGCATGGCAAGTGTGGGGAGGGGAGTAGGCCGTTTGCCACAGGCGGGCATCCGGGCCTTTCTTTTCTAATAGCGTTCGTTTTCGTTTGGAAAGTCTCCACTCTTCACGTCACGCACGTAGTTGCCAATGGCATCCGTCATGATGGTGTGCAGGTCGGCGTATCGGCGCAGGAATTTGGGCGTGAAGTCTTTGTTTTTGCCCAACATGTCGTCGATGACCAGCACTTGGCCGTCGGCAGGTCCTCCGCCGATGCCGATGACCGGTATGTGGATGGTATTAGCTACCTTTTGCGTCAATGCGGCGGGGATTTTCTCGACCACCAGACCGAAACATCCGGCTTCGTCCAGCAGCCGGGCATCGCTCAGCAGCTTGGCCGCCTCGGCTTCTTCGCGGGCACGGACGGCATAGGTGCCGAATTTATTGATGCTTTGCGGTGTAAGTCCCAAATGAGCCATTACGGGGATGCCGGCCTCCAGGATGCGGCGTACGGTTTCGATAATTTCCACGCCACCCTCCAGCTTCAGGGCATCGCAACCCGTTTCCTGCATGATGCGGATGGCATTGCGCACGCCCTCGGTGGCATTTACTTGATAGGTGCCAAAGGGCATGTCGCAGACGACCAAGGCCCGTTTTACGGCGCGGGCCACCGATCGGGCGTGGTATATCATTTGGTCGAGTGTGATAGGCAGGGTGGTGTGGTTGCCTGCCATCACGTTGGAGGCGCTGTCGCCCACCAATATTATATCTACGCCGGCGGCATCCACGATTTGAGCCGTTGTGTAGTCGTAGGCTGTGAGCATGGCGATCTTCTTGCCTTGCTCTTTCATTTCCATTAGTCGGTGGGTAGTCACCTTGCGTGTGTCTTCCACTAAATATCCGGGCATCGTAATTAGGAATTAGGGATTCTCTTTGAATAATTAGGAATTAGGAGTGCGGAATTAGGAATTATGCCGTTCGGATTAGGATTTCGGATAGGACTTCCGCCGGATGGCAATTCCTAATTCCGCACATAAAAGTTATGCCGTTACTTCAGGATTTCCACGCTGCGTCTTACGAACGCTGTCAGGGCAGCGCCGCGAAGCAGTCCGTTCTGCAGCAGGGCGAGGTCGACCAGTTGTGAGATGGTAGCCTGCTTTTCGGCATAACCGGCCAGAATGTCGGTGCGCTCCTTTTCGGCTGCTGCGATGGCATCTTCGCAGGCATTCAGGTCAGCGGCGCATTTTTCCTTGGCCTCCTTGTTCTCGGTGTCCTTGTCAGCCTTGCGCTTTTCGTCGTCCAATACTGTGCGGCGTGCTTGCAGCTCTTTCAGGCGTGCTGTGACGGGCGTCAGGGACTCGGAGGTGGCTGTGGTTGCCTCTGTCAGGATTTTCTGTATCAAGGAGTGGTCGGCGTTCAGTACCAGGTTGTACATATCCGGCATTTGTCCGTAGAAGGACATTCCCTCCTGCAGGCGGCTCATTTCCTTCATACGGCGCATGTACTCGCTTTGTGTCACGCAGACCGGTGCAGCCTCGGCGCCCATGTTGGCTACTTCCACATGGAATTCCATTCCCGCGTCGCCGTTTTCTGTTTCCGGCTTTTCCTTGGGCAGTTGGTGCTTGAAGATTTCCGTCAGTGTCAGTTTTTCCTCTTCGCTGAGAGCCAGCGTCGGCGCGTCTTTCTTGACAATCAGACGTTCGGGCGTGTCAGCGTCTACGCGGCTGAAGCGGGCTTTTTCGAATTTCTGCTCCAGCAGTCCTACGAGCGGGCTGTCCAGCTGGCCGTCCATCAGCAGAACGTTATAGCCGCGGGCCGTAGCAGCCTCGATGGCGGCGTATTGTGCCTGTGTGTCGGTAGCGTAGAGGTAGATAAGGTTGCCATCCTTGTCGGTCTGCTCGCTTTCGATGAGTTTGCGATATTCCTCGTAGTCAAAGCGCTTGCCCGTCGTGTCTTTCAGCAGGGCAAAAGACTTGGCTTTGTCGTAGAAGTCGGGCTGCGAGAGCATACCGTAGTGGATGAAGAGTTTCAGATCATCCCATTTCTGTTCGAAAGCCGGGCGGTCCGTCTTGAAGAGTGAGGCAAGGCGGTCGCTCACCTTTTTCGTGATATAGGTGGAAATCTTCTTTACGTTGGCATCGCTTTGCAGGTAGCTGCGGCTCACGTTCAGCGGGATGTCCGGCGAGTCAATCACGCCGTGCAGCAGGGTGAGAAACTCCGGAACGATGTTTTCCACTTGGTCTGTCACGAAGACTTGGTTGCAGTAGAGCTGAATCTTATTGCGGTGAATTTCGATGTTGCTCTTGATTTTGGGGAAGTAGAGCACACCCGTCAGGTGGAACGGGAAGTCCACGTTCAGGTGTATCCAGAAGAGCGGTTCGTCGCTCATGGGGTAGAGCTGGCGATAGAATGCCTTGTAGTCTTCGTCCTTGAGGTCCTGTGGCGTGCGTGTCCACAGGGGGTGTGTATCGTTGATCACGTTGTCCTCGTCGGTGTCAACTTGTTTGCCGTCTTTCCATTCTGTCTTTTTGCCGAAGATGATGGGCACAGGCAGGAAGCGGCAGTATTTGTTCAGCAGGGCGCTGATACGTTCCTTCTGCAGGAATTCCTTGCTCTCCTCGTCGATGTGCAGGATAATGTCAGTACCTCTTTCGCTCTTTTCCGTTTCGGAGATTTCGTAGGCAGGCGAACCGTCGCACACCCAGCGCACGGCAGTGGCGTCGGGACGATAACTGCGTGAAATGATTTCCACCTGTCCGGCCACCATGAAAGCTGAGTAGAAGCCCAGTCCGAAGTGGCCGATGATGGCGTTGGCATCCTGTTTGTATTTCTCCAGGAAGTCATTCGCGCCCGAGAATGCGATTTGATTGATATACTTGTCGATTTCCTCGGCGGTCATACCGATACCGTGGTCGCTTACGGTCAGTGTACCAGCTGCTTCGTCCAATGTGATACGCACACCGGCATCACCGATTTCGCCGGTGAAGTCACCTTTGGCAGCAAGTGTCTTCAGTTTTTGTGTGGCATCGACTGCGTTCGATACAAGTTCGCGCAGGAAGATGTCGTGGTCGCTGTACAAGAACTTTTTGATAACCGGGAATATGTTCTCCGTAGTTATACCAATGTTACCTTTTTGCATGTCCTTATTTATTATATAATATTGTATTGTATATTGCAGATTGATTTTTTTGTATGACAGGCTGTCAGCCCGTCTCCGTATTGTGATACAGCAAATAGTATGCCAAAGTCGGTGCAAGGCGAGAGCAGCAGAAAGACAAAACGCAGTTTTGGCATTTTGCTGCCGAGCCGCCGCCCGAGTTATGCAAAGTCGGTGCAAGGTGAGAGCCGCAGAAAAAACAAAACGCAGTTTGGGTATTTTTGCTGCCGAGCCGCCGCCCGAGTTATGCAAAGTCGGTGCAAGGCGAGAGCCGCAGAAGGGCAAAGCGCAGTTTGGGCATTTTTGCTGCCGAGCCGCAGTTACATAAAGCCCGCGCCGTGATGATGACTTTCCTTGGGATAGTCGCTCCTTGGCGCGGGTTGTCTCAGTGTCAGTACGGTCTCTTTTTTCTTACCATCCGAAGGCTTCGGCATTGGCCATCCATTTCCCCTGTGCACGGAGCACTTGCTCGATGACATCGCGTGCACAGCCGTGACCGCCGCATCGGTGGCTGATGTAGCAGGAGATGGATTTGATTTCCTCGGCTGCGTCGGCGGGGCAGCAGGGACAGCCGCAGGCGCGCATCACTTCGTAGTCGGGGATGTCGTCACCCATGTAGAGCACTTCCTCGGCACGGAGTCCGGTACTCAGCAGCCACTCCTCGAAGCAGTCGATTTTGACCGAGACGCCGGAGAAGACGTGGCTGATGCCGAGGCCGCGGTAGCGCTCGATGACTTCGGGGCTGCGGCCGCCGGTGATGATGGCGACTTCGAGGCCGCACTTCACTGCAAGTTGCAGGGCGTAGCCGTCCTTGATATTGGCTGTGCGGTGCGGTTGGTGGCCATCGCCGAGGAGGATGACGTTGTTGGAGCTAAGCACGCCGTCGACGTCGAAGGCGAGTGCTTTGATTTTCGTCAGGTCGTAGTTGATCATGTTTGTAGAGGATGATGCCGCGGTGGCATAAGTATGGATATTTTGGCTGAGAAGCCGGTAGATTTCCCGTTCGGTGGGATGGTGTGCAAGCAGCGAGAGGTGGTGGTCCATCACGCTCCGGTCATAGCGTACGGCGGGTCCGGTCTGTGCCGCAATGGGTGCGAGGTCCTGCACTTTGCGGGCAGTTTCTGCAATCAGTGGCTGCAATACTTCGGGCGCGATGCCGGCTTCTTGCAGGATGCGCGAGGCGATGGCGTAGCAGTGGTTGGGGAAGTTGCAGGCAAAGACGGCACTCAGGTGGAGGAAGCGTCGGGCAGTACTGTCCATCCCGTAGACGTGGGGTGACAGGTCAGCCGCGAGGCTTCGCAGTTGGGCTTCGTCGGCGGGCGTGGCGGCTTCGATGAAGAGGGGCACTTCGCTAAAGTTCACCTGACGCGTACGGCTGAAGGTCTGCAGGGGATAGAGTACGCCGTAGTGTGCGGCTTCGCCCTTGAGAACTTCCATCGGCACGCTGCCTGCGGTATGCAGGAAGAATCCCTTGCGCGCAGCCGTTGGCATAGCCTTGACCAGAGCGGGCAGGGCGGTGTCTGTCACGGCAAAGAGGTAGACATCGGCGGCGGCGAGGGCCGACAGTTGGTCCGTGACAGCGGCGCCTGCAGGTTCGGCCACGCGGCGGGCGTGCTCCAAGGTGCGGCTGTACACCCCGGTGATGGTATAGGAGGCCCGGGTGAGCGCATTGGCCAAATGGGTGGCCACGTTGCCGGCTCCGATAAGGGCGACGGTGGGTTTCATGTGTGTGCTTACTTCTTGTCCAGCGCGTTGCTGATGACATCCACAAGGTGGGCGTAGTGGTTGCGCTGGGCGGTGGAGGCTCCGGACTTTCCTGCGAGTATCCGTTGCAGGGTGCGAAGTTCAGCCAGCACAGCGGGGCGGCAGCGTGCAGCGCTGCTCTTGTAGTCGTTGATGAGCGTGTTGACATAGGTGACCTGCAGCTGGCGGCGGTAGTCTGCGTCTTGGTCGGACTGTGCGGGTGCGTCAAACAGGCGGTGCGTCAGTTCGGGCAGGAAGTCGTCGGCGGTCCACAGCGGGTTGAGGTTGTCCAGCGTGTTGGTGCCGGCGAGGTTGGCGACGATGGCCTTGCCCACGCGCAGCGGATAGTTCATCGGTGTAGGTGTGAGGCGCAGCATATAGTCCTCGGCTATCAACCACTGGGGCAGGTGGAAAAGATGGCGGTCCAGGTAGTCCAAGCAGTAGGTCTGGTGTTCCTTTGAGGTGGGCGTATAGACGGGGCCGGCTTGGTCCACGGTCTTGTAGTCGGCCATCATGCCGCCGATGTTGCCCGCCACGTGGAAGGCGTAGCGTTGGAACTGGCTCAGGATTTGGGCGTACATGCCCGAAAGGTTGCTGCCGTAGATATCGTTGCTCTGGTAGGTCCATTGGGGCAGGTTCTTGATTTCGCGCTTCAGGTTGAGGATGCCGTATTCGCCTGCCTTGACAGCGTCATCGCCCAGGTCTTCCGTCTGGCATCGCGGGTCCTTGGTGCGGTTGGTTTCGCCGTCGCCAAACCACAGGCGGGGGTTGTCCTTGAGTGTGGTGGAGGTGAGCCGCTCCATTTCCCAGTGGTCGCTTTCGGCGTCATAGGCATTGGGGGTGAGGGTGTAGCCCCACTTGATGGCCCAGCAGTCGTAGTCGCCGATGCGGGGGAAGATGCCGGCGCGCGAGATGCTGTCCTCGGGTTGTGCCACGTAGTTGAATCGGGCGTAGTCCATGATACTGGGTGTGTGCCCGTGGGCCTCGACCCAGGCCTTGTCGCGCAGACTGTCTACGGGGACGGTCGAGGAAGCGCCGAAGTTGTGACGCAGTCCGAGCGTGTGGCCTACCTCGTGCGAGGAGACGAAGCGGATGAGTTCGCCCATGAGTTCGTCATCGTAGTGCATTTGCCGGGCAGCTTCATCGAGTGTAGAGGCTTGGATGAAGTACCAGTCGTGGAGCAGCGACATGACATTGTGGTACCAGCAGATGTGGCTCTCGATGATTTCGCCGGTACGGGGGTCGTGCACCTGTGGTCCGTAGGCGTTTTCGATGGGCGAGGCCAAGTAGCGGATGCAGGAATAGCGTGCGTCCTCCATCGACATGGTGCTGTCGTTTTCGGGCCATTCCCGTCCGATGATGGCATTTTTGAATCCGGCGTGTTCGAAGGCTTTCTGCCAGTCGTTGACACCCTGAATGAGGTATTTGCGCCACTTTTTCGGGGTGGCGGGGTCTATGTAGTAGACGATGGGCTTCTTCGGCTCAATGAGTTCGCCGGCTTTCCAGCGTTCCAGGTCGGCACTGTCTTTTGGCTCCAGGCGCCAGCGTGTGATGAAGCGGTTCTTTTGCACTTTCTGCTGATAGTCCGAGAAAACGTAATAGCTGTCGGTGAAATAGCCCACGCGCGGATCGAACAGACGGCAGGGCATAGGATCTTCGGGCAGCAGGACAAAGGAGAGGTTCATCTGCAGCGTCACCTTTCCGGCGTAGTAGGCAGCCATGCTGTTGCCCGATGCGGAGTACCAGGTCTTGGTCATGCGCACCTCGGTGTTGGTAGGAAAGGTCCGGATGCTTTCTATGTAGGACAGGTCGGACAGCAGCGAGCTCATACCCCAGGACTGTTTGGTGCTCTTCGTGGGGCTGAAGGCGGGGTTGTCTTCCAAAAAGAGCGAGTTGGCCTTGATGCGGTAACGTCCGTTCTTGTGGGATTCGGGCTTAAAGGCTGCAATGATGGGGTTCTCGTTGGCGGTTGTGACGGCACGGTTGATGTTGTCGAGCGAGTCGGCCACACTGAGTACCAGGTCGCAGCGCAGGAACAGTTTGCCGTTTTTGCCCAATTCCCAGTAGACGGTTTGGTCGTTGAACAGCTCACCGCCGTATTTTCCTGTATTTCCCGGTGTAGAGATGTAGCGGGCTGTGACCAGGATGGGCTTGCCCAGAAGTGTCTCGGGAATTTCTAGATACCAGTCGTTGTCCACTTGCTGCACGTAGAATAGGCCTGCCTGCAACTGCGTGGGGTCTGTTTGTGTAGATGTGTTCTTTCCTGTGGTGTGGGTATGGGTTGTGGTGTTGTTAAGGTTTCTTCCGGCCAGGATATTGGTCGGCTGGGCCTGTGTGGATAGATGCAGGCCCAGTGCGATGAGCAGGTAGGACAGGTGTTTTCTCATGTTTTCAGTGCTTTTTTGGATTTGTTGGTAGGGGGATTGCCCTTGGGATTATTTTAGGAATGCTTCTGCTGTGGGTTGTCCGCTGAGTGTTTGCAGGAAAACTTCATAGGATTTTTCCAGTCGGCTGTATTGATAGGGTGGCAGCCGCAGGGAGAATGTGGCGGGGAGCTGTGGCAGGCCGAAATAGTCCTGTATGATGCAGGCCATGTTAAAGGAGAGCGAATCGCCGCGCTTGATGAGCGCCAGGCAGTATTTGCGCAGTGTGGCGGTGTCGTCCTCGATGCCGCGCAGGTGGCGGAACAGGAGGAAATAGGTCGTCGGCGTGGCGGTATGGAGCAGCCAGAGTGCCTTTTTGTCAGGAGTACAGGCTGTGCACCAGCTCAGGAAAACCTCAACATCCTCCACCTGTGTCAGTAGGGGCAGGAAGGCCTCGGCGCATTTTCGGCTGTCGATTTCATTGGCCCTATGGCGCAGGAAATCCTCCAGGTGTTCGTTGCGCCAAAATTGCCTTTCGCCTTTGGTCAGTTCGGCGGCAGCTTTCAGGAAAGTCCCCAAGTAGACTTTTGTGTGGGTGGGGACGATGACGGAGAACGCTCTCCAGAACTTTTCCGGGCAGAGGGGCAGGATGCACTCTCCCAGCAGCTGACTGCTTCGGCGGAAGTCTGCATGGCTCATACTTTCGAGCTTTTGCAGCAGGCCGTTGTAGTCTTCTTCGTGCAGGAACTGCTGTAGGATGGAGGAGAGTTGCGAGCGATACATGGCGTGAGGTTGAGGTGGGGCCGGCTGTATGGATTTCTGATTTCGCTCAGTCCCTGCGGTCCAGCCGCACTACGTTCTCCACGTGGTGCGTGTGGGGGAACATGTCCACCGGCTGTACGGCCGTGACCCGGTATTGGCTGTCGAGCAGGGCGAGGTCGCGTGCCTGGGTGGCGGGATTGCAGCTGACATAGACGATGCGGCGCGGCGCGGCAAAGAGCAGCGTGTCAATGACGTCGCCGTGCATGCCGGCGCGCGGCGGGTCGGTGATGACTACGTCGGGACGGCCGTAGCGGGCGATGAAGTCGCGGTTGAGGATGTCCTTCATGTCGCCGGCGAAGAATAGGGTATTCTCGATTTGGTTGATGGCGGAGTTGACTTTGGCGTCTTCGATGGCTTCGGGCACGTATTCGATGCCGATGACCTGGCGGGCCGATTTTGCTACAAAGTTGGCAATGGTGCCGGTGCCGGTGTACAGGTCGAATACAAGTTCCTCGCCAGTCAGTCCGGTCAGGCTTCGGGCTACTTTATACAGTTCGTAGGCCTGCTCTGTGTTGGTCTGATAGAAACTCTTCGGTCCTACCTTGAAGCGCAGGTCCTCCATCGTTTCAAAGATGTGGTCGTTGCCGGCAAATACCTGTACGTCAAGGTCGGCAAAGGTGTCGTTGCATTTGGTGTTGTTCACGTAGAGCAGTGCCGAAATCTCGGGGAAATGGGTGTGCAGGTGCTGCATGAGCGCTTGGGCCTGAGGCAGTTGCTCCTCCTCCCGGTGCATGCAGAATTGGATGAGCAGCATCACCTCGCCTGTAGCCGACGTGCGCAGCATGATGCCGCGCAGCAGTCCTTCGCCGCCCCGCACGTCGTAGAAAGTGAGGCCGTGGTGCAGTGCATAGTCGCGGATCTCGTTGCGGATGCGGTTGTTGATGTCGTCCATCAGGTGGCATTCCGTGATGTCCAGTATCTTGTCGAATGCGCCGGGGATGTGAAATCCCACGGCATTCATGTTGTCAAACGTTGCTCCCGAAGCTACTTCTTCGGCCGTCAGCCATCGTTTGTTGGAAAAGCCGAACTCCAGTTTGTTGCGGTAAGCCCGGGTATGCTTGCTGCCCAGTATCGGCGAGATTTCGGGCAGTTCCACCTTGCCGATTCGGCGCAGTTGCTGCTCCACCTGCTCTTGCTTGTAGTGCAGTTGCCGCTCGTAGGGCAGGCACTGCCATTTGCAGCCGCCGCAGATGCCGAAGTGCGGGCAGAAGGGTTGGGCGCGTTGATCGCTTTTCTTGTGAAATCGCACCACTTCGGCTTCGGCGTATTTGTGTTTCTTGCGTCGCACTTGCAGATCTACCACGTCGCCGGGCACGGCATAGGGGACAAATACAGCCAAGCCGTCCACGTGGGCGATGGCTTTGCCTTCGGCAGCCACGTCCTCGATGGTGATATTTTCCAAAAGGGGTAGGGGTTTCTTCTTGCGGGCCATAGTTGATGGTTGAGGGCCGGATGGGCCGGATGGGAAAAGGAAAAAAACGAGTAGTCGGACTATAAGCCGGGTTCTGTAGGCAGCCGGGGCTGCCTGCCAATCATTTATCTACGCCTCCCGTCACCGTGAAGCTCTATCGTTCTACCCTCCGACGGAGTATGCGGGATACATCGGGCGGGCCGCCCTCTGCCATCGGTTTACTTGAACTTTCAACATCCGAGGTGCACGCCCCGCGATGTCACCATGCGGGCGGTGGTCTCTTACACACGCCTTCTCACCCTTACCCGCCGTCGTCCTTTACGGAGAAAGGCAGGGGCGGCGGGCGGTTGTTTTCTTCTGCACTACTTTACTCTTGCGAATAACTTCCCATTAAGAAGCGGATTGCCCTGTGTTGCCCGGACTTTCCTCATTTCCTTGACTCAACACGGAGGTTGAGTGGACCTGCGATTGGCCGTCCGGCTACTCGTTGATGGGATTGCAAAGGTAGTAATTTTTATGAAACCATAAAAGGTAAAGAATAATTCATTACCTTTGTCGGTTAGAAATCAGTAGGATTTCAGGAAATTTCAAATAGATAGAAAAATCATGAAGACAGCATTCCGAAAAAGCTTCCTGCTTGCCACCCTCTGCGGTGGACTTTTGATGGGGCAGGCACAGACCGTGTCGGCGGACTACACACCGACCGCCGAGAACCTGCAGGCGCGCCGCGAGTTTGCCGACAGCAAGTTCGGCATCTTCCTGCATTGGGGTATCTACAGCTTGTTTGCACAGGGCGAGTGGTATATGACCAACGCCAACCTCAGCAAGGACGAGTATGCCAAGGCGGCCGATGCCTTCTACCCGCACCGTTTTGATGCCAAGGCCTGGGTCAGTGCGATCAAGGCGGCCGGTGCCAAGTACATTTGCTTCACCACGCGCCACCACGATGGCTTTTCCATGTGGAATACGCAATACTCCGATTATAATATAATGAATACGCCCTACGGCCGTGACATCCTGCAGCAGCTGGCCGACGAGTGCCACTTGCAGGGCATCCGTCTCCACCTCTACTACTCCCACATCGACTGGACGCGCGATGATTATCCCATGGGGCGTACCGGACGGGGCACGGGCAAGGACCCGCGTCTAGCCAACTGGGACTCCTATTATGATTTCATGAACAACCAGCTGCGCGAACTCCTTACCAACTATGGCGAAGTGGGAGCGATTTGGTTTGATGGCCATTGGGACCGCGACCAGGACAGCATCCCCTTCGACTGGCAGCTCGGACCGCAGTACGAACTAATCCATCAGCTGCAGCCGGCCTGTCTGGTGGGCAACAATCATCACCTTTCGCCTTTCCCCGGCGAGGATATCCAGATCTTCGAGCGTGATGTGCCGGGTGAAAACAAGGCTGGCCTCTCCGGACAGAGCGTGGCCGACCTCCCGCTCGAGACCTGTCAGACCATGAACGGCATGTGGGGCTACAAGGTGGCGGACCAGAACTACAAGTCTACGCCGGAACTGATACACCTCTTGGTGCGTACTGCGGCCAAGGGGGCGAACCTTTTGCTCAACATCGGCCCGCAGCCCAATGGCGAGCTGCCTGCTGCTGCCTTGCAGCGCCTGCAGGAAATCGGCGCATGGACCCGGGCCAACGGCAAGGCGATTTATGGAACGCGGGCCGGCGGCATAGCCCAGGGGGATACGATTGTGTCCACACGGCGTGGCGAGACGCTCTACCTGCATGTCCTCGATCCGTCGCTGACCCAACTGCAAGTCAATATCCCGGCACGTGTTCGCGAGGTGCGTTCTTTCCCCGACGGCCGGCCGCTCAAGTATATGTTCCGTCGCAACTGTCTGACGCTCGACCTCGACATTCCCGAGGATTGCATCGACTATATCATCGAGGTCAGATGCGGCGGCCTGGACTGATTTCAAGCATCCATCAAAATCTATACCCCCTATAGTAACTATAGCCCCTATAGCAACTATCCCCAAAAAACATAATCCCCATGACGAATGGTTATTTCAGGGTCGCCGCAGTCGTTCCGGCTGTCCGCGTGGCCGACATAGAGTTTAATGCAGAGCAGATAATAGCCATGATGGCACGGGCCGAGGGACAGGGCGTCGAAGTCGTCTGTTTCCCCGAGCTGTGTATCACGGCCTATACCTGTCAGGACCTTTTTGCCAATGATTTGCTCCTCGAGCAAGCCGAAGCCGGTTTGCTCAAAGTGCTGGAATTTAGCCGCAGTCTGCCTCGGCTGACGGCCATTGTCGGCTTGCCTGTGCAGCATGCAGGCCATCTCTACAATTGTGCCGCCGTGGTGCATGCCGGACGGCTTTGCGGTTTGGTGGCGAAAACCTATCTGCCCAACTATCACGAGTTTTACGAAAAGCGCTGGTTTGACTCGGCGCTCCACTTGCAGCCCGGTGCCGAGGTTCGCATCTGTGGCGATTCGGTTCCCCTGTCGGCCGATCTGTTGTTCCGCACCGACAGCTACACCTTTGCCATCGAGTTGTGCGAGGACCTATGGGCCGTCGTACCGCCTGCCTCGCGCCATGCCCTTTGCGGCGCGGACGTTGTCTTCAACCTCAGTGCCAGCAACGAACTGATTGGCAAGAGTGCCTACCTGCGCAGCCTGGTCGTAGGACAGAGTGCCCGCTTGCTCTGTGCCTACGTGTATGCAGCCTGTGGCTTTGGCGAGAGCACGCAGGATTTGGTCTTCAGCGGTCGCACGTACATTGCCGAGAACGGCCATATCCTGGCCGAGGGCGAGCGCTTCGCCATGCAGCCGCAGCTGACCGTGGCGGACATCGACGTCGAGGCACTCCGTCACGACCGGCGCGTCAATACTTCCTTTTCTACCAACAGCGCGGAGGTCATGCGGGCGGAGGGTGCCGGCTATCGGTGGATTGAGATGGAGGAGGCGGACCCCATCGCGGACTTTGTCTTGCAGCGTACGGTGGACCCCCTGCCTTTCGTACCCGCCGGTACGGCCCTGGCCGAGCGGTGCGAGGAAATCCTTTGCATCCAGTCCGAGGCACTGGCCGGCCGCATCCGGCATACGGGCGTGAAGACCGTGGTGCTCGGCATCAGTGGCGGATTGGACTCCACGCTGGCGCTGCTGGTCTGTGTGCACGCCTTTGACCGCTTGGGCCTGGACCGTCGCGGTATCATCGGCATCACCATGCCCGGCTACGGCACGACCGACCGCACCTATACCAACGCCATTCAGTTGATGCAGGGGCTGCAGGTTACCATTCGCGAGATCAGCATCCGCGATGCCTGTACCCAGCACCTGCGCGACTTGGGCCATGACGGCACGACGCACGACGTGACCTACGAGAATGCACAAGCCCGCGAGCGCACCCAGATACTGATGGACGCTGCCAACCAGATGGGGGGCTTTGTCGTCGGCACCGGCGACCTCAGCGAACTGGCCCTGGGATGGGCTACCTACGCCGGCGACCACATCAGCATGTACGGCGTGAATGCCTCGATACCCAAGACCCTCGTGCGGCACCTGGTGACTTGGGTGGCGCGCAACGTGGCTGACGAGTACAGCGCACAGACGCTGCTCGACATCGTGGATACGCCGATCAGTCCCGAACTCATCCCCGCCGACGAACAGGGACAGATTGTCCAAAAGACCGAGGAACTCGTGGGTCCCTACGAACTGCACGACTTCTTCCTCTATCATACCCTGCGCCACGGCCGTCGGCCCGCCCGCATCTTTGCGCTGGCCCGCCTGGCCTTTGACGGACACGACGAGCGCGTGCCTGTCTATGATGCAGATACGATAAAGCATTGGATGAAAGTATTCTATCGTCGTTTCTTCTCGCAGCAGTTCAAGCGTAGTTGCCTCCCCGACGGACCGAAGGTCGGCAGCTGTTCCCTCAGCCCCCGCGGCGACTTGCGGATGTCCAGCGATACGTGCGCTGCCATCTGGATGCGCGAGTGTGAAGCCCTTTCTTGAGCAGCGGCCGGCGGCCGCGTCTGCCTTTCCCTCCGCCAAACCCTTGCTCGTTTCAAAAATAAGTCGTAACTTTGCGCCGCCGTTACGAGATAGCGGCATGTTCAAACCTATTAAAACCTAAAAAAATGGCAACAAAAATCAGATTGCAGCGTCACGGCCGTAAGGGCTATGCTTTCTACAGCATCGTGATCGCAGACGTAAGAGCACCACGTGATGGTAAGTTTACTGAAAAGATTGGTACCTACAACCCCAACACCAATCCTGCCACAGTAGATTTGAATTTCGAGCGCGCCCTGTATTGGGTCGAGGTAGGTGCACAGCCCACCGACACCGTGCGCAACATCCTCTCCGACGAGGGCGTCATGCTGATGAAGCACTTGCGCGGAGGCGTTCGCAAAGGCGCTTTCGACGAGGCCGCAGCACAGGCTAAGTTCGACGCCTGGAAGCAGGCCAAGGCTGCCAAGCTGAGCGCTATCGTCAGCAAGGACGCTGCTGAAAAGCAGGCCAAGGCTGCTGCTCGCCTGGAAGCTGAAAAGGCTGTCAATGCAAAGGTAGCCGAGAAAGTAGCTGAGAAGAAAGCAGCTATCGCTGCTGCCAAGGCTGAAGCCGAAGCAGCTGCCAATGCACCGGCCGAAGAAGAAGCCGCAGCAGAAGCTCCCGCAGCAGAAGCTTAATCAAGGCAATTCTTTACCGCAAAAAAGGGGAGACCGACAAGCCTGCGCTTGTTTCGGTCTCTCTCTTTTTGTAAGGGTGGGCCTGCCGCCGCTGCCTTGGGACGTGCGCGCGGGCTTTGTAGGGCGATAACTAAGTGCTTTGTAGTTTTTCCTAAGTGCTTTGTGGTTTTTTCTAAGTGCTTTGTAGTTTTTCCTAAGTGCTTTGTAGTTTTATCTAAGTGCTTTGTAGTTTTTTCTAAGTGCTGGATAGTTTTTTCTAAGTGCTGGATAGTTTTATCTAAGTGCTTTGTAGTTTTTTCTAAGTGCTTAGTAGTTTTATCTAAGTGCTGGATAGTTTTTTCTAAGTGCTGGATAGTTTTAACTAAGTGCTTAGTAGTTTTTTTCTAAGTGCTTAGTATTTTTTTCTATGGGGCCGACGGCATGCAGGGAGGGCCGCGTAAGTCATTCCTTGTGCGTACATGCGTGCGTGCATATATACGCTATTTTATTCCAAAGATTTTGCTGCAAACTATACACCGTACTGCTTAAATGCTTGCGGTACAGGGAATTGCAGGTGTATGGTTGGCGCGCCCAACTATACACCAACTATGCATCAACCCCTCACGGATTGCAGTGAAATGGGACGGAGGCAGGAGCATCTGCCGGCTGCATAGAGGCCGCGAATATTTCGGTATGGCGGTCTTGTACCGAAATATTCCTTTCCTCTGCCGGCCTTGCAGGAGGTATATGCACATCCGTGGAGCGTGTGCCGTGGTGTCTTGTACTGAAATAGGTTGACCAAAAAATCATCTAATTTTAGTACAATGCCATTATCAAAATTCAGTCGTGCGGAGAAGAACCGCATTGTGGA
>SFCP01000174.1 GCA_004558535.1 Bacteroidales bacterium | reverse complement strand
ACCTCCGTGTCGAACAGCCGGCTCATGTAGGCGGCATAGACACCCGTCGGAATCCAGCGTTCCCCGAAATTGAAGTCCAGATCCTCGAAGGCGATGCGCTGCGGCTCGGCATCTTTCAGAGCCTCCAACGCCTGCTTCACCTCCGGCATACGCTCATTTTCGGGATTGTCACCCATCCATGCCTCTATGCGTTCCGCTTTCTCTATGACATTTCCGGCGATGAAACGGTCTTTGATTTCGTAACCGGTCACGAGCGGATTGTAGTAGATGCGCCCTTGCAGGGCAGTGAGCAAATCCTCCGCCGTGCTGTCGGTTATCTCCCGCATATAGTCGAGATTGACCGTACCATATTTGTTGAGCGACGCAGACAGGGCTTCTTCGGGAGAGCCTACGTTGGCATGGCTCTCCACCGCGAAGGAAACAGGATGCTCGAAGATGTCCGCCTTGACGAACTTTCCGTTTTCCATCCGTTCCAGCGAAAGGATGTCGCGCCCACTAACTTCACGTTCTGCTTGGCGTTGAGGTTGCCGTAGCGCATGACAAACTCATCGTAACAGGTATTCAGATGCTCTCGCCACGGAACATTTGCCTCGCGCCGGAGCGATTCATAACGGTACAGACGCTCGTAGGCGTCACGCAGCGACACATACAACAACGCCTTTTCCTTCTGGTATCCTTTCAGGTCGAGCGGCTGGAATGTCGCCCCGTATGGCGTGATGTCTTTCAGGTAGCCGATGTTATGACGCCCCCGGTCAGCCACCAGCGACCCTTCGCAGGTGCATCTCCGGCGTGCGGTGGTAGGCACGCGGAGAAAGGTCCACGACTTCCTCCTTCGGCTTTTCCGCTTCGATGTCGGGGAAAAGGAAAGTCCCCACCGCTTCCGATGGGGTATCTGTAACGGCAGGTGCGGCGACTGCCTCCGGCTGTGTTTCCTCCTGTCGTGGCTGCTCACGGGAAGTTTCCGGCACGGCTTTCACTTCCGTCTTTTCCGCCACTTGTTTCTCGTTATGCTGCCTTGCCAGTTCCCGAAGTTCTTTCCTACGCTCCGGCGTCAAACCCATCATCATTTCATAGAAACCGTTGATGGGAGGATTGGTATCCCAGTCCAGTGTGGCATAGATGTCGTCCGGGTCGGCAGGCTTGGCGGTGTTCTCCGCTTTCACCTCCTTATTCTCCATTGCGGGTTTTGCAGTTGGAGCTGTCGGTGTAACCGTGACTTTCGGTTTGGGCGGAGTGGACTTTGCCGTAACTGCCTTTTTCACCGTCTTTTTCTTTTTGGAGGTTTTCGGTTGGCTGACCTCTTCCGTCATCCCCCAGAGGTCAAGCAGGGTGAGCTGCACGCCTGCGGAATATTGCGGGCGCGGTTCTATCTCCGGCTTTTCATCTGCGGGTTGCGGCTTTTCTGTCGGAGTTTCCACCGTCTGCGCCGAGGATACTGTTTCCAATTTTATGGCAGGACGCTCTACTTTATTTTGAACGGCAACTTTTTCTTCCGTTCCTGCCTGCCGGATTGAACCCGAATACAAGCGCATGGCAAGCCTGTAATGGAAATCCTCGTCGAGCATACGGCGCAAATCCCCGGCGATGCCTGCTGCCTTGCCCTCGTGCAGATAAACCATAGCGGGCTTCCCGTAGGGGTCTGTGTCAAGTTTCGCCATCGTATGCACGATGCGTTCCGGGTGGTGGATGAAATAGGCGTTGTCGGTCAGGGCGGTTTTCGTGTCCGTCTGTATCACGGTCATCAGCCGCTCGTCCTGCGACATTTCCTTCTTGCTGAGGTTCTTTTGCAGGACAATCAGGTCACTGCCCACCTCCGTGCCCGCGTTGTCCGTGAACAGGTTGTTGGGCAGGCGTATCGCGGATACCAGATTGGCCTGACTGAACAGCTCGTTACGCACGGAGGTCTTGGTGCTATTCAATACCCCTTGCGAGGTGATGAACGCCACGATACCGCCGTCACGCACGGCATCCAGTCCTTTGAGAAAGAAATAGTTGTGGATGGTTTTCTGGGCGGAGCGTCTGCCGAAAGAGTCGCTCCGCTGAAACTCCGCGTCGAACACGGCAATGTCACCGAACGGAATGTTGGACACCGCCAAGTCGAAATAATTGTTGAACGGTCTTTCGATTTTCTCAAAACCGCAGGTGCGCATTTTCTGGTCGGGATAGAGATGCCTCAAGATTGTACCCGTGAGCAGATCCTTCTCGAAAGCCATCACATCCGCATTGGGGCTGTGCCGCAGCATGGAATCCACGAACACGCCGACACCTGCCGACGGTTCGAGCATACGGGCGGGGCGGACGCTGTAATCTGCCAGCACGTCCGCGATGGTGTCGGTTATCTCTTTGGGGGTGTAGAAAGCGGTCAGCACGGACGCTTTCAGCGGTGCAGCTCCACCGTCGGGGCGAACAGTTCGAGGTCGGATTTCGCCCACCGGACGGCATCCGTCAGTTCCTTTGCAGGGTTGAGGATACATTTCAGACCGCCGAAACCGCAGTACCTTTGAAGTATGGCACGCTCTTCGGTTGTCGCTGTCCTATTTTCCCTGTCAAGGATGAATGCCGTCCGTATCGCCTCGATGTTGTCCCGCAGTTTCTGTTTGCGGTTAAACGCCATATTCGTCTAAGTAAAGGACGGTTGCTCCCGTCAGCTCCGTGTAGAGCAGGTCGTAATCGGAAGACAGGGCGAAATTGTCATCCGAGAGGTCATAGACGGAGAACACGTTGCCGACAAGCGGCAGCAGTTTCAGGACAAAGGCTTCACGCTTCTCTTCCGGCACTTCATCGGCAAACTCGTTTTCCACGACTTCGCGGAGGATGGCGTAACGGGAATAATGCAGCCCGCGCAGCAGCGTGTCCATCGCCAGTTCCTGCGCACCATCGGCGGGATAGCCTTCAAGCCGTGCCCTCTCATACGTTTCGGCGGCACGGTCGGCCCGTTCCCGTATGAAAGCGGTGTCGTCAGCCTGTTCAAACTTGTTCGTGCGGAGATAGTCCAGCAGGTACAGACCGTAATAGGAAAAGTCGGTCTGACCCTCGTTTTTCTTCTTGTTGTTCATTACTTTGGATTTAGCGGATTGATAATTAACGGGATAATCGGTTGGAAAAAGGAAGAAAAAATCCAAAGTATGAGTGTAATCCGGTATCGAAGAACAATTCATTACTCTGAACAAGTGGCAAAGTTAATACTATTTCTTCCGTCCTGAAAATTTCTTGTCCTTTTTAGCCTCCGGGAACACAAAAGTCGTGTTATATTCCCCGTCAAAGGCGACAACAGCATCGAAACTCTTGCCCTGTTTGCTCTTGAACCCTTTGAGCAGCTTGGTATGCCCTTCGGTGAGCAGGTCTTTGATTTCATCGTCGGACAGGGTGCGTCCCGCTTTCAGCCGGAACACGGGCAGTCCGCACTCCGTGTTGTCGCAGCGTACCACCTTGCCGTAGAACCGCATCCTGCCCGTGCCACACTTGGGACACGCGCAGCCGGAGTCACGGCTGCCGAAGAGCTTGTCGCACGAGATCAGTTCGGAGGTTATCTCACGTGTGTACGCCTCTATCTCCTTGCGGAAGGTGTCGTCGGACAGTTCCCCGCGCTCGATACGCGCCAGCTCCTTTTCCCATTCGCCCGTCATGGCAACATCGGCGATGCGCATCGTCTTGACGACGGAATTGAGGGCAAGTCCTTTTTCGGTGGGAACAAGCGACTTCTTGCAGCGTTCCATGTAACCGCGCTTGAAAAGCGTTTCGATGATGGAGGCGCGTGTGGCGGGAGTACCGATGCCACAGTCCTTCATCGCCTGCCGCAGTGCGTCGTCCTCAATTTCCTTGCCCGCCGTTTCCATTGCCGAGAGCAGGGTGGCTTCGGTATGCAGCGGCTTGGGTTTGGTCTTTCCTTCGGTAATGGACGAGCCTTTCGGTGTCAGCGTGTCGCCTTCCTGCCAGCCGGGGATGGTAATTTCCTCTTTTTCCTCGCCATAGACGTAAACTCCACTCCGGCACATTCCGCCGTGACAGTGGTCACATCCTTGACGCATTTCTCAGAGAATGCCTCGACCATGCGCCCGGCAATCATCTGATAGATGGTATTGTCCTCTTTGGAGAGGAAGAGCGGTTTCTCACCCGTGACGAGCAGGGCATGGTGGTCTGTCACCTTGCCGTCGTCCACGCTGCGGCGTGTCGGGGCGGCTTTTGCCCGCACCTTGTCTTTCCATTCGGGCTGTGTGCCGATGAAAGCGAGCAGTTTGGGAATTTCGGCAAACACGTCTTCGGGGATGTAGCGGCTTCCCGTTCTCGGATAGGTTATCAACTTCTTTTCGTAGAGTTTCTGCGCGATTTC
>SFCP01000173.1 GCA_004558535.1 Bacteroidales bacterium | reverse complement strand
GTTGACCCCGACCGGCACCAGCGCGTGATCGACCGCGTTGCCTTTTATAAAAATCTGCGGTCGGTGCTTGACGAGGTGGAATACTACGACGCCGGAGGTCTGGCAACAGAGTATTTCGGCGCGGCCTGCATCGGCTGCGAGATGGTCGACAGCGCAACCGCCATTCGATACTAAAACGGAGGTGTCCTACTATGGCAACATGGAACGGCGTCATCACCAACGCCGGCAACAGCCTGCTCAATGAGTGGGTGAATGAAAAGGCCCTGAACTTCGACAGCGCAGCTGCAGGTCAGGGTACCGTCGCGGCGGCGGCAATGATGGCACAGACCGCCCTTGTCAGTCAGAAGCAGACGGCAAGCCTGCTGGGAGGCGAAAAGGTATCTTCCGGTATTCGCCTGAAGCTCCGCATCGCCGCGCCGAACACGGCCTATACGCTCAATCAGTACGGCGTGTGGGCCAGCGTGGAGGGCGGCAGCTCCACCATGATTGCCCTGTTCCAGCTGGAGCAGGGCATTCCCATCCCCAGCAAGACGGAATCGCCGGATTTCGTCTATACCTTCTATGCGCTGATCTCCTGCTCAAACACCGGCACCTGGACGGTGACGGTCGATACCAGCGCCTGTGTCACACAGAGCGATATGTCCACCGCCATCGCCAAGGCGGTAGAGACCAAGCAGGACAAGATCACGGTCAAGGGCCTGCTGCTGGGCGATGGGAACGGGAATATCTCTGCGGCAGTCGCCGGAAAAGACTATGGCTATCCACTTGCAACAGGCTCAGGAGCGCCAACAGCCACGACCGCGGGTGCCGCAGGGCAGCACTACTACGACAGCTCTACGGGCAAGGAATACGTCTGCAGCGGCAAGGACGGCAGCGGCAATTATCAATGGACGCTCTCCGGTGCCAGCGACGCAGCCGACCTGACCTACAACGGCGAATCGCTCGCCACCTTCCTTGACGGTGTTTCCGATGACCTCGACACGCTCTCCAAGGAACTGGACGGCAGCAAGCCGCTCACCGGCACGACCGACCCGACCTCCAGCACACAGGGCGCTATCGGTCAGTCGTATCTGAACACCGACACCATGCAGACCTTCTACTGCACGGCAGCTGGAGGTCTCTGTTGCCACCGGATCGGCTATCACCTGTACGAACGGCGAGACCACTCTGACCGGCACCAGCGTCGGCGGTAAATGCGTTTTTGATCTCCCCGGCTACGGTACATGGTCGCTGTATGCCACGCTGAACGGGCAGACCACCGCCACCGAGACCGTGGTCGTGGATCAGGTCAAGCAGTACGCGGTGACGCTGAGCTACTTCGCGGCTACGCTGACCGTAACGGCGGAATCCGGCGCTGTCGTGACCGCCACGCTTGGCACGAAGCAGTATACCGGCACCTGCGGCAGCAACGGCAAGTGTGCGCTGACCGTCAACTATGCCGGCACCTATTCCGTGACGGCCACCAAGAGCGGGGTATCCTCGTCCACGGCGTCCGCGTCGGTGTCGACCTCCGGCGGCAGTTACACCGCAACGGTGAAGTTCTGCACCCTCACCGTCACCATCGACAGCGGCTCTACGGTCAAGGCGGTCAACGGCTCCACCACGCTCACGGCCACCAGCAGCGGAACGGCCACCAGCAGCGGAACGGCAAAGTTCTACCTGCCGAACACCGGCACGTGGAGCGTCACTGCCACCAAGAACGGCGAGACGGCCACCGGCAGCGTAGCTTGCAGCTCCTACACCGGCTATACGCTGGAGCTGTCCTATGTCAAGGTCTTCGGCGTCTGCTGGAATTACAATGCACAGTCGACGGCGCTGACCCGCCTGAAAAAGTCCACCGATCCGAACGGACTGGTCAATGTCGACATCACCACGAATCCCGCGCCTGCGGTCGGTACCGGCGCCGGCAGCTCCCCCTTCGACAACTATCTCCCGTGGAGCGGCATGGACGAGTACAACATCATCAACAATGCCGTCAGCTACAAGAAGGGAACAAGCGGCTTCTCCCGAAGCAGCTACGATACCGTCGTCTTCATCCCCGAGTATTACTTCCGTATTATCGACGATGCTACCAACAAGAAACGGTACTTCTACATCGCGGATAAGGCCAAGAGCGGATTCACCAAGCACCCCGGCTCCGGCAAGTATGTCGGCCGCTACAACACGATCTCCGGCCATTATTCCAAGACCGGCGCTGCGCCGCTGGTCAATCTGACCCGCGCATCGGCGCGTTCCGGGGCCAGGGGAAAGGGCAGCAAGTGGAGCGAGTATGACTTCGCGTCCTGGTGCGCCGTTTGGCTGCTGTACTTGGTGGAGTTCTCGGACTGGGACAGCCAGAGCAAAATCGGGCGCGGTTATGTCGACGGCAACAACTCCGCGATCAAGTCCGGCGGTACGGACAGCATGACCTACCATACCGGACGCGCAGCTGGGACGGACGGAAAGACCGCCGTCCAGTACCGGCACATCGAGAATCCGTACGGCAATATTTTCGAGTTTATCGACGGGATCAACTTCTCCGACGGAACGGTATATGTCTGCCTGAACCCTGCGAGCTATGCAGATGACACCGCGACCAACTATACGAACATCGGCTCCAAGATACAGAATGATGGGTACATCACGGCCATCGGCGTATCGTCGGCCATGCCCTGGGCGTTCTATCCCACGGCGGTCGGCGGCAGCGAGACGACCTACATTCCGGACTACGCCTACTTCAGCTCTGGCTGGCGTGTCCTCCATGTCGGTGGCGGCTGGATCGACGGCGGCTATGCCGGCCTTTTCTACTTCAACGCGAACAACACCTCGTCGCACTCGTACTCGGGCGTCGGCGCGCGACTCCTTTTCCACCCCTAATGGGGGACCGGGGGCCGCAGCCCCCGGAGCTTTCCTGCCTGCACTATCTGGCGGCATGAGCGCAAGCCCAAAAGCTGAATGGGGTACGGGGCGAAGCCCCGTCGACACGATTTTTGAAAATAACGTATTCTGTTA
>SFCP01000172.1 GCA_004558535.1 Bacteroidales bacterium | reverse complement strand
TTTTTTATTAAACAAGCTACTGCATAAAAGCAAAAAAAGCTATCCGCAGCGTACAATGTTCTATTTTGCAGCATCCACGAGCCGCCTCCCCTTGCAAGATCCATGCCTACAACAGCCCCTCCTTGGTGCTGAGACATGGCGATGAAGTCTGGAGCCGTATCCGCACCCCGGCATACGGCGCAGCAGGCCGGCAGGAGGCCATCGGTTGCCTCGAAGTGCATAGTTGCATTAACATTTATAACTTTCGTCAACAATTTCGTGACAGGTTTGTGCCATGGAAGTGCTGCCTGCGAACAACTAACCGGCGGGTAGAAGAAACTGTCGGCTTTGTAATTTTTCCCAAGTGCTTGGTAGTTTTTTCCAAGTGCTGCCTGCGAGTACCCTTCGACGCCTGCCGAGTGGCCGTCCACTACGAAAAAACACCGGAGCAGGCCCGCGATAGCCGCCGGTCTGCTCCGATGCTATGCAAAGATAATACATTTTTCGCCGAAATCCAAATCGCCCGATTTCGCGTTAACATTTCGCGGACGGCCAAGGAGGCTGGAGCCTCTCCCCGCCCTACCCCCCGCCAGCCCCGCCGTGCAATTTTTTCTTGCGTAGGTGATAGATTTGCCTATAAAAACCTATCTTTGCATAATGTAGGCATTGCCTCGCCCCGTTTGTCCCTACTATTTATAATATTACGCAAAACTATACACCCCTATAAAGTATGAAAGCCAAATCTTTCCTTACCTTATTGAGCTTTTGCTTTCTGTTTCTGATGCCGCTGGGCCTGTGCGCGCAGGAGCCGGTGTGTGGGAAGTGCCTCAAGAAGAAATCCAATTGCCCGTATCGCTGTAATCATCCGACGTGCAAGACCTGCGGCAAGGTCTGTGGCGCCAAGAACAATGCCTGTCCCTACGACGGCAAGCACCCCAAGTGCAGCGTCTGCGACAAACTGAAAGAGAATTGTGCCTACAAGGGCAATCATCCCACTTGCAGTACCTGCGGCCGGGTCTGCGGTGCGAAGAACAACCCCTGTCCCTACGGCGGCAAGCACCCCAAACCTAAAGTGGCCTTCGACGGTCGCGACAAGACGTACACCGCCAACGGCGTTTCGTTCACGATGAAGCCCGTGGCCGGCGGCACGTTCACCATGGGCGCCACCTCCGAGCAGCAATATCCCACGAGCTATGAAAAGCCGACGCACACGGTGACGCTGAGCGACTATTACATCGGCGAGACGGAGGTGACGCAGGAATTGTGGGCCGCCGTGATGGGCGACAACCCCTCCGAGTTTAAGGGAAATAGGCAGCGGCCGGTGGAGAATGTAAGCTGGAAAAACTGCCAGAACTTTATCCGGAAGCTGAATGAGTTGACCGGTGCGAATTTCCGCCTGCCCACCGAGGCGGAGTGGGAGTTCGCCGCCCGCGGCGGCCGTAATTCCCGCGGGTATAACTACAGCGGCAGCAGCAATATTGGTGATGTGGCCTGGTATGGCGGCAACTCTTCCCATACCACGCATCCTGTGAAGACGAAGTCGCCGAACGAATTGGGTATCTACGACATGAGCGGGAATGTATGGGAGTGGTGTCAGGACTGGTTCGGCAATTATAACTCGTCCTCTCAGACGAACCCCACGGGACCGGGTACAGGCCCTTTCCGCGTGTACCGTGGCGGCGGCTGGAACATCAGCGCCGGCAGCTGCCGGTCCGCCAGTCGCCACAACGACTACACGCCCGGCGGCAGGTACGACTGCCTCGGGCTGCGCCTCGCCCTTTAGTTTGACATAAGAGAAGGAGAAAACCGCAGGCAGGAAGCCTGCCCTTCATAACGATGCCTAAAAGAAATCCAATCCACACACCCCTATAAATTATGAAGACCAAATCTTTCCTTACCTTATTACAGGAGCCGGTATGCGGGAAGTGCTACAAGAAGAAATCCCTGTGCCCGTATAGCTGCAATCATCCCAAGTGCAAGACCTGCGGCAAGTTTTGTGGTGCGAGGGTGAACCCCTGCCCCTACGGCGGCAAGCACCCCAAGTGCAGCGTCTGCGGCAAACTGAAAGAGAATTGTGCCTACAAAGGCAATCATCCCAAGTGCAATGCTTGTGGTCAGTTGAAGGAGAATTGCACATATCGGGGCAACCATCCCCAATGTACGACCTGCGGCAAGCTGTGTGGTGCTTCGTCGAATGCCTGTCCTTATGATGGCAGTCATCCCAAGTGCAACGCTTGTGGTCAGGTGAAGGATAATTGCGCATATCGAGGCAACCATCCCCAATGTTCGACCTGCGGCAAGCTATGTGGTGCTTCGTCGAATGCCTGTCCCTACGGCGGCAAGCACCCCAAACCAAGCGTTGCATATGAAGGACGCGACAAGGTGTACACCATTGATGGCGTCAAGTTCAAAATGATAGCCGTGGCCGGTGGCACGTTTACCATGGGCGCCACCTCCGAGCAGCAATATCCCTTTGATGATGAAAAGCCGACGCACACGGTGACGCTGAGCGAATACTACATCGGCGAGACGGAGGTGACGCAGGAATTGTGGGCCGCCGTGATGGGTGACAACCCCTCCTGGTTTACGGGAAATATACAGCGGCCGGTGGAGAACGTAAGCTGGGATGATTGCCAGACCTTTATCCGGAAGCTGAATGAGTTGACCGGCGCGAATTTCCGCCTGCCCACCGAGGCGGAGTGGGAGTATGCCGCCCGCGGCGGCCGTAATTCCCGCGGGTATCTGTACAGCGGCAGCAGCAATATTGGTGATGTGGCGTGGTATTGGGATAATGCATCAGAAACCACGCATCCTGTGAAGACGAAGTCGCCGAACGAATTGGGCATCTACGATATGACCGGGAATGTAAGGGAGTGGTGTCAGGGCTGGTATGGTCCTTACAGTTCGTCCTCGCAGACGAATCCCACGGGACCGCGTACAGGCTCTTACCGCGTGAGCCGTGGCGGCAGCTGGTGCGACGATGCCCGCCGCTGCCGGTCCGCCTATCGCTACTGCGGCACGCCCGGCCTCAGGTACACCAACATCGGGCTGCGCCTCTCTCTCTTTAGTTTGACATAAAAAGACCACGGCTGGAACGGACCAGAACGGATTTTTTGAGTGGCCACGGACGAAAACGGATGAATTGACCGAGTCATTCTTGTCACGGGAGAAGTGTTTCTTGTCGTAGAGGACGAGGTTTGTTTTTCTTGTTTATCGCCTTGCGCCGGATGCAAAACCCGATAGGGGGATGATGTATCCGCCTGAAAATACCCGAGCTTGCTCAAGGGATTGTCAGACGGATACAGCGTCCATGGCTCGTAAGAGACATTGCATCCGGCGCAAGGGGTTTTTCCGGTTTTTCTATGTTGCAGTCCAAGTAAATGGACTATTATTTTTGGTAATCTAAGTCATTTTGCCATATTTCCG
>SFCP01000171.1 GCA_004558535.1 Bacteroidales bacterium | reverse complement strand
CCTTTTTGGGAAACGGTCAACTATCTCAGAAAACAGTAAACCAATAGCGGAAATTAACTGAAAAAACGGTCAACCAAAATCAGGAAAAGTCATGGTGTATAGTTGGTGTATAGTTGATGCGCCCGACTATACACCGGCAGCCCGCTGCGAATGAGCGGTTTATCTGCGCCGGTGTATAGTTTGCAAAAAAAAATCGGTGCATAAAACGTGTATTATTTCTTGTTGAGGTGATAGATTTGGCATTAAAAACATATCTTTGCATTATATACGGCGTTTGCAAGGCATAGGTTGGAAAACGGTCCGCCATAGCTGTCCCTGACCAGGCCGAGGGTCATTCGCCGTTTGCAAATTACTGATAAAAAACGAATAGAAAGATGAGTAGATACCTCTTGCCCGGCACAATGCTCCGTGCCAATACTTACCGCATCGTGCGCTTCATTGCCGCCGGCGGCTTCGGCTGTACCTACGAGGCCGAGCATGTGATGCTGCGCAGGCGTGTGGCCATCAAGGAATTCTTCATGCAGGACTACTGCAACCGCGATGAGCATACCAACCACGTCACGGTGGGTACGCAGGGCATGCAGGAACAGGTGAACAAGAGCAAGCGGAAGTTCCTCGAGGAGGCGCGGGCCATTGGCGAGCTGGAGCACGAGGGCATCGTCCGTGTGAGCGACGTCTTCGAGGAGAACGGTACGGCCTACTACGTGATGGACTACATCGAGGGACAGTCTCTGGCCGCCCTCTGCAAGGAGGGGCCGCTGCCCGAAAAGGCGGCGATTTACTATATCCGCCAGGTGTGCGAGGCACTGATGGAGGTGCACGACCACAACCGCCTGCACCTCGACATCAAGCCCGGCAATATCATGGTGAAGCCCAATGGCAGCACTGTGCTGATTGACTTCGGTGCTTCCAAGCAGTATGACATTGCGAGCGGTGAGAATCCCTCGACACTCCTCGGCTACACGCCGGGTTATGCCCCGATAGACCAGCAGTTCCTTCCCGCCACGGACATCTATGCCCTCGGCGCCACGCTTTATCGCGTGCTGACGGGCAACACGCCCATGCTGCCCGGTGACCGCCTCAACGAGGAGGAAGACCTGACCTTTCCCGCCGGCATCAGTGCCGCCACGCGCCAAGCTGTGGAGCGGGCCATGGAAATCCGCAAGAAGGACCGTCCGCAGAGCGTCCGCGAGTTCGTGGCCCTGTTGGATGCGGCGGTGAAGGTAGAAGATCCACGGCCCGAACCGTCCCCTATACCCGTGTCGCCTACGCCGGCGCAGCAGAAATCCCGCAAGGTGCCGACCGGCCTCATGATGGTCCTTATCGTAGCCCTCTGCGCCGCGCTGATTGTACTGTTGGCCAAGGGCTGCTCCACTTCCTCGGGCGACGGAGGGCGGGGAGATACCGTGGCGGACTCCATGCAGAAAGACTCCGTGATTCCTGCTGAGAAGGCAAAGCCGGTGGAACCGGCGTCTGCTACGGCGGAAGATGAGGCCGCGCCTCCTACTCCCGCAACGGCAAAACCGGAGCCTGCCGAGAATAAACCTGCCCCAGTCGTAGAAAAGCGAGAAAAAGCGATAGTAATCACCGGCACACATGCCGGCCGCGATTATGTTGACCTTGGTCTGAGTGTCAAGTGGGCGTCCTGCAATGTGGGCGCTTCCAGCCCCACGGGTTACGGCAATTACTACGCTTGGGGCGAGACAAGCACCAAGAGCAGCTATGACCCGGACAATTGCAAGACTGAAGAACGCAGGATGAGCGACATTCGCGGAAACTCTTCCTATGATGCCGCCTGTGCCAATTGGGGCGGCAGCTGGCGTCTGCCCACCAAGGACGAGTTCGACGAATTGGTCAACAACTGCACCCGCCGGTGGACCACTCAGAATGGCGTCAAGGGTATGCGCTTCACTTCCAAGCGGAACGGCAATAGTATCTTCCTTCCTGCTGCCGGCTTCCGCGCCGGTGCTTCCAACTTGTTCAGCGCGGGCTATTACGGCCTCTACTGGTCGTCTACGCCCACTGAGAGCTATCCGTCGGAAGCGTACGAGCTGTCTTTCAATCCGAAAGGCAGTGCCGGCTCGCATAGCATCCTTCGCTACCGCGGGAACCAGGTCCGGCCAGTCTTAGAATGATTCGATTTATTTGATTCAGGGACGACTGGATGCTGTGCGTCCTGTTTCAACAATACCACGTTTTGACAGTTGCGCTAATTCAAAAAATCATAAAGTATGAAAACCAAATCTTTCCTTACCTTATTAAGCATCTGCCTCTTGTTTCAGATGTCGCTGAGTCAGTGCGCACAGAAGCAGACCAAGTCCCAAGTGACCACCGGCACGCACGCTGGCCACGAGTGGGTCGATTTGGGTCTGAGTGTCAAGTGGGCGACCTGCAATGTGGGCGCAAACACTCCGGAGGAATACGGCAATTACTACGCTTGGGGCGAGACAAGCACCAAGAGCAACTATGACGAGGACAATTGCAAGACGTGGGAACGCAGCATGAGCGACATTCGTGGCAACTCTTCCTATGATGCCGCCCGTGCCAATTGGGGCGGCAGCTGGCGCCTGCCCACCAAGGCCGAGTTCGACGAATTAATAAGCAACTGCACCCTCAAGTGGACCACCCAGAATGGCGTAGCCGGTATGCGATTCACTTCCAAGCGGAACGGTAACAGTATTTTCCTTCCTGCTGCCGGCTGGCGCTACGATACTTCCACGCACTGCGCGGGCGAGGGTGGCTACTGCTGGTCGTCTCTGCCCTATGAGAGCGATACGCAGCGCGCGTACAGCCTGTGGTTCTTTTCGGGACGCGGTGCCGGCACGGACTGGGGCCACCGCTCCACCGGGCGCACTGTGCGGCCGGTTGTAGAATGATTCGATTTATTTGATTCATTGGTTTTATTTGCCCCGCGCAAAAAAGAGGCGCGGGGCTGCGAATGCTTAGCACCGACTAACCATGTTCGCG
>SFCP01000051.1 GCA_004558535.1 Bacteroidales bacterium | reverse complement strand
CCAAGGGGGCAGACAGCCCCCGTTGAGACATTCACTTACGTCTGTTTTAGCCATAGTGAGCGGCTTCTCGTTGCAAACATAGTAATTTGTCTTTTCTGCTGGCGCAGGGGGCGGTTCTTTTTCACCGTGCGATGCACGAATAAGCCCCGCCGTGCAAATATTTTCTTGCGTAGGTGATAGATTTGTCTATAAAAAATCATCTTTACCTAAAGGAAGGCTGCGGATGGGCAGTACAAAGCTCAAAAGCTGCGTTTTTGGCATTGCACTTTCTCGCCTTGCACTACCTTTGCAAATATAGGTGTACTTCCTGCGAAGCCTGCGCCCCATAGTTGCGCTTTGCCCTGCCCCATTTTAAGTGTTTGCATAATTTTTCTTTCCCCGCTTTCCCTGCGTGCGCATCAGAAGTCGGTCTGCGAGGCGTGTTTCAAGAAGTCTTCCCAATGCCGGTGTCACGTTAGCTTTCCTAAACCAAGCGTAATGGATAAGGACGGAAACAAAGAGTACACCGTCAATGGCGTCAGGTTCAAAATGATTGCCGTGGCCGGCGGCACGTTCACCATGGGCGCCACCTCTGAGCAGCAAAATTACGATAACGATGAAAAGCAGACGCACACGGTGACGCTGAGCGACTACTACATCGGCGAGACGGAGGTGACGCAGGAATTGTGGGTCGCCGTGATGGGCAGCAACCCCTCCTGGTTTACCGGGAATATGCAGCGGCCGGTGGAGTACGTAAGCTGGGATGATTGCCAGACCTTTATCCAAAAGCTGAATGAGTTGACCGGTGCGAATTTCCGCCTGCCCACCGAGGCGGAGTGGGAGTTCGCCGCCCGCGGCGGACGTAATTCCCGCGGGTATCAGTACAGCGGCAGCAGCAACCTTGGTGATGTGGCGTGGTACAGGGACAACTCTTCCGATACCACGCATCCCGTGAAGACGAAGTCGCCGAACGAATTGGGTATCTACGACATGAGCGGGAATGTGTATGAGTGGTGTCAGGACTGGAAAGGTCCTTACAGCTCGTCCTCTCAGACGAATCCCACGGGACCGAGTAAAGGCTCTGGCCGCGTGAACCGTGGCGGCAGCTGGTACAACGTCGCCTGCTACTGCCGGTCCGCCAATCGCAACTGCAACCCGCCCGACAACAGGTACTACAGCCTCGGGCTGCGCCTCGCCCTTTAGTTTGACATAAAAAGAAGAGAAAAAGAAAGAGAAAGAAGCGAAGTGAAACGGCAGTGGTGGTGCGGACCTTCGGCAAGTGAAGCCGCGCCAAGCGGCGGAGCGCGAAGGCCCGCACCACCACGCGGGAGAAAATCCATCCCGGCACGGCCATGCCGATTCCCGGCTTTCTCACCCGTGCTTTGTGCCCCGTTGGGCACAGGGATGGCGCGAAGGTCATGCGCCCCCGGGCTCTGCGCAGAAAAGTAGGCGGAAACTACGGGCAAGTGGTCGTTTTGTTGTACCTTTGCAGGGCTTCTGTCGTCCCTGCCGGGCGACGAAGCGTGACCACCCGAAGTTTCTATGTGTAATCCCTCAGAAGAAAAAAATCTCCGCGCGGCGTTTGTGACGCTGGGCTGCAAACTCAATTTTGCCGAAACCTCCTCGCTGCGCGACCGGCTGGCCGAGGCTGGCATCCTGCCCGTGGAACGGGACGGACGGGCCGACGTCTGCATCATCAATACCTGCTCCGTGACGGAGACAGCAGACCAGAAATGCCGCCAAGCCATACACCGCCTGCACCGCGAGCACCCCGGCGCCGCCATTATCGTGGTGGGATGCTACGCACAGCTGCAACCGGGAGGGCAGGTGCCCGAACGCATCCACGAACTGCTGGCCCGCAAGGCCGACCTGCAGGGCGGTGAAGCCTGCCACGAAGCAGTGGCAGTGCCCACACGCGACATCCGCACCTTTGTGCCGTCGTGCTCGTGCGGCGACCGCACACGCTACTTCCTGAAGGTGCAGGACGGATGCAACTATTACTGCACCTACTGCACCATACCAATTGCACGCGGACGCTCGCGCAATGCCCCAATTGCCGATTTGGTGAAAACGGCTGAGCAGGTGGCACGCGAGGGCGGCCGCGAAATCGTCATCACAGGCGTCAATATCGGCGACTTCGGCCGCTCGACGGGCGAAACCTTCCTGGACTTGATCCGAGCCTTGGACCGCGTGGAGGGTATCGAGCGTTTCCGCATTTCCTCCATCGAACCCAATCTGCTCACAGACGAGATCATCGATTTCTGTGCGGCTTCGCGCGCCTTTATGCCCCACTTCCACATCCCCTTGCAGAGCGGTAGCGACGCCGTCCTGCGGCTGATGCACCGCCACTACGACACGGCGCTCTTTGCCGACAAGGTGGCCCGCATCAAGCAGGCGATGCCCGATGCCTTCATCGGTGTGGACGTCATCGTGGGCACCCGCGGCGAGCAGGCAGCCTACTTCGAGGAGGCTTACCGCTTCATCGAGGGGCTGGACATCTCGCAGCTGCACGTGTTCAGCTACTCCGAACGACCGGGCACCAAGGCACTGGAAATCCCACACGTGGTTTCGCCGCAGGAAAAGCACGAGCGAAGCCACCGGCTGCTGGAGCTGTCGGAAACGAAGAGGAAGCAGTTCTATGCCAAGTACCGGGGCAGCGTTCGCCCCGTGCTGTGGGAGCACGCCCGCGAGGGACAACCGATGCAGGGATTTACCGACAATTATATCCGCGTGACGGCAGCGGAGGGCCTGTCTGCCCACGACAACGAAATATCCCGGACACAGTTGGGCGAATTTACGGCAGACGGCGCAACACTGCTGGGCCAAAATCCCCTATCCGCAAGTTTATGAAAAAAAGAATAGCTATCGTCATCCTCAACTGGAATGGGTGCGAAATGATGCGCCGCTTCCTGCCCTCGGTGGTACGACATTCGGCCGACTGCGCCGAAGTCATCGTGGCAGACAACGGTTCGACGGACGACTCGTGTGCCATGCTGCGCCGGGAATTTCCCGAAGTGGGCCTCATTACCCTGCCCGAAAACTACGGTTTCGCCGAGGGCTACAACCGAGCCTTGCGGGGATTGGAAGCAGAGTTCTACCTGTTGCTCAATTCCGACGTGGAGGTGGAACGCGGATGGCTGGAACCCCTGTTGGAATACATGGATGCGCACCCGGAAACCGCCGCCTGTCAACCCATATTGCGCAGCCAGCGGCAACCGGAAAGCTTCGAGTACGCTGGGGCGGCGGGCGGCATGGTGGATTGCTACGGCTATCCCTATTGCCGGGGCCGTGTGTTCGACACGGTGGAGCAGGACCATGGACAGTATGACGACATCGTGCCCCTGCTTTGGGCCACGGGCGCCGCACTGATGGTGCGCCGTGCGGACTGGGAAGCCGCCGGCGGCCTGGACGGACGCTTCTTTGCCCACATGGAGGAGATTGATTTCTGCTGGCGCCTGCGTACGCGGGGCCGCGGCGTGGTCTGTGTGCCGCAAAGCCGGGCTTACCACGTCGGCGGTGCTTCGCTGGCGCAGGGAAATCCCCGGAAGACGTTCCTCAACTTCCGCAACAACCTGCTGATGCTCTACAAAAACCTGTCCGAAGCCGACCTGCGCAAAGTGATGCGCGTACGCCGGGTGCTGGACTACGTGGCAGCGCTGCAATTCCTCGTCAAGGGCGATGCTGCCAACGCCCGGGCCGTAATGCGGGCACGCCGTGAGTTTCGCCGCCTGCGCGCCGATTTCTTGCCGCAGCGCCAGGAAAACCTGCGCTGTATGACCGAGCCGCACCCCGAGGGACTTTCCCGTTTCTGCCTGCTCTACCAGTACTACGCAAAGCGCCGGAAAACCTTCGCACAACTGCCCAAGGCCTGACTGTCCGCTTCGCGCTTGTTCCCAATTCCTTTCCATTTGAAATTATGTCCGAACCGCTATCTCCCGCCCTTTACCTGATACCCGTTACCTTGGGCGATACTCCGCCGGAACAGGTGCTGCCGGCTCACAACGCCGACATCATCCGCGGCATCCGCCATTTCATCGTGGAGGAAGTGCGCACGGCCCGCCGTTTCCTCAAGGCGGTGGACCGCAGCATTGACATCGACGCCCTCACCTTCTACCCGATGGGCAAGCACGCGGACACGGCGCTGTTTTCCCGGCACCTGGAACCGCTCCGTCGGGGCGAACCGATGGGCGTCATCAGCGAAGCGGGCTGCCCGGCCGTCGCTGATCCCGGCGCAGACCTTGTGGCCATCGCCCAGCGCGAGGGTCTTCGCGTCGTTCCCTTGGTGGGTCCGTCGTCCATCCTGCTGGCGGTGATGGCTTCGGGATTTAACGGGCAAAGTTTTGCTTTCCACGGCTACCTGCCTATCGACCAAAGTGACCGAATCAAGCGACTGAAGCAACTGGAAAGCCGGGCCAAGGCCGAACGTCAGACACAGCTTTTCATAGAAACCCCTTACCGCAATGCAAAGCTCTTTGCCGACATCTGCCAGGCCTGCGCGCCGACCACACGTCTTTGTGTGGCGGCCGGACTGACTACGCAGCAGGAATTTATCCGCACTTTGCCCCTGCGGGAATGGAAAAAGCAGGGACTTCCCGACCTTGGAAAAATCCCTGCCATCTTCCTGATATATTAAAGTCAGCAGCTACGCCTTGCCAAGTACGAAGTCCAACAAAGCAGGCGAAGCATCCTCCAACAAATCCAGCACATAGTCAAAATCCCGGCCTGTACCGTAGTAGGGGTCGGGTATTTTTTCGGCCTCATATCTCCGTAGGAAATCCGCCATCGGCAGGAGCGTGGCGCGCACTTCGGACGCCGTGGCCGCTATGCGCTGCAACGCCCGCAGGTTGTCGGCATCCATGCCCACGATGTAGTCGAAGCGGGCAAAGTCGGCCGCCGTCACGGGACGCGAGCGGTGCAGCAGGCGATAGCCGCGGCGCGCAGCGTGGCTGCGCATCCGTGGATCGGACAATTCACCCTCGTGGTAGTCGATAATACCGGCTGAATCGACCTCCACCTCTCCCTCCAAACCGCGCGAACGGACCAGCGAGCGAAAAACTTCCTCGGCCGCCGACGAACGACAAATGTTGCCGAGACAAACAAACAGGACTCTCTTCATTTTACAGTCAGGAAAATGGAAAGGCGCTGCTGAATATTTTTCGGCAACGCCTTTCCGATTTGATTTATCACGCCTGCCGTCTGCGCTATCCGCGCTTCAATAATCGCGGCAGGCTGTTTTTATCAGCGCACCAGCACCTTGTGCGTGCGTACGCCCTTTGCATTTTTCACTACGAGCAAGTAGGCGCCGACGGGCAGGCCGGCCGTGGAAAGCGTCAGCGAGTGGGTGTCAGCTGCTGCCTTTGCCGTGCCCAGTTGCACGCCGCCCATGTTGACCAAGGTCACGGTGGTGCCGGCTTCGACGTTGCCCGTGCAATATACGAGGCGGGCAGCGGCGTCGTGGCGGATGTTCAGGTCGTCCAGGTCGGACTTCGTGCTTTCTATGCCCGTCTCAGATGCCAGGTAGGGCATGAATCGGAGCGTGTAGGTATAGTTTCCGGTCGAGGGAAGTTGGTAATTGGCAATTGTACCTGTGTTCTGGCCGCAACTACCATTGCCCAGTCCGCGCTGCTTGTAGTCGAAGTGAGCGTAGACATAGTTGGTAGCGGCGTCCAAGTCCCATGTGTGCGTAGCGTTCTTCAGGCTGACATCACTGAAGTGCAGTAGGGAGAAGGCTACGTCCGTCGAAGTCTGCACCTTCAGCCCGTAGGCACCGTCGGTCGTGCTCAGGGTGAGGTCGCGCAGCCCCTCGCGGTTGGCCATGCTCTGCGGTTTCGGATACGGCTCGAACATATCTGTCACGGTCGTCGTGTAGCGGCCGTAGAAAGAGGCGCTGTTTCGGTCTATGTAATTCTCCCACGGGCCGCGGGCGTAGTATTCCACATTTTCAAAGGCGGCGGGGAAAGTCATCGTGTAGCCGATGCGGCGCAGGTTGGTGGTTTGCGGCGTGAAGGTACTCTTCAGGTCCACATAACCGTTGTCGTAGATGGTATAGACAAAGGTGTAGTTGCAATTGTTGCCCTCGGCGTTGACGGTTACCGTGGCTTGCGTGCCGTCTGCATTGACGCTGGCGGTACAGCTCTTGGTGGTGATGCCCGTCGCAGCACTGTATCCGCTGAGGGCTTCCGTAGGTCCGTCGTTCTCTACCCAGCGATAGTTGCCGTACTCGGGACCTGTGGTGATGAGGAACTTGCCGCCGTAGGTCCAGGCCGTCAGTTGTCCCTCGCTCTTGGTAAAGCGCATCAGGAAACGGTTGTTCTTCAACGTGTAGGCCGAGGCATTGGACGTCTCATCCAGCACTATCGGGTCGCCACTGCTTTCGACGGTGGCAAATGTAGCGTTGCGCGTCTTCAGTTGGCGCTGGAAGGCAGCCACGGGATAGCCGGCAGCGGCCCACGAAGCGTCTTCCGCCAGACAGAACTCCAGGTTCAGGAAGGTCTCCTTGCCGGTTTGCGGCTCGTAGGTATAGGGTACGATGATGCTGCCCGTTTTGCCGGGAGCGATGGACGGCACTTCGGTGCGGCCCTCCTCCACGATGCGGCCCTCTTCGAGGAGAGTGTATTTCAGGTAGAAGCGGGAAAGGTCAATGAACGCGTAGGCATTTTTTACTTTCAACTGCTTGCTTACGGAATTGAAGTCGGAGAATTTCACGTACTGGTAGACGCCCTTGACTTCCGTCAGCTCGGGTGACCAGGCGCGGTCGCCGGCCACGAGTCCGTTGTTGACGAAGTTGCCTTGGTGCGGGCCGGGGTAATCAGATCCCGTGCGGTATTTGTTGTAGCCGCCCACGCGGATGGTGCCCGCCTTGATATCCTCGGCGTCACAGATGGATTGGTCCACCCAATCCCAGATGCAGCCGCCGATACCATAGGTGCTGTTTTCGATAATGTCCCAGTATTCTTTCAGGTTGCCCACGGCGTTGCCCATGGCGTGGGCGTATTCGCACATGAAGTAGGGTTGGCCCTTGCCATTGTTGTTGGCGGCGGCATTGCAGACGGAGGTGTTGGGGTACATCACGCTGTAGAGGTCGGTGGGTGAGGTATTCGCACGCGTAGCTCCCTCGTAGTGGATAATACGCGGGTCGAGGTTGCGCACGGCAGTATAGGCGGCGTTGAAATTGCTGCCTCCGCCGCTCTCGTTGCCCAGACTCCAGAAAATCACGCTGGGGAAGTTGCGGTCGCGAAGCACCATGCGGGTTGTGCGGTCGATGTACTGCGGCTGCCACGAGGCTTGGTTGGTGATGCCTCCCCAGTTGCCATTGTTTTCCCAGTTCAGGTGGCATTCCAGGTCGGCTTCATCCATGCAGTAGAGGCCGTAATAGTCAAACATGGCGTTCATCTTGGCCTGTCGCGGGTAGTGGCTGGTGCGTACCGTGTTCATGTTGGCCTGCTTCATCATTTGTACGTCCTGCAACATCGTAGCCACGTCGATGCTGCGGCCATGTACGGGATGGGTATCCTGTGTGTTGGCACCCTTGAAGTAGACAATTTGTCCGTTCACCTTGACTTTGTTTCCCGCAATCTGCACGTGGCGGAAACCATATTTGGTCGAGAAAGCGCTCTCCTCGTTGCCGTCGGCATCCAGCTGCACCACTTCCACGGTGTAGAGGTTGGGCGTTTCGGCGGACCAGAGTTGCAGGTCGCTCAGGCCGTTGAAGGTCAGGTCTGCCTGCTGCTCCGTCTCGCCTGCAGCGAAGACGATTGTGGCCGACTGCGTGGCTACCGTTGTTCCGTCGGGTGCAAGGAGGCGCACCTCCACGCGCTTTTCTGCAGCTTGTGCATCGCGGTTGTCCAGGGCCAGGGCCACGTTCATCGTGCCGGTGGTGTAGTTGGCGGAAGCGTTGAGCGAGGAGGTGATATAGTGGTCGCGCACAAAGGTGCGGGGCGTGGCAAAGAGGTAAACGTCGCGATGGATGCCGCTCATGTGCCACATGTCCTGTCCCTCGAGGTAGGAGCCGTCGCACCAGCGGATTACCTGTACGCTGACATTGTTCTCGCCGGCGCGCACGGCCTCGGTCACGTCGAATTCTGCGTCATTGTTCGAGCCTTGCGTGTAGCCGATGTATTCTCCGTTCACCCAGACGTAGGCTGCGCTGTAGATACCGTCGAAATGCAGGAAGACGCGATCGTCTGTCCAGCCGTCGGGCAGCGTGAAGTCGCGGCGGTACGAAGCCACGGAGTTGGTCAGTCCGCTGCGCATGACGATGGCCGGCGGTGCATCGTTGAAGGCGTAGTTTACGTTGATGTAGAGTGGGTCGCCATAGCCTTTCATTTCCAGGCAGGAGGGCACGGTGATGGTGTCCCAGGCCGACACGTCGGCGTCATCGCCCCAGAAAGCGTCCTTGCCGGGTCGCTTCGAGGGGTTGTCCACGTAGTTGAGCCGCCACAGGCCGTTCAGGCTCATCACGCGTTCGCTTTGTGCGTCGAGCCAGGGGTGTTCGTAGCGTGCATCGGCCTGCATGGCTGTCGTTGTGGAGTAGGGCATGTAATAGGCATGGCCGGGCTCCTTGTTTTCCTCGAAGAAGGTTTCATCCTCCCAGTGATTGGCCTGGGGCAAGTCGTCCGGGTCGACACGTTCCAGGGTGAATTGTGCTGCCGCTCCGCTGCCGTCGGTTGTCATCGTGGTCTGTCCGTTCGCCACGTTGAGGTAGTATTTCGTTCTGCCCTGTAAGGCTACCAGATTGTAGATGTTGGTCATTCCCGACACTTCCTCAAGGTAGAATTGCTGGTTGCTGTTGGTGTACGAGGGGCTCCACAGCAGGGGCTTCTTGCTTGTGTTGAGAGCCGCATCCACGGCTTTGGCCACGTAGGGCTGGTAGAGTTGGAACCAGGTGTTGTTGTCGGCCTGCCGGCGCAGTTGCCATACGAACTGCGAGGCCAGGGTCTCGTCGAAAGCGTCGGAATAGACCGGTGCATTGTCGTCCGCCTTGCCGCGGTTGGTCAGGTAGGTGCCATCGCCCACGTTGCGCAATTGATAGTGGGTGCCGGCCACGGGCCAGACGTAGAGCTCCTGCTGCAGGTCCACCATTCGGAAGTGCGTGGCGGCCGAGGCAAGGTCGGTAGTCAGCAGCAAGGTACCGTCGCTCTGCACCGTCAGTGCTTTTGTGCGGTCACTGTTGCACAGCAGCTGCACCACATCGGTCTCTCCGTCCACGGGCGCCACGTAGAAACGCTGGTTGTTGCTGCCCGTGTACTCCCATTGCAGGAGTTTTCCGGGATTTTTCGAATCCAGGGCCATGTCGGCCGCCTGTGCGTAGTGATGGTTGATGATGGCAAATACGTTTTCAGTGGCTGACAGCTGGTGGAAAGTCCAGGCCTGTCCCTCAGCCGATGCGTCGGCCTCGCCCACAGTGAGATACGTGTCGTGCGCTACTTGATAGGTCGCTCCGTCGCGAATGGGCAGTTGTGCCGCCATTTGCAGGGCGGGCAGCAGGGCAACGATTAGGGCCATGCACCATCGGGCCACCTGTGTTGGGGAAAGAGTCTTCTTCATGGTTATCGATTGTAAGTGGTTTTTCGTATGCGGAAACAAGTAGGGGTGGCAGGCGTAGGAAAGGGGACTGAACTGCAGGGCTTTCCCGTTGTCCTCCACGGCTTTCGTGGAGGGTGTGTCCGGCCGGCATCGTTACAGTCGCCGCCTACCTTATGCAAAGGTAGTGCAAGAAAGCGAAATGGCCAAACTTGCCGCAAGAAAAACAAAGGGTGAAGCCGTAGAAGCGCCTACAGAGGGGCGCGAGGCGAGGGTATCCGCTCGTAAGCCCCGATACAGCCGTAGGGATGGCGAATTGGGATTTTAGAAGTCCGTACCCGTGCTTCGGCGTGCGGCGCGGCAGGCCCGAGGACAGGCTCTCGGCAGCACCAAAGTGCATAGTTGCATTAACATTTATAACTTCTGAAAACAATTTTGTGACAGGTTTGCATTATCAAAATCCTGCCTGCGCAAAACTATCCGGCACTTAGAGAAAACTATCTCCTTTGTAGTTTTTCCCAAGTGCTTTGTAGTTTTTTCCAAGTGCTGCCTACGAGTGCCCTCCGGCGCCTTTCGAGTGGCGATGGACTACCCAAAAAACACCGAAGCAGCCTTGCGTTTGCCGCAGGACTGCTTCGGTGCAATGCAAATATAATACATTTTTCGCCGAAATCCAAATCGTCGGATTTCGCGTTAACATTTCGAGAAACGCCCGCGCAGGGTGTCGCAGATACCGGCCGGCGCGAGGTCGGGGGTACGAGGTGCGGGGCGTCCGCTCGGTGGCGGAGTGTCCGTCCGGTGCGCCTCCTTCTGTCCGGCAGAGATGTACCTCGGAGCAGTGTCGCAGCGATACAAATGTGTCGTCGGGAAGTGGGCAGGGTGGCAGCCGTTGGGGTCGGCAGCCGTCGGGCGGGAAGCGATTGGGGCGGCAGCGGTCGGGAGCAGGAGCGGTCGGGGTGGAACCTGTCGGGGCGGTAGCGGTCCTACGCAGTGATGATGTCCACGAAATCTTTGGGCAGGAGAATGTTCTCCACTTCGAGGGCTTCCCGGAACAGGGGCGCTATCGTTTCGTCGCGAAATCCGGCGATGCCGCAGCCTATTTTGGTGACGAGAAAGGTGAGGTGCGCATGGCGCCGGGCGAAGTCGATAAATTCGTCCACGTAGGGGCGGATGGTGTCTACGCCTCCCTGCATGGTGGGGATGGCATAGCTCTGCCCCTGCAGTCCGACACCGATGCCCCACTGGGCACCAAACTTCTTGTAAGCCAGCCGCGCTGCGCCGCCGCCGTGAGCGCCGGCCAGATTGCTGCCAAAGACGAAGACTTCGTTGTCTTGCAATTCATGGATCCATTCGGGGGTAAAGGCTCTTTCGTATTTCATAATCTCGGTCTATAGGGTGATTGAATCGGGGTCGTAGTCGAGCAGGAGTTTGACCGCCTGTTCGTGATTTATCAAGGGGTCGGTGAGGGCCAGCTCCAACAGGTAATCCAGGCACCGGCGGACGGCGGGACCGGGGGCGAGGCCCTTTGCCTGCATCACCTCGTGGCCGGACAGGAAACCCTTGAAGCCAAAGAGGGCCGTGCCCTCGGCTTTCATCTGCTCCGTGCGGGCCACAAGGTCCTCGGCCTGCGTGGCCGGGCAACCGTCCTCGCGCCTGTGCGTCGCCGTTTCCACGGCTTGGGCAAGGGTCATCAGTTGGCGAAAGCGCCCTTCGCCCTTGCAGGTGTATTGCAGGCGGCGCAGTTCCCGGTCTGCGATTGGTTCGCACCGGTCTCCCCGGACGTGGAGGTCTGCGATGTGTGCGACGAGAAAGCCCACGGATGCAATCTCGTCGTTGGAGAACTTCAGCGTGCGCAGGATGCGGTCGATGGCCCGGCCATCTGCTTCGCCGTGTCCTCCGCCGTGTCGCCCGGTGATGCCCTGCAGCAGCGCGCCGAGGGACAGTATGCGCCTGTCCTCCTCGCCGGCTTCGGTCGTCAGGGCCGCCACTTCCTGCACCACGCGCAGTGTGTGCTCCCAAAGCGCCACGCCGGAGAGCCCGTCGCAGGGGGCGGTGTACGTCTCCTCCATTTCGGGGATGACATAGTGCATGGCGCCCGTCTCGCGGAGCAGCTGCAGGGCCATGACGGGGTAGCGGCAGGTGAGCATCCGGCAGAACTCGTCGTGTACGCGCTCCTTGGTGATAATCTCCAGCCGGAACACGTTGCGCTTCATGCCTGCCATCGTCTCCTCCTCAATCTCCCAGCCGTAGCGACTGGCGAAGCGGATACACCGCAGTATGCGCAGGGGGTCGTCGTCGTAGGTGAGGTCCGGGTCGGCCGGCGTCCGGATGATATGATCGCGGATGTCGTTGACGCCGTTGCCGGTGATGTCGATGATTTCGTTGGTAGACAGGTTGCAGTAGAGCGCGTTGATGGTAAGGTCGCGGCGCAGGCAGTCCTCGCGGATGGAGCCAAAGGCCGTCAGCGGGTTGCGGCAGGAGTGGTCTATGTACTTTTCGCGGCGCGTCTGCACGAACTCCAGTTCCACCCGAGGGAAGGCCTTCAGATGCAACATGGCGGTGCCGAAATTGGGGTAGACTGTGACGCCCTTTGTGGTGAGTCCCTTTTGCTTGAGCCACTCGGCAAAGCGTATGCCGCCCTCGGGCAGGGACACGCACAGGTCGATGTCCTTGATTTCGACGTTCATCAGTTCGTCGCGCACGCAGCCGCCCACGGTCATCACGTGGTTCTCGAATGCTGTCCCCCGGATGACCTCGCGCAGGTACTCTTTGATTTTGACGTATTGTTCCTTTTTCATAAGGATGCTTGCTTGATTTTGGGCCAAGTGCTATATCTCAGGTCCTATTTCTCCCACGAATGTGTATGGCGTAATGGTGGCGGCTGCCGGCACGATACAATCTCACCGCAACAAGGAAACAGCTTGCCCCCTTGTTACGGTGAGGTAGAGGAATGCGGCTGCAGGTGATTTCGCGAAGCACTTGAGGACCGCTTCGTCCTATTGCTTGACAAAATTGAAGCGCTTGAAGTAGACTTTCTGCTCCTTGCCCGAAGTGTTGGTCAGTCGCAGTTTGGTCGCCGTCATGCCTCCCAGTTCGTTGCCCGTATGTATGACGGGATCCTCAGCGCTGTAGTGCAGCAGGCTGACCTTGGTCCATTGGCCGCCCACCATGAGCTCGAGCGTGAAGCAGTCGGCGATGCCCGGCACGCCCAGGTTGAAGTCCATTCCGGCAAAGGTAATGGGCCGGTCTCCCTCGATAATCATCTCTCCGCCGGCCTGCCAGTTGATGACTTCCAGTGCCGGGGCCACGCTGACGTCGTTGCCTTTCACGCTGACGGGCAGCAGGGCCAATTGCGTGACGTTGCTGCTCAGGCGGAAGGGGTTGTATTCGGCCACGGCGTCGAGCTGGGTGCCGTTGTTGCTGTTGTAATCTTCGACAGCTGCGGTGAAGAGGGCATTGAGCGTGGGAAGCATCACTTTGGTGCCCACCTTGATGCCCGGTTGCAGGGCGTGGCGCACGTCGCTGTTCTCCAGGTCATACATTTGTTTCTGCAGGGAGCGCGCTTGGCGGTAGTAGTTTTGGAAATTGCACAGGTGGCCGGCGCGCGGAGTCTTGCTTACGGACTCGCTGAGCGCCACCACGGCGTGGCCGTAGGCAGCTAAGTTTTTGGCTTGCAACAACCAGGGACGCAATTCGCGCACCAGTTCTGGATTGCTCTCATCATTGAGCAACAGGTCAACGGCTATGGCCAGCTCCTCGCACTTTTCGTCGAGCTCGCGGCGGGCTGTGCTGTTGCCGTTCAAGGCTCCTTGCGCGATGGTCAGAAGTTCGTCGCCCTCTTCACGCCGGAAACCGTGCCCGTTGGGACCTAAGTCCTTGTTGTAAAGAGCAAAAGTTCGCAAAGCCTCATAGTTGTCGGGCAGGAGGGCACGCAGGCCGCGCTCCCAGTCGCGCTGGTAATCGTAGGCACGCATATTCCACGTGTAGTCGGCGATGCCGTAGAGCGAAATCTTGGAAGCTTCGGCGTGCTCCATGGGATTGCTGACAAATCCGGCCATGGTCTCGGCTATATCGAGGTCGTTGCCATAGGCAGGTCCGAGGAGAATGTGGTCGCGTACGAAGTCGGACACCGGGAAGTTCCACCAGATGTAGGATTTGCGGGCAATGCGCTCGTTGATCCATTCCTGGCTTTCGCGATCGATACAGTGGACCACCGAATTGCCTGTCCACATGATTTCGATGCCTTGGTTCATCTTCGTGCCGAGCGTCCGCAAATAGCCCTTTTCGTCGTTGGCCCACGCGCGGTTGTATTCCGTGGGACACATGACGAGTGGCGATACATCAGGCTTGCGGCGGATGAAATTATCGTCGACGTAGTTGAGCAATTCGGCCTGTTTGTCTGCGCGAGTGCCCTCGCCCCAAATATCATCAAAGAAGACGGCAAAGGCACGTACGCCGAGGTCGTACATACGTTCGAGTTTGGCCACCAGTTTGTCGCGATCCTCGTCCGTCCACTTGATGTCGACGCCCGGATGTATGGCCCAGTAGAAGTTGACGCCGTTGCGGCGGGCCACGTCGGCCAGTTCGCTGATGCGGCGGGCTTCGGCCTCGGGGTAAGGTTCGCGCCATTTGTCACGATGCCAGGGATCGTCCTTCGGTCCGTAGATGTAGACGTTCATTTTGTTGCGTCCGTAGAAGGCTATCTGGCTAAGCCGCGCTTCGTGGCTCCAGGGAGTGCCGTAGAAACCCTCGACAACGCCGCGGTAGGGCACGTCGGGATAGTCCTTGACCGTACATAGCTCTATTTTCCCCTGTGCCATCATGCCGAGGAGGGTCTGCGCGCCAAAGAACAAGCCTTGCTCGTCGGCGGCGGCAAGGACGATGCCCCTCTCCGTGATATGCAGGTAATAGCTCTCAGCCTTTGCGGGCACGTACTTCGCATATTTTTTTACGCACTTGTCTCCCTTTACGCCCAAGGTCAGCGTGAAGGGCGCCTTGCTCTCGGATGCGACCGGCGCAGTGCCGAGTAGGCGGAGCACATCGGCATGTAGCCCTGCGTCGCTTACGATTTTCCAGGCCCGGGGAGCAGTTGTCACTGCGCCCTCGCCCGTCCGCGTCACTTCCTGCGGAACCGGATTTACCAGACTAAGTTGCGCCCGCATCGATGGGCTTGCTCCGAGCAGCATAACTGCTGCCGACAGGATAATTTTCTTCATATAATAATATTGTGTGTTCTTCATGTGCGGCACTACCTGCCGACTAATTATTGCAAAAGTATACAAAATCCGGGATATGTGCCGCCTACTGCCTGAAAAATCGAAGTTCGGCCGTGGTGCGGGCTCCTCGGGAAAAAGAAAAGAGGAAGTCTGCGGGCAGTACTTCCTCTATGATATGGACGTCGGGGCTATGTCTTTTTGCGATGTCTTGTATGGCGTTTTTCCGTCCGGCAGTGCGGGCTTCCTGTTCGTCATGCGTTTCGTGGTGGTGGCTTTCGCGTGGTAGCAGCTTATCTCCTTGGCGGACCATCGTGCTCCCGGCGGCGCGCGCGGCGCACGTAGTTGTTCACGTAGGGGTTGTTGAGGAAACAGGGCGGCGCTCCCGCGATAATGTTGCGGATTTGGTCGGTCATGATGGGGATGGGGTAGCTGCCGAAGAGCCACAGGAAGCAACCGGGGCCCAGAGCGTTGTCGTAGTTGTCCCTGATAAAATCCGTCTCCAGCTTTTCCATTTTTCGTATCAGCCGCTCGGCTCGCGGTTGGTAGTAGCTGTTGATGTCTTCCCGGCTTTTGCCTTCGCGCATCATGCGCAGGCATTCGCGGTCCAGCTCCCATTGTTCATTTTCGATGCGGTCGCGCTTGCGGAAGAAGGTGTTGAGCTTGTCGTTGTAGGGGGTACCGCCCACTTTCGGGCCGCAGTGGTCCATCTCGACGGTCAGGTCGCCCGTTTCCAGCACGACGGGGATCAAGCGCTCGTTGCCCATGTACATCATGGCTACCATGACGGTGTCGACGTCTCCCATGAAGTTGAAACGTCCGTGCACCATCTGACAGGAATCCAAGCAGGCGAGTTCCGTCCCGTCGCAGTTGACTTTCAGATAAACCGTTTGTCCGTCAAAATTTCCAATGGTTGAGTTGCCGGCAATGTTGTATTGTTCGCTGCACGAAAGCAGCAGCAATACGCAGGACAGTAGGAAAACAGTCTTTCTCATTTTGCCGTGATTTTTCATGCGGCAAAGGTACAATCTTCGGCCGGTACGTTGCGAGTGGATATGTTATTAAGATTGAAAAGCAACATTCTTTTGATTTTGCGGGCTTCTTAGCGCCGCATATTATTATTTTTTTAGACATCGACCCTCCTGAAAAATAGAACGTCCCGGCCTTTGAGGGAAAGTGCAAGGGCCGGGCGTCGGTGTGGGGGCTTGGTATTATTGCTTCCCCTGTTCCTTTTCGAGCAGGGCAGGCAGGCGGAAGGCCGTATAGACTTCAAAGACGGCACCGATGGCCAGTCCCAGCTTCCATTCGTCGCCCTCGCAAGGCTCTATCTGCAGTTTGCTCATCCACATCATGCCGCCGGTGGCCACCAGGACCAATGCACCCAGCACTTGCTGCCGGCGCAGTCGGCGTATGACGGGGTCGTGTCCCTCGTAGCGGGACTGAATCTGCATCGTGGCAAAGAGGATGGCGCCCAGGGTGAACACCGTGGGAGCGTAGGGCTGCAGAGATATAAACAACGGCATGATGGCACCTATCAGCATGCTGATGCCGCCCAGTATGAAGAGGTAGTTTTTGAGCATAATCGTGTGGGGTAGGGGGAAAGGGGTGGTTCGTGCGTTGTGTCAGTTGGCAATGTAGACATCTTCGTTCTCCCGTTTCATGAAATAGACTTCGCGGGCCACGTGAATGACGGCATCGGGGTCGCGCTTCAGCTGTTTGAGGCGCGTACTGTCGCGGTGGCATTTTTCCTCCAGGATCAGGATTTCATTGCGCAGGGAGTCGTTGACCTGACTCAGGGCGCGGCGGTTCCAATAGCTGTTCGAGTCCAAAAAACCTGTGACCACCACAAAAAGGATGGAGGTCCAGAGAAATTTATGTTGCCAAACCTTGTGCAGCAGGCGTGCAAAAAATCCCGGTTTGGCGGGTTCGTTGGTCGTAGGTCCTTTGTGAGATTTGAAAAATGCCATGTTGCAGGATAATGGGTGGTTCTTGGTGAAATGTATGGAGCAGTTGTTGCCGCGCAAGTCGGCTGTAGTTTTGCGCTAATCGATGGTAGGCATGCTTAGGGCGGCCTTCTCGAAGTTTGCCCAGCCTGTGGCAGCGTACCACTCCGTCTGGCGGAATGCTTCGTTCAGGTCTCCGAAGGGGCAGGCGGCTGCATGATTTGTGTAAGTGGCTTGCGGCACGAATGCAGCCACGCCGCAGTAGTTTTGCAGGTCCATCTGGTAGAAGCTCCAGCTTTGTGGTCCCACCCAGAAGCGCGGACTGGCAGCCTTGGCTGTGACTACGTTGGACAGGACGGCGTCGAAGCGGGCCATATCCTCGTCCGAGAGCCATTGGCGCAGGGTGCAGCGCAGATCATATTGGTGAGGGCGGTAATAATAGCTGGAGGTGTAGGGATGGTAGTGCTGCACGGTGTCCATCGGTGTCGGGTTGGGTCCGGCCAGTGCCGAGCGCGGCAGCATTTCGGCCACGGTGCGGGCCAGTTCCTCCAGTCCCGCGGTGCGCACACAGGAGATGACGACGCCGTAGCCTCCATATTTATTGGAATGGGCGGGATCTACGACGTCGGCATAGTAGGTGTAGACGATGTCCTCTACCCGTTCGCTGAACAGCCCCTGCCGCAGCAGTCCGGTATAGTCGGCTCCGTAGGCACTGATAGCCATGGGGGCGGCCACGATGTAGTCCGTGACGTGGCGCAGGGCGTAGTCGCTTTCGACGTTCTGCATCATGCAGGCGTCAAAGAGGATGTATTTCATGTGGACGCCGCTTTCGCTGAGTGCTGTCGCCATGTCGGTGATGTTCATCTGCGTGCCCGTCCCGCCGTTGGCGTCGCGGTCGTTGCCCATGTTGCCGCCCGGTCCTACGTCGATGCCGAAGGAGTACGTTCCTTTGTCCGTCAGTGGCTGCTCTGTGCCTGTGGCGGGTAACCATCCGTCGGCGTGTGACCACATGACCAGTCCGTATTCCTCGGCAGGATAGTATTTCTGCACCCAGCTGACCACTTCGCGCAGCGTCTCGGGGCTGGCGGAGTTGATGTCGCTTTCCCAGCGTCGCACCACGACGGGTTGGTCGGTCGTGCTGCCGACCTTCATCAGCCGCGGGGCTTCGCCGTCGTCGATGAAGATGAGCAGGCGGTCGTTCTCGGCGATGGCGTTGCGTCCGGCCATGATTTCCACGGAGTCGCTCTTGGTGTAGTGTGCCCATCCTAAGGAGTTCTGCGCACACATATAGATGAGGACGGTGCGCCGGGCGGGCTGGCGTGGTCCGGGTACGATGGTTGAGTCGTCGTCACAAGCGCCAAGCATAATCAGCAGGGCCGGCAGGAGAAACCGGCCGACTGTCATTTTCAGGAAGTGGGTAATCGGGTGACGCTGGAGCATGGTTGGGTGGTACTTGGCGGCTTTTCGCGCGCTGTCATGGCAGGGTGGGAAATGTCCCTGTATGGTGCGGAAAATCCCTTGTGGCGGCAAAATTACGGAAAAAATCCCGCCCCGTTGGGCTATTTCCTTCCTTTTTTCTTGCCCGAGTGCGTGGCTTTTCGTTATTTTGTGCTTTGATAATGGGAAGCCGTCTGCCCGAGGCACCTCTCCGCCGGGCTGTTTCCCTGCAAAAACAGTTTCATCATGTCCTACAAGTCCTATCTTTTCACCGCCTGCCTGACCGTGGCCCTGTTGTCCGCCTGCGGCAGTGCCGACAAAGCCGACAGAGGGGGCGACTCCACCGAACAGGCGCAGCCGGAAGCCGAGAAAAACGAACCGGAAACGTATGTCGAGGGCGAAGAGCTTTCCGACACCATCCGTTTGGGCGGAAAGATGTACGCCTATCACATCCGCTGTGCACCGGACGCCAACCTGCCGCTTCTGGTGGACAACTTGAAGCAGGAGTATTACCAGAACCGCGTCACCTTGACCGTCACGCGCGACGGCGAGCAGGTCATCCACCGCGAGTTTACCAAGGAGGATTTTGAAAAGTACGTTTCGGAAAGTACGCGCGGCGACTTCAACAGCGGCTTGCTGCTGGGCATGAATTGCAACCGCGAGGCCAGTACGGCCGGCCGCCTGTGCTTTTGGGCCGTGGTGGGCTGGTGTGGCGAGGGTCCCACGTTTCGTGTCTACCTGACGCCCGGCAGTGACGCCGTGACCATAGAGCAGGACTTCACAACCGAGGACAATTCCATCGAAGAGCCGGTCATAAACTGACGCTTCTCTCATAGCTAAAAACGAACCTTTATCCATATGAAAAGAATCCTTGTCTGGCTGGTCGGCCTGCTTTGTGGTGCCCCCTTTGCGGTGGCACAGTCCGGCCAGCTTACCTTGAAGGACATCACGGGCGGCGTATATTCGCCGCAGTATGTCTATGGTGTGAAACCCATGAACGACGGAGAGCACTACACCCGCCTGTCCGACGACCGGTGTCGCATTGTGGTGTCATCCTTCCGCACGGGAAAAGAAACTTCCACCTTGTTCGACGTGGCTACGGCCAAAGGGCCGGTCAAGCTCTCGGGCATAGACGGCTATATCCTCTCGCCGGACGAGAAGCGCATCCTGTTGCAGACCGCCACCAAGCCGATTTATCGCCGCTCCTTCACCGCCGTGTACTACCTCTACGACGTCGACAACAAGACCTTCGTACCCCTGTCCGACGGCGGACCGCAACAGGTGCCGCAGTTCTCGCCGGATGGCAACTTGGTGGCTTTCGTGCGCGAGGGCAACCTCTTCCTGGTGAAATTGCTCTATGGCAATGCTGAGAGTCAGGTCACCAAGGACGGCCAGTTCAATGCCATTATCAACGGCATCCCCGATTGGGTCAACGAGGAGGAGTTTTCGACCAACTGCTCCTATAGTTTCTCGTCCGACAGTCAGATGTTGGCGTGGGTACGTTACGACGAGAGCGGAGTGGATATTTACCACATGCAAATGTTCAAGGGGTTGGCACCTGCTGAGACGCAGAACGATCTCTACCCCGGCGAGTACGCTTACAAGTACCCCGTCGCAGGTACGCCCAACTCAAAGGTAAGCGTGCATTCCTTTGATATCAAGAATCGCGTGACGCGCACGCTGAAAGTTCCTGTGGACAGCGATGGCTACGTGCCCCGCATCCAGTTTACCGACCAGCCGGACAAGTTGGCGGTCATCACCCTGAACCGCCACCAGAACCGCATGGACGTCTACATGGTCCATCCCCGTTCGACCGAGGCCCAGCTTGTCTTGCGCGAGACGAACGACCGCTACATCCGCGAGGCTGCCTACACCGACATGAAGTTCTACGACGGCCATTTCTCCCTGTTGTCCGAGCGCAGCGGTTACCAGCATTTGTATTGGTACACCCTTTCCGGCCAGCTGGAGCGTCAGGTGACGAGCGGAAACTTCGAGGTGACGCATTTTTATGGCTGCGAGCCGGGCGCAGGTCGTTTCTATTACGCCGCGCGGGCTGAAAGTCCGCTGCGACAGGAGGTTTATGTGGCCGACAGCAAGGGGAAGGTGAAAAAGCTCTCCTCGCAGACGGGCACCAACTCGGCCACGTTCAGCCCTACGATGAAGTATTTCATGAACGTCTACTCCTCCGCGCAGCAGCCGCCCGTCACGACGCTTTGCGACAACACGGGGCGTCAGCTCACCACGTTGGTCGACAACGCCTCGCTGCTGGAAAAGACCGACGGACTCCTGGGTAAAAAGGAATTCTTCACCTTCACGACCGGCGAGGGCGTACAGCTGAATGGTTGGATGGTCAAGCCGCGCGATTTCGACCCCTCCCGCCGTTACCCGGTCATTATGTATCAGTACAGCGGGCCCGGTTCGCAGGAGGTAACCGACGCTTGGAACATGGGATTCTACGGCGGCGGCATTTTCGAGAGCTATATGGCCGACCGGGGCTACATCTACGTCTGCGTGGATGGTCGTGGCACGGGCGGACGCGGTGCTGATTTCGAGAAATGTACGTATCTGAATTTAGGAGACTTGGAAAGCAAGGACCAGGTGGAGACTGCGTTGTATTTGGGCACGCTCCCCTATGTCGACAAGGACCGCATAGGCATCTGGGGATGGAGCTTCGGCGGCTTCAACACCCTCATGTCGATGGCCGAGGGCCGCAACGTCTTCCGCGCCGGCGTGGCCATTGCCGCCCCAAGCAACTGGAAATACTACGACACCGTATATACGGAGCGCTACATGCGTACGCCGCAGGAAAATCCCACCGGCTACGGCCGCTGTCCCATAGGGCGGGCCGCTGCGTTGCACGGAGACCTGCTGCTCATCCACGGCACGGCCGACGACAACGTGCACTTCCGCAACGCCACCGAGATGAGCGAGGCATTGGTGCAGGCCGACAAGCAGTTTGACATGCAGATCTATACCAACCGCAACCACAACATTTACGGCGGAAACACGCGTTATCACCTCTTCACCCGTGTTTG
>SFCP01000170.1 GCA_004558535.1 Bacteroidales bacterium | reverse complement strand
ATTGGAATTGACTTAGGAACTACCAACTCCTGCGTTTCCGTATTCGAAGGAAACGAACCCGTAGTTATCGCAAACAGCGAAGGTAAGCGCACCACGCCGAGCATCGTGGCTTTCGTCGAAGGCGGCGAGCGCAAGGTGGGCGACCCCGCCAAGCGTCAGGCTATCACCAACCCCAAGCGCACCATCTACTCCATCAAGCGCTTCATGGGTGAGACCTACGACCAGGTGCAGAAGGAAATCGCACGTGTGCCCTACACCGTGGTACGCGGCGACAACAACACACCGCGCGTCGACATCGACGGACGCCAGTATACGCCGCAGGAAATCTCGGCCATGACGCTCCAGAAGATGAAAAAGACCGCCGAAGACTACCTCGGACAAGAGGTGACCGAAGCTGTCATCACCGTACCGGCCTACTTCAGCGACTCGCAGCGTCAGGCTACCAAGGAAGCCGGCCAAATCGCCGGACTCGATGTAAAGCGCATCGTCAACGAGCCTACGGCAGCCGCATTGGCCTACGGTATCGACAAGGCTAACAAGGATATGAAGATTGCCGTGTTCGACCTGGGCGGCGGTACCTTCGATATCTCCATCCTCGAATTTGGTGGCGGCGTATTCGAAGTGCTCTCCACCAACGGCGATACCCATCTGGGCGGCGATGACTTCGACCACGTCATCATCGACTGGCTCGTACAGGAATTCAAGAACGACGAGGGCGCCGACCTCTCGGCCGACCCGATGGCCATGCAGCGCCTGAAGGAAGCTGCCGAAAAGGCCAAGATCGAACTCTCCAGCTCGACCTCGACCGAAATCAACCTGCCGTACATCATGCCCGTGGGTGGCGTGCCCAAGCACTTGGTCAAGACGCTCACACGTGCCAAGTTTGAAGCACTGGCACACTCGCTGATCGAAGCCTGCAAGGCTCCGTGTCAGGCAGCCCTGCAGGGTGCCGGCCTCAGCACTTCGGAAATCGACGAAGTCATCCTCGTGGGCGGCTCCACCCGTATCCCCGCCGTACAGCAGCTCGTACAGGACTTCTTCGGCAAGGCTCCGTCGAAAGGTGTCAACCCCGATGAAGTAGTGGCCGTAGGTGCCGCCATCCAGGGTGCTATCCTCAACCAGGAAGAGGGCGTGGGCAAGGTCGTCCTGCTCGACGTGACGCCTCTGTCGCTCGGTATCGAAACCCTCGGCGGCGTGATGACCAAACTCATCGAGGCCAACACGACCATCCCCTGCAACAAGAGCCAGGTGTTCTCGACCGCTGAGGACAACCAGCCCGAAGTGACCATCCACGTGCTGCAGGGTGAGCGCACCATGGCCGCCCAAAACAAGAGCATCGGCCGATTCAACCTGGCCGGCATCGCTCCCGCACGCCGCGGAGTGCCCCAAATCGAAGTGACATTCGACATCGATGCCAACGGTATCCTCAACGTATCTGCCAAGGATAAGGCTACGGGCAAGGAACAGGCCATCCGCATTGAGGCAAGCTCCGGCCTGAGCAAGGAAGAAATAGATCGCATGAAGGCTGAAGCCGAAGCCAACGCCGAAGCTGACAAGAAGGAACGCGAGCGCATCGACAAAATCAACCAGGCCGACAGCATGATCTTCCAGACCGAAAATCAGCTGAAAGAACTGGGCGACAAACTTCCCGCCGACCAAAAACCGGCCATCGAGGCTGCCCTGCAAAAACTCAAGGATGCCCACAAGGCACAGGACATTGCCGCTATCGATGCTGCCATCGCCGAACTGAACAACGCTTGGCAGGCCGCCAGCGCACAGATGTACCAGCAGCAGGGTGCACAACCCGGACCCGACGGCTTCCAGCAAGGACCCGGCGCCGGCTTCCAAGGCGGTGCACAGGGACCCCAGCAGCCCGGTGCCTCCAACAAGGACAACATCCAGGACGCCGACTTCGAGGAGGTGAAATAAGCACATAGAGAAATAAGAATACAATATCAAATGGAAAGCGTGTAGCTCAATGAGTTACACGCTTTTCTTGTTTTT
>SFCP01000169.1 GCA_004558535.1 Bacteroidales bacterium | reverse complement strand
GAGCGGAAAGAGCCGGGGCAGGTCGTCGTCGGGGCGCACGAGGTAGGCAGCGTAGCACCGGTCGTGGGATGCGGAGAGGTAGTCGGTAAAATCGATGAGTACTTCGTCGGGTCGAAGCGCGGTGCGGACTTGGTCGAAGTCGATTTCCATGAAAGAAAAGAGGTCTCCGTATGCCTTGCAGTTGGACTTGAGCTGTCGGTCCAGGTGGATGAGCCGGTCGCTCAGGGCGAGGATACTGTCGCCCGGGATGTCGGGCTTGGCCCGGAGGGCATTCAGTTGTGACTGCAGGGCCATGATTTCCGCCAGGTCGCGGTTGTCGTCGGGCGTACCGTCGCGCCCGACCAATTCGGAAAGGGTGCGGTCGCTTTCGAGCAGGAAGGATTTCGACAGGACGAGTGCATCGTAGCAGTGTCGGGTGAAGTCGGTGTGGAGCAGTTCGGCCTTGAGCGCAAAGGGCGTCATCTTGATAAATTGGGGCAGGACGTTGTTCCAGAAATTATCGCGCTCGGATGAAGAATAATAGGGGAGTTCTTCGCGTACAATACGTTTGAGATTGTCTATCCCCTGATTCACATAGGCTGTGGCTTGCTCTATACTGTCTGCCCACAGGTAGACTTCCCCCAAGGCAATCTGTCCGAGGGATATGTTGAGTTCTCGCTTGTAGGTGTTTTGTTGCAGAAAGTCTAAATAGGTATTATAGTGGGCCACACTCTCGGCGTGCTTTCCCAAGCGGGCTTCTGTCAGTCCGCGCAAAGCCCATTCCCCCGGTTTCTTCTGCGCCTGTAGTGTGTCAATCTGTTCGAAGATGCGCAGTGCGGCTTGATAATTACCTATATTTTTATAGGTATCGCTGATGACCAGCAGGGCGTCGTATCGCTTTTGGTCGTTGTTTAGGGGAAGTGTGTTGATTAAAGAGTCAATGGCAGCAATGGCGCGCAAGCTGTCACGGGATGCTCCGTAAATATTTGCCAAACGCTCGAAATAAGCCTGTTTTTCGTAGTTCGGAATCAGGGAATGCTCATAGCTTAACCTTGCATATTCTGCGGCTTCGTCCCATTTTCCGTTTTTTTGACAGATAGTGGACAGCGTGATGTAGGTGCTGTTCTTGTAGACTTTCGCGGCCTGAATGTCCGGCAAGTCGAAGTAGGGGACTGCCTGCTCGTACCATTTTTCTGCCTCAAGGTAGTTTCCGAACAGAGAAGCGCTGTTGCCTTTGAACAGGTAATAGGGGATGAGAAACTCCGGGTCGTCCTCGCCCTGCGCCATAGAGTCGGCTTCGAGGCAGCATCTCCATGTGTTTTCACGGTCTTCGTTGTGATGGTAGTGATTGGTCATCTCTTCCAGGATGTCGAGGAGTATCAACTTGTTGCCTGATTTCCTGGCTCGTGTGTAGATGTCTTTCAGGTATTGTTCGGCTTTTTCTGCATTCCACCGATGCCGTTCGGCGGTGGCCAATTGCGTGATGCATTTTAGTTCTTCGTCGATGTTGTTGCTTTGGCGATAGTATTCTGCAGCTTGGCTGAAAAGGCGGTAGCTTGCCGGGTAGTCACTATTGGCGTATGCCAAAATGGCTTCTCTATACGACAGGAGTCCCATGGAGCGTACAATGATGGAATCATAGTCTGGGCCAACTTCCCGGCGCAGGGAATCAAGGCGGTCAAGCAGGACGGATAAACTTGCGTGCTTGGATTTGGACAGGGCGAAGCAGTAGTTGCGGAATATCCGTACGTAGTAAGCGTTCCAGCTTTGGTGAATTGTACTGCCGGGGATGGCTTCCCCGCGATACGCCTTGCAGCGGGTGCAGGCTTCTTCGTACTTTCCCGACTTGGCATAGGCAAGGCAAATATTTTGTCGGATTCTGGTTTGGATTACGCTGTCCTCGGGCGTGACGGGATGCCAATCAAGCTGTCCGCCTGTTTGAGGCCTTGTCTGATGTCAGCGTACGTCTCGACTGGCTGCTGTGCGGCGATGGGCAGCATCGGCAGGCATAGCAATAAGAGTGAGGACAGTATGTGGCGCATGATATGGCTTATCTTTTTAATTTGAAATCAACATTACTGATTTCTATTTCTATGAAAGTTTTTGGTACAGGTCTTGGGCTTCCTTCCGGTAGGGACTTTCGGCCTTTCTCAAGTCATCCAGCAGTGCCTTTGCTTCTTTTGTCTTGCCCAATCCGAGCAGCGCTTTTGCTTTTCTCCAGTTGATTTCGATTTCGCGCAGACGTATTTCCTCGGTTTCGTAGGCGATTTGGTCTTGCAGTTCCTGAAGTTCTGCGATGTCGGGCATTTCATTTTTTTTCTGTTGTATGCCGCTTGCTCCCTGTCTGCTTCTATCTTTGGCCTGTGCCACATCATGTGCCATGGTGCTTTCGTCGTCTTTGTTTTTCTGCAGTATGGTTCTGGCGTATTGCAGTTCCTGTTCGGCCAGCGCGATTTCGCTGAGTGCCTGTTCGTATTTTTGCTGTTCCAGCAGGTCGTCAATTTTTCGCAGGTCGCCTCCGCTTCGTATGCCGCTATCGTCAGCGTCTGCTGTCGGGACGGTATTGCATACGATTTCGCTGTTGTCCTTCTTCAGTGTGGGCACAACCATCACGATGCCGAGGACAAGGATGGCGGCTACGGCGGTCCATCTAAGGAGGATGCGTCTGCGTTTGGCTGATGTGCGGTCCGAGGGCTCGGGCTGGCTCGCAGCGGGTGAGGCACAGGCCACTGCGTTGTTCTCTTCGGCTTCGATTTCCCGGTCCAGGCGTTCCATCATGGATTGGAGGCGGGCCTTGGCGCAGATTTCCTCGCGAACCATTTGCGTGAAGCGGTATTGTGCGCGCAGTTCCGGCTCATGCAGGAGACTCTTTTCGAACTCGGCCTTTTCCTCAAGGCTCATGCGTCCCAGTATA
>SFCP01000050.1 GCA_004558535.1 Bacteroidales bacterium | reverse complement strand
CCGGTAGGAGTCCATGCCAAAGCCGCAGATGACGCCCTTACAGGCCGCGGAAATCATCGAATGGTGGCGAAATGCTTCGCGCTGGTGTACGTTGCTCAGGTGTACCTCGATGACGGGGCAGCTCAGGGAGCGGATGGCGTCGAGCAGGGCGATGCTCGTGTGGGTATAGGCGCCGGCGTTGAGCACGATGCCCGTTGTGCCCTCGTCGTCGGCTTGTTGCAGCCGGTCGATGAGCACGCCCTCCACGTTGCTTTGGGCGTAGTCTATCGTGTCGTCGGGATAGAGGCTGCGCAGCCGGGCCAGGCAGCTCTCCATGCTCTCGGAGCCGTAGATGCCCGGCTCGCGGCGGCCCAGCCGGTTCAGGTTGGGACCGTTGAGGATGAGGATTTTCATTTTCAAAAGGGACTTGTTTGATTTTCTGCAAATATAATGCATGGCGCGGGAAGCGCAAAACGAATGGTGCAGTTTTTCGGATTTGGGCTGTCGGGCTGTCACCGGATTTATTTGCTTTTCCGTGCGCCCACCATGCGCGGATTGCCGAAGGCGTCGTGACGGAGGCGGACGTCGTGCAGGCCGCCGCTGCGAAACAGGTCGGCGGTGGCGGTGGCGTAGGCGCGGTTGACCTCGACCAGCAGGGAGCCGCCGTCGCGCAGGCGGGCCAGGGCTAATTGTAGCAGGGCGCGGTAGAAAAGCAGCGGGTCGTCGTCGGGCACGAAGAGGGCACGCGCGGGTTCGTGGAGCAGCACCTGGGGTGTCATGTCGGCCCGTTCGCGGTGGCAAACGTAGGGCGGGTTGCTCACGATGAGGTCGAGCGAGGGCCTTTCGGCCGGTGCAGCGGCGGCTGCAAGGAGGTCGCACAGGCGGAAGTCCACGCTGACGCCGTGGGCCGAGGCGTTGCGGCGCGCCACGTCGAGGGTATCCTCGGCCACGTCCCACGCCTCGACCTGCCAGCGGCTGCCTAGGCGATGGGCCAGGGCGATGGCGATGCAGCCGCTGCCCGTGCCGGCATCGAGCATCCGCAGCGGTGCTTCGCGCGGGCCGGCTGCTGCGATGGTGTGGGCTTCGGCCTCGGCCCACAGGACGAGTTCCTCGGTTTCGGGGCGGGGGATGAGCGTGGCCGGCGTCACGGCATAGACGCCGTCGCAGAAGCGCGCCGTGCCGATGGCGTACTGCAGGGGTTCGCCGGCACAGAGGCGCTGCAAAAGGGCTTCGAGGCGCGCGGCCTGTTCTGCCGAAAATTGTGTAACTTTGCCGGCGTAGACGTCGGTGCGCGTCAGGCCGAAAGCATCTTCGAGCAAGGCAAAGGCTACGGCCCGGGCCTCAGAGGGCTCGTAGAGCGGGAGCAGACGCGATACGATGTGGGAGAGAATCATCGGCGGAGCGAGTAAGAGTGTTGGCGCAAAGTTACGAATAAGTCCGCGTTTGGCAGGCCCGGCGCGGCGAAGTTTGCCGCCGAAGCCTGCTTTCTTGCCCTGCCAAAGCCCAGGCGGTCCTGCTGCCAAAGCCCGGATGGTCCTGTCGAAGACCGGACGGGCCTGCTGCCGAGGGCCGAATGGTCCTACCGAAAAGCCGGACGGTCCTGCCAAATCCCAGACGGTCCTGCTGCTGAGGGCTGGATGGTCCAGCCGAAGGCCGGAGGGGCCTGCTGCCGAAGCCGGACCGTCCTACCGAAGGCCGGGCTGCCCTGCTGAATGTCAGACGGTCCTGCCAAAAGTCGGACGAGCCTGCTGCTGAGGGCCGGATGGTCCTGCCGAAGCCCGCTTTCCTGCCCTGCCAAGGCCCGGACGGTCCTGCCGAAAGCCGGACGGGCCTGCTGCCGAAGCCGGATGGTCCTGCCAAAGACCGGGCATGGCGGCGCTGGTTGCCGGATGGTCCTGCCGAAAGCCGGATGGTCCTGCCGAATGCCGGACGAGCCTGCTGCCGAAGGCCTCCTCTCCCCTACCCCAATGCTTATCGTAAGACTATGAATACCCATTCCGAACATGAGAAGTGGATGCGACGCTGCCTGCAAATAGCACGCGGCGGAGCGCTCCATGCTTCGCCCAATCCGATGGTGGGAGCGGTCATCGTCTGTGGCGACCGCATCCTCGGCGAGGGCTTTCACGCGTGCTGCGGCAAGGCGCACGCCGAGGTAAATGCCATCCGCGCCGTGCGTGAGGCCGACCGCGCGCTGCTCCGCGAGAGCACGCTCTATGTCAGCCTGGAGCCTTGCGCCCACTACGGCCGCACGCCGCCCTGTGCCGAACTGATTGTGCGCACGGGCATCCCCCGCGTGGTGGTGGGATGCGCCGACCCCTTTGCCAAAGTCAATGGGCGGGGCATCGACATCCTGCGCAGCGCGGGCGTGGAGGTGACCGTGGGGGTGCTCGAGGCGGAATGCCTGGCGCTCAACCGCACCTTTATCACCGCACAGACCCTGCAGCGCCCCTATATCACCCTGAAGTGGGCCGTATCGGCCGATGGATTTATCGGTTGCTGGCGCGAGGACACCGTGACGGCCTGTGGGCCGGTGGCCCTCTCGTCGGAGCGTTCCCTGCTGCGTGTACACCATCTGCGCACGCTCCACGACGCCATCCTGGTGGGCCACACCACCCTGCTGGCCGACCGGCCGCGGCTCACGTCGCGCCTGTGGCACGGCGCACAGCCCCTGCGCCTCGTGCTGGGACGGATGGCCGAGGGCGAGCTGCCCGCGGGATTTGAAGCGTATGCCGACATCGACACCCTGCTGGTGGCTCTGCATCGCCGCGGTGTGCGCTCGCTGCTTGTCGAGGGCGGCTGTGCCACGCTGCAGGCCTTTATCGACCGCGGACTGTGGGACGAGGCATGGCGCGAACTGTCGCCGGTGGTCATCGGCAGCGGCGTGCCGGGTCCCCGGATGCCGGTGGGCGTGGATCGCGAGGCCACGGTGTGTTTTGGCCGCACGGTGGAGCACTGGGTCAACCGGTAGCGCGGACGGCGGATGCCGGTGGGTGTGGAGCGCGAGGCCACGGCGTGTTTTGGCCGCACGGTGGAGCATTGGGTCAAGCGATAGCGCGGACGGCGGATGCCGGTGGGCATGCCAGTTGCCCCGTAGCGGCTGTTTTCCGGCGCTGTAGGGCCGTTTGAGCGGCCGGCCGGACATTCCCCCACCCCATCCCGAAAAGCGGCGCAGGAGGCGGTCGGCGTAAATGTTAAAACGGGGATTTTCCGATTTGGATTTCGCCGGAAAATGTAGTATCTTTGTCGTACCGACGGAGCAGGCTGCCGACACGCAGGCCTGCTCCGCTTTTTTTGGCGGCCTTTTGCGCGCGAATTGATCCCGTCTTTCGTGAAAACTAAGTCGTAGGTAGTCGAAACTAAGTCGTAGGTAGTTGAAACTAAGTCCGACTTAGTTTTTTTTGCGTCGCAGGCGGACGAAAATGCGCAGGCGGCGCTTTGCCAAAAAGGGACACAAAAGGGGTGCTTAGGAAAGTTTAGGTTAAATCTGCTTGTGCACTTCTGTGCACTTCCGGGCGGTCGCGCGGGCCGCTGGGGCACAAAGAGAGCGGCCCCCGGTGAGGGAGGCCGCTCGGTATAGGAGATGGTTGGTCGGGAAGTTTACTTCACGAGGAACTTGTTGCTGCGGAGGACGCTGCCGTTCTGCATCTTGATGATGTAGGCACCGGGCACGAGGCCGGACAGGTTGATGGAGGTCGGGTTGTTCTTGACGAACTTGACGAACTTACCATCGGCGCTGTAGATCCAAGCCTTTTCTACGTTCTGCAGGTTGAGGTCCTTGCCACTGATGACGGCACGGCTCACGCCATTGTCGCTGACGTTGTGGATACCCACGGTACCGCCTTCCAGCTGTTCGGGCTCGTCGGCCACACCCTGGTCGCGGGTGTCAGCAGCGGCGCGTCCCGGGTTCGTACCGGTGATTTCGACGCCGAAATCGATGGTGAAGCCCTTGGCGTGGAGGCCGGTGGGGAGGAACATACCGGCGAACCATGCATCCGAGAAGACGATGCGCAGACGGCTATTGCCGGGGGTAGCATCTTCGGGGATGTGGAAGGTGAAGGAGACGCCATCGGCGCTTTGGAACTCGGGCGTAGCGGCACGGAGGTTGCCGGCGAAGAAGAGGCGTTCGCCCTCGGGGTCTACGTCGGTATTGCCGGCGGCGATTTCAGCGTCGGTGCGCTGTACGGGGAGCGGGTGATCGAAGTCGCCACTGCCGTTGAGGTCCATCCATCCGCCGAGGAAGCACCACTTCAATCCGTCGCTGAAGTCGGCAGCCTTGATGTTCATCGTGATATCCTGGCCCTGTTTTACCTTGAGGACTTGGTTGCGGGCATCGGCATACTGGCTTCCGTCAGCCACGGGGCCGGAGGCCGAGTAGTTGAGGTTTTCGGTAGCACCGGTGGTGGTCACGGCCGTCAAGTAGCGCTGCTGGCGTGCGATGGCTGCGCCTTCGCAGTTGGGATCCATGGCACTTACGCCGTAGCTATCCACCTCTTCGCGCTCGGGAGCGGCGGCATTGCGCGGCACGGCTACCCACTGTACTTTCGAATACGTCTTGAGGTCGGTCGATACGGAGCGGACGCCGATGTAGGGCTTCTCGTCAGCAGAGCTGAAGTAGATGTCGCCGATGAACGTACCCCAAGAGGAGGTGCGGCCAATCTCGGATACGCGGCCGTTTTCGCCGTTCTTGTAGAGGATTTCGAAGTGATCGATGTTGGCTTCGTCGTTGTAGAGCAAGCCCCAGTCGGCACGGTCCTGTGCCTCGGCGGCTACGTTCCAGAAGATCTTGGCCGAGAGCGAATTCTGGTATTCATCCTTTACTTCGACTACTACGTCCTTGACTTCAGCAGGCAGAGCGGTGCTGTTGTCGTTGAGTTCGAGTTTGCCGACGAGGAGTTTGTAGTTGCTGTCGTCGCCCTTGACGCGCAGACCAATCTTTTCGACTACATCGCCGGTGGCGAGGCCGTCCACATTGACCTTGAATTCCTCCCAGGTCTGACCCTGAGTGGCACCGACGGGCACTTCGATCCACTGGTCGCTGCCCTGCTTCTTGATGATGACGTAGAGGTTGGTCGGTGTGTTGCCGGCCTTGCCCGTCTTGACGGCCACCTTGACGTAGGGATTGCTTCCGCTGACGGTCAGGTTGGTCTTGTAGAGCACGATGTCGGTACCGCTGGCTGTGGCCTGTCCGCTGAGCTCAACGCAGGAGCCGCCGGTGTAGGCGTCGGTGTGGGTATAATTGGGTTGGATGGCCGTGCTGACGGTTGTCGTGCCGGCGTCGTAAACCAACCAGCGATAGGTGGGCACGATGTCCTGTGCGCCCATGTTGTACCAGCTGCCGGCAGTTTTCTTTCCCTTGTAGTAGTAGCGCTCGCCGTTACCCAGCGTGAAGTGGGTGCCGAAGGGGAGGTTGCCCTGGATAGCCGAGCGTTCGGGAATGAACTGTGCAAATCCGCAGAAGGTCTGGAGGGGCAGTTTGTCGGCAGTGGTCTCCCAGTTGTTGCCCGAGTTGCTGACTTCGGGACGGAAGGCCGGGTTGCGGTTACCGCCGGAGAATCCGCGTTCGAGCAGACGCTGGTAATTGGCCTGGGTGTCGAAGGCATCGGCGCCTGAGTTGTAGCTCATGAAGCGGCTTTGGCCGTGTTCACCCCAGATGCAGACGCCGCACTTGTGGGCTTGGGGGTTCTCGTCGAGGGCGGTCCAGCGACGGTCCATTCCTACGATCCACACGCCGGTGTAGAGGCCTTCAGCAGTGCCCATGGCGTTTTCGGCAGCCGTGACGGAGGAGCCGATACCATAGGAGAAGTCGCCGCCGGAGTAGTTGAGCATCAGGTCAAAGGTGCGTCCGGTCTCGCTGTTACCGAAGAGGGCGTCAGCATTGCCTGTGGAGAGGGTCGAGTTGGCTGTGTAGATGCCGGCGTGGAAGTTGAGGAAGCCCTGCTCGGCTGCTTTCTTGTAAAGCTGCTTGTGGAAGGCGGTGCAGTCTTCGTCACTGTAGGAAGAGTCTTCCCAGTTGTAGTTGATACCATCGGAGCCGAAGTACATCAGGCAGTTGATGAGCGGCTCTACATACTTGAAGTTGCCGTTGCCGTCCTTTTCCGTGATAAGCTTGGTGTAGGCGGCATCGCCGCTTCCTGCGGTCCAGCTTTCAAAGAACTTGATACCGGAGAAGATGTCCGTACCGTTGCGGTGGGCAGCGTCGACCCAGCAGCCGGGAGCCTGGAAAATGCTGTGGTTCCAGGAGCCGAACAGGTTGGTGTACTGCCACATGGAATATACATCGGCGGCAAACTTGCTGCCGGGGTAGCCGGCATCGCCGCCCGAGCCAACGTCCATCGGCAGGTTGGCCCAAAGATTACGCGTCTCGTACGTGGTGGGAACCAGGCGGTCGGCGCGCGACATTATCTCGGCACGGCGTACGTGCGAACGCACGAAGGCGATGTCGGAAGCTTGGATACCGGCGGCTTCAAACTCCTCCATCGTCGGGTACTTGCGACCATCCTGCAGTGCATTGTAGAAGAGTTTCAGCAGTCCGCTGTCCGTGAAGCCCGAAAAGTCGTAGATTTCGTTCTGGGCCATGGCGGGAGTGCCCGAGGCAGCCAGCATAAGCATGGCCAGACCTGCAAGTGTACTCTTTTTCATGTGTAGTGTGTTTTTAAGGTTAAAATGATAGTTGATATGTATGTGGAGCTACAGGCCACAAGGCCCGTAGCTCCACGCAAAGGGTACTTAGAAGTTGGGAACGTCGGCATCCCACCACAGGCGGGTGGCTTGCAAATCCTCGCCGCCCAGTGCGGGAATACCGGAGGCGTTGATGCAGGAAATGACAAGGGGATCGCTGGCGTTCCAGGGGATGCGGCGGATCATCTCGCCCTGCTGGATGGAACCATCGCCGTCGTCGGTGTTCAGGACGGGGAATACCTTGGGATAACCCGTGCGGCGCATCTCAGCCCAAGCCTCGGTGGAGAGGGGGAAGAGGGCGATATATTTCTGCGTGATAATCTTCTCGAGTTTTACCTCGGGAGCATCGCTTTCGTTCCACTTCACACCAATCTTCGTCACGCTGGGCCAGTCTTCGTTCAAGCCTCTGGGATCCTTGCTGACGTAGTCCACGGGGCTTTCCTGGGCCATGTAGTCAGACAGGGCGCCGGTGTAGGCGGAATTGGGCATGGAGGAGTCGTCAAGGTAAGCGTTTTCGATACCGCGGTTGTAGAAGAACTCGGCCGTGCCGCCCATGTTCCATCCACGCAGTGCTCCCTCGGCGCGCAGGAAGTCGACTTCTGCCCATTTCACGAGGTAGAGCGGAGCCATAGCCATGGTGCTGTTGACAATGGTGGAGTAGGCCTCAAGCGGATTCAAGGGGTAGGTCTGTCCCTCGCCTACCAGTTCGCCGGCACGGATGCCGCAAACGAAAGAGTTGGCGGGATATTCTTCGCCTGTCTTCTCGTTGAGGATGGGATTTCCGTTTTTCGTGAAGAGGTAGTTCAGGTAAGGATGGTTCAGACTGCTGAGCAGGCTCTCGAAGGAGGCACACATACGCAGGTCACCCCAAGAGTTGGCGATGTCGATGAGCGGATGAGTAAATCCGGAGATGGTGGGATAGAGCGCATGTTGCTGATCGGCATTTTCCACTACGCCGGAGGCCACGGCCTCCTCGGCCCAGCGCTGTGCTACGTCGGGTTCCACCTTGACGATGTGCAGGGCCATACGCAGTTTCAGGGAGTTGGCCAGACGGATGTAGCTGTCCATCGACCAGTCGCCTGTCATCATGGCGCGCGATGTCGTGCAATATCTCTTCAGGATCTTCTCGATGGTAGATTTGTACCAGGCGGGACGCGTTCCCTCGTCGCCAAGCTTCACTTGCTCGTCATAGTATTTCAGGCAAGCCACGATGCTGTCCAGGTTCTCGACGATACCATAATATATGGTCTTCATGTCGTTGTACTCGGTCGGCTCTTCGGAGTTCTGCTTGTCCTCTATGTAGGTGAAAGGACCGGAGAGGTCGGCTTTCTCCTGTGCGGAGACGCAATAGTAGAGCAGGTTGATGGCCTTGATTTCGGGAATGGAGTCAATAGCCGGGTGATTGAGGAGAGGCATGAGGGCATTCTTCACCATAGTGTAGGCTCCGAGGGGATCGCCGTTGAATTCCTCGGAAACATTGTAGGTCGAGGTGAGCGTACCGTACATGAAGTCCTTGTGAGGTACGGTGAAGTATTGCGCATAAGCGTCGGGACCGAGGCTATACTGGCGCTGGTAGGCGTGTGCCTGGGGCACATTTCCCTCCTTGGCGCCGCGCAGGCAATACTGTCCCGTGAGGCTTTGGTTCAGGTACTTGTATTTATTAAGCGTGTCGATACCTGCCTGCACTTCCTCGGGGGAGAAGGCTCGGCGGTAGCCGAGCGAGTCGGCGTTGCCGTGGTAGACGGTGGTCTCGGTCGTGCTTTGGTTCACGGAAAGTTCGGAGCCGGGGTCATCGTAGTCCAAGCAAGACTGGATGCCAAGGGCGGTAACGGCCAGGGCGCCGAGGAAAATTATTTTTTTCATGACGATAGTTGTTTTTAGATAGGGGTTAGGTGAGTTTGGGAAGCCGGAGCGCGGAGGCAGCGCGGGTTTGCGTGGTCCGAAGTCCGACTTCCGTCCGACTGTGTTAGAAGTTCAGTTTCAAATTCACACCGAAGGAGCGCTCGGAGGGCACATTGAACATATCGATGCCGCCCAGACCGTTGGCAGTGGAGACAGAGATGTCGGGATCGACGGGGCTGTCCTTATAAAGGAAGAACAGGTTGCGACCGATTACCGAGAGGCTGAGGTTCTTGCCCTCGCCGAGCAGGTTGCGGAACGTGTAGCCGAGCGAAAGTTCGCGCAGGCGGAAGTTCGTAGCGTTGTAGATGTAGCTGGAGGCGTCGTTGGAACCTACGGCATAGTAGTAGTCTTCGATGCTGACGAGGTCGCGTCCTTCGTTGATGTACATACCGAGCTCACCGTTGGCGGTGTAGATGTTATTGGCTTCGGCATAGGCACGTGCGTCGCCTGTGCGTTTCGACACGCCGAGCTTGTCCAGATAACCCTCGGTGAGGGAGATGACCTTACCGCCGATGCGGCCGTTGATCAGGATGTAGAGCGAGAAATCCTTGTAGCTGAAAGTGTTGGCCCAAGAGAGCTGGAACTTCGAGTTGAGGTTGCCGGCGTATTTGCCAAACTTCTCTCCCTTTTGTGTCTTGACCACTCCGGCTTGGCTGACGTACATCAGGTTGCCGTTGATGGAGGGAGCGCCTGTACCATCGGCGATGTAGATGTCGCCGGCTTTGTGGACGAGCGTACCGTTGCCGTCGTGGTTGAGTGTACCGTCGGCTGCCTGGTATACATCGTCGCGCCAGCGTGCGAAATCCGTCACGTAGAGGTCACCATAGGCGTCGCCCTCGTTGTAGTTGACTTGAACCTTACCACTGGCGATGCTTTGTACCATTTCCTTGCTGTTGCCGTACTTATCCTTGTAGGTCTTCTCGATCTTGTTGTGGTTGTAGGAGAAGTTTACGTTGGTTTTCCAGCGCCAGTCGCGGTTGATGGTCCAGTTGTAGCCGAGCGAGAGCTCGATACCCTGGTTGCGGATGACACCCGAGTTGACGGGCTGCGTCTTGCCGTTGAGTCCGGTGATGTTCAGGTAGGAGTTGTGCATTGCCGAGTTGTAGTAAGTAATGTCGGCATTGAGTGCGCTGTAGAAGAACAGCATCTCGAGACCTGTTTCAAAGGACTTGGTCTTTTCGGGGATGGGGTAGAAGGAGTTGTAGGAGCTGCTGGTCGTACCGCCGGTGATGATGTTGTTGCTTACAGCGTTGTAGATGCTGTTGGGGATGGAGTTACCTACTTCAGAGTAGCTCAGGCGATACTTGGCATAGCTGACCCATTTGGGCAGATGGAACAGAGAGGTGAGCACTGCGCTGGCACCGAAGCCGAAGTAGCCGTAGTTGTCGTCTGCACCGAGGTAAGAGAATTGCTTGAACACGCGATACCAGTCGCGGCGGTAGGAACCGTCGATGTAGACCATGTCTTTCCAGCCTAACTGGGCGGTGAAGAGGGCTGCCTTGTCCCAATTGCTGCTCTTGCTCTTGTGCGTCACGCCCATGTCGCCTCCTGAGGGGTCAAACCAGTTGACAACGGTAGGTATGCCGGTGGTGACGCCGTTTTGCATGATGTTGACGGTGGCTGCACCGAGGTAAGTGTTGTAGTTGTTGCCTTGGATGGTGTGGCCTACCCAACCTGCTGTGGCCGATACACTCCATTCGTCGTTGAAGGTCTTGTTGTAGGAGAGCAGGTAGTCGGTATAGATTTCATTGCTGCGGTTGGAGCCGATGCTGTAGGTACCGTAGCGATAAACGTCGGTGGGTCCCCAGGTCGTGGCGTAGCGATAGCTTTCCTCGTTGAACTTGGTGTGGTCGATGGAGACGCGTGCCTGGAAGGAGAGTCCGTCGTAGATGTCCACTTTGCCTTGGAACTTGGCCGAGAAGCGGTCTTCGCGCTGTGTGCTGCGGTTTTGCTTGGCCAGCCAGTAGGGGTTGTTGTTCATGGCGTTCTGGTAGACCCACTGCTGGGCTATGCCGGTGAGCTCGGCGCGTCCGTAGACTTCCTGGTATACGCCGTTCACGTTCTGGTAGTAGCGGTTGCCGCCGACGAGCTGTCCTGTATTGGGGTCGATGGTGTAGCCGCTGGACATCCAGGTGGCGTTGTCGTAATAGTAGTGGTCCTTGTAGTAATCCAGGTTGACGTCGCGCGGCATCGTGTAGAGGTCGTAGACGGGGTTACCGCAGGTACCGCCCGACATACGGTTTTGTGTTTTTGTCTGCATGTAGTCTGCACTCACGTCAATCGTCACGCGCTTCCACAGGTTGTAGTTTTGGCGGAAGGCGAAGGTATTACGGTTGTACGTGTTGTCGGGTATCATACCGTTGCTGTGCGAGTTGGAGTAGGACACATAGGAGCGTACTTTCTCGGTACCGCCCGACAGCGAGATAGAGTTGTTTGTGTTGACTGCTGTCTCGAAGAAGTCGGCGATGTCGTCCTTGCCATAGTTGCGCAGGTGCAGTTCGTTGATAGCTCCCTCCTTGTAGACGAGGTCGGGCATGGCCATGTCGTAGGTGTAGGTGCCGCTGCCGGTGAGGCGTGCGCCCCAGCTGTTGGCGCCGTAGCTTGTCACGTTGCCACTGGCGTCGCGGCGTGCTGCACCATAGAGGTTTTGGATTTCGGGTGTGAGGAGGGGGTTGCTGAAGGTGACGTTCGAGTTGAAGGCGATGTCGATTTTGCCCTCTTTACCTTTCTTGGTGGTAATCATGATGACGCCGTTGGCAGCAGCCGAACCGTAGAGGGCGGCAGCGTTGGCGCCCTTGAGCACGTTCATCGACTCGATGTCGTCGGGGTTAATCATGGACAGGGGGTCCGAACCCTCGGAGGTAGAGGTATTCATCAGTCCGGCCACGTCGCCAATCTGTCCGCGCGTGTTGTTGGTCATGGGAATACCGTCCACGACGATAAGGGGCGAGTTGTTACCGAGGATGGACTTGTTACCACGGAGCACAATCTTCGACGCACCGCCTGCACCACCGGAGCTGGGGGTGATGGTGACGCCGGAAATCTTGCCTTCCATGGAGTTGACCAGGTTGGCGTCCTGCACTTTCATGAGTTCGTCGGCCTTGATCTGCTGTGTGGCATAGGTCAGCGACTTTTCCTTGCGCACGATACCCATGGCGGTGACCACGGCTTCGTTGAGCGTATTGCTTTCCTCGGTCAGTGTAAATGTCATCGAGCCTCCGTTCCATTTCACGTCCTGACGGGTGTAGCCTATCAGGGAGACGCGGATGGTGGCGCCGGCTTTCACGCCTTTCAGGGTGAAGGCGCCGTTTTCGTCGGTCGTGGTAGTTGATTTGGTGCCTACGGCAAAGACAACTGCGCCCATCAGGGGTTCGCCGCTATTGTCCTTGACCACACCTTTCACTACACCATTTTGCTGAATGATGCTGGTTTCTGCCCACACACTGGTCGGAATCATGGAGAGTGGTACTCCCAGAACCGAAGCGGTCAGCAGAGAAAATCCTACGGTTTTGATTTGCTTCATAAATTTATGATTTAAGGATATCGTTTCACGTGTTTAGAATACCGTTGCAAAGGTAATAAATCGAAAATGCAAGGCAAAAAATTTGGTGTCTTTATTTTGCGCAGTGCCTTTCATAGGAGGGCTTTTTGCCTTTTCAGCCGAAAAAAAACCTTTTGGGGAGGTGGTATTCCCTCTGTGGTATTAGGTTTTTCGGAAAGTAAGTGTGCGAGATGGCCCATTCGGCGGTGGCCTATGGGGAGAAGCAACCGACAGAGACTGCAAATATAGTGGAAGTGTTTGAGGTGGCAAATTTTTTAGGTCGTCAAAGTTGCTATTT
>SFCP01000168.1 GCA_004558535.1 Bacteroidales bacterium | reverse complement strand
CGCTGCAGCAGCCACTGCATCTGTTCCTCACGGGTGAGGTGGCTGTTGTCCAGGAGCAAGGCATCCTCGGCCTGTCGCAACGGTGCTACCTCGCGGTGCGTATCTATGTAGTCACGCTCCTCCACGTTTTTCAGGATGTCGGCATATTCCACCGTCTGTCCCTTGGCTGTAAGTTCCAGATAACGCCTTTGGGCGCGCACTTCGGCCGAGGCGGTGACAAAGACCTTCAGTTCGGCATCGGGAAAGACCACTGTGCCGACATCACGTCCATCCATCACGATGCCCTTCTCGCGGCCCATTTGCTGTTGCTGCCGCGTCAGCGCCTCGCGCACAAAGGGAAGTGCCGCTACCGGGCTTACCCGCGAAGACACCTCCATCGTGCGGATTTCCTCCTCGACGACTTCGCCGTTCATACAGGCCAGGGGCAGGTGGCTCTCGGGGTCTACCTTGAAACTGATGCGCAGTTGGGGCAAAGCGGCTCGAAGTCGCTCCTGGTCCACACGTCCCTCGGCGTCAATCATTCCGCCGCGCAGGGCAAAGAGGGTGACCACGCGATACATGGCTCCCGTATCTACATATATATATCCCACTTCGCGCGCCAGGCTCTTGGCCATAGTGCTCTTTCCGCAGGAGGAGTGTCCATCTATGGCTATGGTAATTCTTTTCATATTCATTGTTTATTTTTCTGTCCGTAATGCTGTCAGCAAGCATCTCCTAAAAACTATAGCCTGCGTTACACATCAGCGAACTGCAGGAGAGGTGATACTTGGCGTATGACAGGCCTAATTTGAAACGGCTCAGCCGCAGGCCCGCGCCGGCAGTAATACCGGCCCAGTGCGAAGAACCGGCGGCCTTGAGCTCGTAGGCCCGGCGGAAATTATAGCCCACACCGAGATACAGATAATCCGTGGGCTCGACATCCAGTCCCACTACAAAGTGATTGAGTGCCTTCCGGCCGAAACTGAGTTTCTCGTCGGCGGGATGAAAATAGTCCTTGGTCCGCCAACGGGTCAAGTCGGTCAGCGTCACCGAGAAGCGCACGGGCAGATGGGCCATCCCCTTGCTGAATCCCACCTGCAAGTTGTAGGGCAACCGCTCGGTGCGATCGTCAAAAGTCTTCAGCGGCGCGCCGATATTCATCATCGTGGCGGAAATGGAGAGGTCATTTTCTTCGTCCAGGTAGTTGATACCCAAATCTACAGCCAAAGCAAAGGCCGTGAAGTCTGCGTATTTGGAATAAATCCCCTTCAGGTTTGCACCACCGGCCCAGCGGTCGGACAGGAGGTAGCTGTAGCCCACGCCAAATACGATATCCTTGGGCGAAAAGGAGCCTAATTCATGACCCGAAGCGTCCGTTTCGCTCATTTCGCCGTAGCTGAGCATCTGGGCAAAGGCGGCACCGGTGTGGCGCTCGCCAAAAGCCTTGACAAACTCGGCACCGGCATACGTGCTACCTCCCGCATAGGTCATGAAGTTCAAGCCCAGGGAGAGATTGCTCACGCCGGAAAGCAAGGCGGGGTTGCTCATAGCTGCCCACGGGGTGTCCTCGGTCAGCGATATGTTCTCGCCCCCCAGGGCTGCCACGTGCGACGACGTAGGCAGGCGCAACACGGTTTGGCTGAACGAGCCTTCCTGTGCCCACGATGGTAGCGATGACAGCAAGGAAACCAATATTATAAGAATTCTTTTCATGCAGATTTCAAAATATCCCGGCCAAAGTTACGGAAAATCTGCGGAAAGGAGCTACAAGCCGGGGCAAAAAGAAACAAATCCCCGCAGATTAGATTTTCTAAAGCGGGCTTTCGTTCAAAAAACGGTCGGAATGACTGCTCCATTGAGATTTTGGGTGTAATTTTGCAGCACCAAAAAAGACGAGTGTCTGTATCGCGCTTCCGCAGGATGCCCGGGGGAACCATCCCCTCACTGCAACCTTACATCGGGCGCCTGCAGCCTCAGCCCAATAGGAACACGCCGAAGAACCGTGAAGAAGGTAGATCTCTTTTCCCGCGAATGGTGCGATTTGATATTCCACGACAGGAACAAATCGTATGGTGCTTACAAGATCCGCAAGGAGGCTGGCAAGCGCTATCGGCGTGCC
>SFCP01000049.1 GCA_004558535.1 Bacteroidales bacterium | reverse complement strand
ACGGAGCAGGCGCGGGATGTGCCCGGCCTGCTCCGTCTGTACGACAAAGTTACTACATTTTTCGGCGAAATCCAAATCCGGATTTTTCGTTTTAACATTTGGGCGCACGGCCCTGCCGAACCCTCCTATTTCCGGAGGTACTTGCGACTATTTCCGGAGGTACTTGCGACCCTGCCGGTCGATGTAGAGGCCCCGGCCGGGCTGCTGGACGCGCCGCCCGCTCAGGTCGTACCACTCCTGCGGCCCATCGGGACGCAGCGTGGGGACGGTGATGCCGGTGGGGTCGTAGTGCACGGCCACGACATTCGAGGACAGCGAGCGCGTCTCGCCACTGAGGCCGCGCACCCGGTAATAGTACGTGCCGGTGGTCAGGTCGAGTCCCTCGACCGCATGACTGAGGGACGCGCCTGCGCTGAGGGCTGCAAATCCCGCCACGGGCAGGAAGACCTCCTCGCCGCCATGGCCCACGCAAACATCGTCTACGGCCAGTCCACCGCTACCCACACGGCGGTAGGTCAGGCGCAGGGCGCGCGTCTGCTCGGGCAGCGGCGCGGGGCGCAGGTTGGGTGTGCCGGCAGCGGCTTCGGCGACGGCCCAGCTCACCTCGGTGCCCGACTGCGGCGCCGTATCGGTCAGCCACAGCGTATCGACGGCCACCCAGTCGGTCGTGCCGGCCGTCAAGGCCTCGACGACGAGGTAGTTGCGGCCGCAGGGAGCGTTGCGCTCGCGATACCAGAGGGACAGGGTACGGACATCGTCGGCGTAGGCGGCACTCTCGAGGAAGCTGTTGTCGCTCGGCATCGACAGCGAGGGAGCTGCCTGGCCATAGGCGCCACTCACGGAGAGCGTCATCTTGCAATTGGTGGACCATCCCGCGGGCAGCTGCTTCACACCGTCGGTGAAATCGACCGTTTCCACGGCAGCATCCGTCAGGCTGCGCGTCAGTACATCCAGTTCGTAAGCTTCGGCCTCGGGCAAAGCTTCCCAATGCGCGGTAAAACCGGTGGCGGTCACGCCGGTGGGCGACAGGGCCGTCGGGGCGGTATAGGCGAAGGTGGCAACGGGCGTGCGGACCGAGCAGGTGTCGCTCGGTATGCCGGCCCCCTCGGCCGAGATGGCGCGCACGGTGAAGACGTAGCCGGTCTCGGGCTGCAGGCCCGTCACGACACAAGCATTCGTGTCCGTACGGCGGGGATTATAACCCTCCACGTAGAGGTTGCCCTCGTCGGTGCGGGTGTAGACGTAGACGTCGTATGCCGAGGCGCCCTCGACGGGCTGCCAGCGGGCAGTAAAGCCGATGGGCGTCACGTCGTCGGCCTGCAGGTCCGTCGGAGCGGGCAGTACGGCCTTGCCACCACTCACCTTGAGCGTGATGATGCCGTTCTTTTCAGCAATGTCCGTGAGGGGGACGTCGATACCCACGCCGTTTTGGTCGCGCAGGGCGGGTACGGTGGCCGCAGTCAGTGAGGTGATGCCCGCAGTGCCGGGAAAGGCGTCGCCGGCGCGGGTTTCCTCGCTCCGGATAGCGTCGGCCTCGACAAGGTCTATGCCCTGGAAGTAAGGATTGCTGTTTACGCGGTTACTGGCCCAAAGGTCGGCATCGTAAGTGATGTGCCAGACCAGCATACCGTGCCCGGGGAGGTAGGCATCCCAGCCGGTCTGCTGGCGGTTCTCGAGGATAAAGAATTCGTCGTCGCCCTGGGGCGTGTCGATGCGGTAGCCCACGTTGGCCTTCACGTCCTCCATCACGAGGTTGCGCGGTGTGCCGTCGAGCACCTCGGGCGTAAGCCAGCCCATGCACATCCGCTCGTAGGCGGAAAAGGTGGGCGGCGTGTGGGTGTCGTTGTTGTAGGGGCCGATGTCCATGAGCGACCAGCGGCCGGGCGTGAAGCAGCCCACCGAAGCCACGTCGTAGAGGTCGGGGAAGTCGAGCACGTGGGTGAACTCGTGACAGACGACGCCGATACCCTCGAGGTGGAGCGAGGAAATGCCGGTGGCCTCATCGGTAATGGGCCGCAGTTCGTTGGAGCAGGCATAGCGGTTGACGCGCACGCCGTCGAAGATGTACTGCTGCCCGCTCAGGGGCTCCACTTCGCCTGCATGCTGCCAAATGGTGTACCTTTCGCCGCCGTTGGCCTCGCCCAAGCCGGCATAGAATACGTAGATGTTGTCCACCTCGCCGTTGCGGTCACTATCATAGAGGGTGAAGTCGATCTGGTCGTCGAGCTGTGCGCAGGCCTCGACCACCATGTTCCACGCATTGAGGTCTCCGCCGTTGAAATTCTGACCATAGAAGCTGATATCCTTGCTCAACTCGACCGGGCCGAAGACATCGAAGGTGATGTCGTACTGTCCGTTGGAGGCATCGCGGAAGTAATCCTTCACGCTGCCCGTAGCGCCGTCGTAATCGAAGCCGGGCTTGTTGAGCATGTCGTCGAAAAGCTGGCGCGGGTCGGCCACAGAGAATACCGTGGCCTCGCCGTCGTCGGTGGTCTTGGGGAAGGTGACGAGCAGGGCCAAGCTGCGCTGGCTGCCCTTGGTGGGGACGGCGCGCTGCGGCTCACCAGGGGCCCGCCGCGGCGAAGGCATACGGCGCAGTGCGCCCATGGCATCGCGCTGCCGGCGCCACTGCATGCACAGCGAGTCGACGGCGGCACGGCGGTCGATGTCGCGCAGATACAGGAGGTCGGCAGCCGAACGCCGGTCGGGGTCGGCGGCACGCAGTCCGCTGGAAATCCACGCCGTGCCCTCGGGACGGGCATAGAAGTGGTAGCCGTTCTCCTCGACCAAAGGGATGCTGTCCACCGACAGGAGGAAATGGAAGTATTCGTCGCCGCACAGACGCACGGTGATGCGACTGCCGTCGGGCTGCACCACCACCCGCGGCCGCGGATCGGCAGGCAGGGCGCGCAGTGTGGCCGCGGCGAGGCAGGCGACAAGGAGGGTGAAAATCTTTTTCATGACAAAGTAGAATTAGGGGGGCTAAGACAGGGACAGGCGGGCTGCGCCGACGCCTCCGGAAAGCTTCCGGCGGCCGCTGCAACCTGCCTGTCCTATATTATTAATACGATACGGTCACCTTTTGTCCCGCTACGATGTACACGCCTGCCGGCAAACGGAGACGGGCATCGCGGTCGGAACGGTAAAGCAGGCGGCCGCCCAAATCGGTCACGGTGTAGGGACGACCATTGCTCTCCACCGTCAGGCTGCCGCGGCCCGGACGCACCCGGACGGCCGGCGCAGCAGTCGCGGAGTGGATGCCCGTCAGACTGGCTGAGACGGCGATCGACGGCACACTCTCGCCCGTGGAATATACGGCCGTCACGGTGTAATCGTGGAAGCCCTCGGGCAAGGCGGGGTCGGAGAAGGTAGGCTCGGACAAGGGCTCGGGTGTCAACAACTCGCCATCGCGATAGACGTTGTAGCCCAGCAGACGCAGGCCGCTGCCGGCACGACGATACGTGATGTCGTCCAGGAAGAGCACGTACTGGTCTGCGGAAATGCAGCGGATGGCAAAGTGCTTCGCCTCGGCCGGTACGTTGAAGCTATACTCCATCCAGCCGCCCGGCACGGTGATATTGCTGCCCACCTGTACGAAGTCGGCGACATCCGTGCCCTTTTCGGAATACAGCACTTGGATAACCTCGCTCGTACCGTAGTAGGAGTTGTTCGGACTCTTGGCCCAGAATTTCACAGTCTGCGCGCCGTCGATTTCAGGCGAGATGAGCCAGTCGTCATTGGTACCGTAGTAGCCACAGGTAAAGGTGGCGAGGACCTGATTGCCCGAGTGCGCGCCCCAGAGAGTGGTGCTGAGGCCGGCGCGTGCGGCATTGAAGACCTGGAAAGCCATCGGTTCGCCCACGTTGTCGTACTCGACGTAATTGCCGTGGCCATCCTGTATGCCTGTCGTGGGACGGCCGTCGCCGTCGTAGAGTGTCCAGCGACCCAGGTTGCTGATGGTGAACGCGCTGTAGGACTCAAAATCCTCGGTCAGCGTCTCGGCCTCCACGCCTTCACCGCTCACTGTCGGTTCCTCCCACGTCAGGACGCAGGCCTCGCCCTCTATCCGCGCGGTGACGCCCTCCACAAAGGGCAAACCGGGCAGGATGGTCACGGCCATGGGCGCGGTTTGGTTGTTGGCTGGCACCTGGTCGGAACTCCAAAGCACTTCGACGGAATAATAGCTGGTCTCGTCGGCATCGGCGTTGGGGCGGTCGGTCAGTTCGACGATGCAGGTGCTGTCAGCCGGCAGAGCGGGACCCTTGACGCGGCAAACCTCGCTCTCGCCGCGCCGCAGGATGACCTTATAGCCCTCGGCAGTGTGCGAACCCAGGTTGCTGATGGGCACGGAGAAGCGGTTGGTGCGGCCTACCTGCGACTTGGTCTCCTCGGCCACGGGCGTACCGACGGACAGGTCGTAGTCCATCCAGTCCCATACGGAGATATTGTCCAGGTAGAACACGTTCATCAATGCGTCGGACCAATGTCCCTCGGCCAAGAAGCGCAGTTGCACATCGCCCAGTCCGGCGTAGTCCTCCAGCCCGTAGGTGTGGCACACCCAAGCGGCGCCTTCGCCGCCACCGGGAACGTCCTGCGCACGCAGACGGGCCAGCTGGTGACGTCCGCCGTGGCTGTCGCTGAGCACGACGCTCAGTTCGTTGCGGCAACGGCTGTCATGGTACATCCAGAAACGCAGTGTGGGGTGCGTGCCGCTCAACGCGAATTTCGGGGAGACAAGACGGCAGCCCGTATCCTCGCTTCCGTTGATGAAACCGGCCATGCCGCCGTCACCGTCCTGCGGATCGGTGTAGCTGCCATAGCCCATGATGCTCCATTCGGCGTACTCGCTTTCCTCGATATCCCAAGGAGAATTGTCCAAGCCCCTGCGGCTGAAACTTTCATGGAAGGGGAGCGGCAGAGCCGGGCCTAAGAAAATGGTATCGGAAGCCACGACGGGACCGCGGCCGCGGTTGCTGCGCGAGCGCAGGCTGAACCAAGTCATCTGCTGGCTATTGGCGGGCACTTCCACGGTCGTTTCGTGAGATGTTTCGGTCACGGTGACCGTGCTGCCTGCTGCATCCGTCACTTCGTAGCGCAGATTGGCGGGATTGATGTAGCCGCCGTGCGTGCCCAACTGCGGGGCCGTCCATTCCAAGCGCACCTTGCCGTCGCCCAAGTCGGACAGGCGCAGATTTTCCACAGCGCCGGGCACGTCTTCACCCACGTAAACGGTGGTTTCGGCGTAGAGGCCCTCGTCAAAGTCGTTGAGCGCCACGACGCTGTACGTATAGTTGCCGGGCAAAGTGGGCGTGTCGGTCACGCGGATGGCCTGGCCGGGCGTGCAGTCGGTCAGCGCGGCCACCAAAGTCTTGCCGCGGAACACGTCGACCTCGTTCAGCGATTCGAGCGGCGTACCCTCGATGGATTGGGTGGGCAGCGTGAAGGAAATATCAGCACTCAGTGCGCCCTCGGCGGCAGCCACGGCCTGCAAATCAGCCACGGCTTGCGGCGCCTGTACGAAGGCTTTGAACTGGAGGCTGAAATTATCCAAACTCAAGGTATAGCTGTTGGCGTAAAGGCTCTCGGCGTGCACGCCGATAAAGGACAGTCCCTCGGAAATGGTCGGGCAGAACAACTGCGAGTAACGCCGGCTCACGCCGGTGGTCACCAGTTGCTGCTCCATCAGCGTCTGTGTCATCGCTGCGGCAGTGGGTGCATCGCCCAAAGCCACCGAGAAGCGCTCCTTGCTTCCTTCGGCGCCCCAGGCGTCGAAGGAAACTTCGTAAACAGCATCCGGCTTCAAGCGGAAAGGCGGCGTGAGCAACCAGTCGTCGGCATCGTGGCCGTCCTCGTTGTATGCGTAGCTCACCGAACCTCCGTCGTAGAACCAAGTCGTACCATCGGCGTTCTGGTCAAGAATGGTGAACGCGCGCAGGCTGTTTGCGGTCGTGAAAGCCTCGTTGTAGGGCAACGAAGCAGCCTGTCCGAGCACCAAATCCTTGGAAGAAACGGACTCTCCCTTGACGCCGTTGCAGTAGGTCTGGACTTCGTAGTTGTAGACGCCGTAACTTTGCACGGCAGTGGCTTCGGCGCAGCTCGTGGCCGTACCTTCGTAAATCAAAGTCTCGTCCGGGTGGCGCCATACACGATAGGTGACGCCCTCGCTATCGATATAGCCGCCGTGAATGCCTTGTGCGGGCTCCCAAGTCAGACTTACGCGGCCGTCCTCGCCCACCGTGGCGTTCACACTGCCGGCACGGGCCACATCGTTGCCGATCCAGAGCTCGCGCTCAGCCACGGGGCCCCGGCCGCTACCGTTGGAAAAAAACACCTTCGCCAAATGGGCGCCGGGCGTCAAGGCTACTGACACCGTGACAGGCGCACCGGGCTGGCAGGTGCCGGAATGTTCCACCTCCTTGCCGATTCGGAGCTGCCAAGTCAGTTCCCCGCTGAGCGGCGTGCCGCCAAAAGTGGACGTCGGAGCCGTGAAGCACAACGTTCCCTCAGTGGCGCCGCCCTCGAAGAACGACAGAAATTCCGGAACACGTCCCGGTGCAGCGGCATCGGTAAAGGGCGACGTGGTGAAGAGACCTGTAAATTCGTAGCGGTCCTTCACTTCGCCAAGATTGGTCGTCGAGCCGTCGGCTGTGCTGACTTCGTACAAGTACACGGGATTGTCGGTGCCGTGGGGCGTAGCTACCCAAAACAGGCGGCCCGTTTCGTAGTCGAAAGTAGCCGATTGTTCGTACTTGATGTTCTTTCCGGTGCTGCCGACAGCCGTCAGTGCCGCGGAAGCCTTGTCCACGCGATACAGGTTGCCGTATACGCCGATGCCGTAGAGTTCTCCGTCGCGGTTGCAAGCCAGCGCGAGCAACTGTTCGCTCAGCGGGCCGATTTCCGTCACATCTCCGGTGAACTCGTCAAGGACGCCGAGCAAATAAGTCTTGCTTCCCTCGACCGTTCCACGTCCGAAGCAGCCGTAGATACGGTCTGCGGTCGGGTCGTAAGCCAAATCGGTGGCGATACAGCCGGTATGATCGAGATACTGCTCACGCAGTAGTTTCCAGCCAGCCTCCACGTCATATGTTCTCAGCACCACGCCCACTCCGTCGGCGTAGGTGACGTGATTGACCATGTGGTATTTTCCATCCACATAGACGCCGCCGCCGTTGGCAAAGAGCTCAGGCGCGATTTTCACGGCTTTGGGATGGGCGGCATCGCCGTTTTCGATGGCGTAGATGCCGTAGGGAGCATCGTACATGTCCTGCCAGCCCGTTCCAAAGATGACGCTGCCGTACAAAGTAGGCACCGGTTGCGTCTGGGCCTGCCCTGCGAAGGGCAAAGCGGCAGACAGGAGTGTCCAAGTCAGACATAGTGCCTTTTTCGTCAAGTTTTTTTGCATAGTTATAGGATGTAATTTTGCCTAAGAGGCAGATAGTTGCTTTGCGCCGCGAGGCGCTTTCGTCAGGAAAGGCAAGGAAGTGAGTGGAAGGCGGCATGGCGAATCCGCACTTCGGCTCACTTCCTTAATATTATAGGTTCATTTCGTAGTATCCCGGATTAGGGCACACGTACGGTCACGCCCGTTGCGCCGCTCACCTTGACTACGTAGAATCCGCACGGAGCGGCCACTTGCAGCTGCTCTCCGGCCACAGCGTGGAAGAGGCAGCGGCCGTCCATGGCGTAGATAGCCACGGTGTGTCCCTTGGCACCGTTCACGCGGATGGCACCTGGCAGCGTGGTGATGCTTGCCTGTTCAGCGGAAATGCTTTCCACGGCCGTGTTGAGCACGCTTACTTCGTTTGAATAGAGCGATTCGCCCTTGTCGTAAACGGCTGTGACGCGGTAGGTGTGTGTTTCGTTCAACTGGGTGCTTGCATCGGTCCAAACACTCTCGGGCCAAGGCTCGCTGTTGACCTTTTGGCCGTCGCGATATACGTTGTAGCCCATCAGCGAGAGGTCTTCGGCCACAGCGCCTACGGGGATGTAGGTAATATCGTCGAGCATGAGGGCAAACTTCTGCTTGCTGACGCAGCGGATGGCGAAGTACTTGGCGCCCTCGGGCAGGCTGACCTTGAATTCCTCCCATCCCTTGACATTGCTGATGGCGTAAGTTTCACCTATCTGGGTGAAGGCATCCACTGTCGGCGTTGTAGTGGAATAGAGGACTTGGAATTCTTCGGGAACATAGGGTGCGCCCATACCTGTCTTGGCGTAGAAGGAAATGGTCTGGGCGGCGCCGTTCAGTTCGGGCGAGATAAGCCAGTCGTCGTTGTCGATTTCGGTAGTTCCTTGGTCGGGCGAAGCGCACTTGAAGGCTACCAGCATCTTTTCACCCGAGTGTGCATCCCACGAACTGAAGGGTATGCCTGCGTCCATAGCACTGAATACTTGGAAAGCCATAGGTTCGCCGGCGTGTTCGTATTCCAGCGGGCCGAAAGTAGCATCCAGTGTGATGCGGATGGTCTGTGCGCCGTCGCGGTCCACGGTTTTCCAGTCGCCGTAGCCACTGATGGCAAACGAGGGATAGGTTTCGAAGCGTTCGGTCGTGCTTTGTGCGGGCATATCGGCGAAGTCGGGCTCCTCCCAAGTCAGTGCGACATTCTTGCCCGTCCACGCGCCCTGCAGGGTGGTCACGCGGGGATACTGCGGGAGCAGGATTTCCACGCTGACGTTGTTGGAGCTGTTGTTGGCGGCCTTTTCGTCCTTGCTACACTTCACTTCGGCGCGATAAACGCTGATTTCGCTGTCGTCTATGGTAGGCTCATCGGTCAGTGTGAACGTCTTGGTGGCGCCTATGGGCAATGCCTGTCCGTCGAAAGTGCCGGCGAGTTTGTCGTTCTTGTAGAGTTCGATGGTGTAGTCGGCTGCGGCAAGGTCTTTGTTGCCTGCGTTGCGGACTTTCACGGTAAAGGTGCCCGTCTCGCCCACCTTGATTTTCTTGGGAGCGGTGAGTTCGTTCACCTGCAAGTCATATTCCAGACTTTCGCTAAAGGCTATGTTGTCGAGCGAGGTAATCCAGTCCTTCGTTTCCACGGATACGCCTTGGAAAGCCACACGTACGAAACCGGCCGTGCGCCATGCGCCGAGGTCCACCGTATAGCGGTGCCAGCCCTTCGTATCTTCGTTCATGCGGATGGTCTTGATAAGCTCGTAGTCGCCGTAATCGGGCGAGATTTCCACCTTCAGTTCATCGGTGTGGCCCGTCTGGTAAAGCCAGAACGAAAGTTGCGGCTGGCTCAGGGTGCCGAGGCTGACTTTCGGGCTGATGATGCGCGAGGCTTTGCCCACCTTGGTCGTGCTGAAGGCAATCACGCCGCCGTCGCCGTCCTGCGTGCCGCTCTCGAGGTAAGATCCGTCGCCCGGTGTCCAGCGTGCTTCGCCGATTTCACCGATAACCATTTCGGGCAACCACGGTCCGCTGTTCATTGTCACTCCCGGGAAGGATTCCACCAAAGGTGCTTCGACGGCCGGGCCGGCTATGGCCACGACAGTCTGCCATACGTAGCGGCCGGAACCGGCGCTGTTGTCGGCATAGACGCTGAAGGCTTCGTAAGCCTGACCTGCGGAGATATCAATCTTGTAGCGGTAAGTCTTATCGTAGGTGGAAACCTCACTGCCGGAGTAACCGTAGGAAACAAAGTATACCAGGCCCTCGGGATCGACGTATCCGCCGTGCTGGCCCACTTCCGGGGCGTCCCAGGTGAGGACCACCGTGCCCGGCTCGTTGAGGTCCTCGCAAGCGCGCAGGTTGCGCACGGGACCGGGGGCGTCCAGGCCGATGTAGGTCGAGGCTGTCGCCACGTCGCCCTCCTCGCCAGCAGCCACTGCATACACCTTATATGTATGGGTATCGGCTGTCAAACCTTCTGTGTCGGTGAAGGTAACGGTCTGACCGGGCGTCACGCTCTCGATGCGGCCTACCACGGTGCCGTCGCGCTCCACTACACAGGCATCGATAGCCGTCAGTGTCGTACCAGCCACACTCTGCGTAGGTGCCTGGAAGCTCAGGTTGGCGCTCAGTGCTCCCTTGTCGCCGGCCGTCAGCACGAAGTCCGTGGGCGCGGCGGGAGCGGAGGCGGCAGTCATGGTCACGCTGACGTTGTCCACGTAGAGCGTGCTCATGTCGGCTTCGCTGCAGCACTTGATGGCGAAGTAGTAGGTACCATCCTCGGTCGGGATGAAGTCGCCGCGCAGGTTGTGCACGCGGGGCTCGTAGGTGATGTCCGTCGGGGGCACGAGCTCGGTGTGCAGGGCGTCGATGTCGGGCGAAACTCCCACGTAGGCAGCCACGCGCTCCACGAGCGAAGTATTGCGTGTCGAGAAGTCGAAGTGGTAGAGGTTGCCGGCTTTCAGCTTTAGGCCGGGCAGCACCATATAGTCGTCACCCGGGTTCTTTGCATTGTACTTGTAGTAGATATATCCGTTGCCGAGGGCCCAGGTAGAGCCGTCGTTGTTGGCATCGACCACTGCGTAGTCTGAGCGGTCGCGGTTGTCGGCGAAGTCATCGAAGTAGGGCACGCCGTTGGCTTCGCCCACGGTGAGTTCAGCCGTGCTGGCAGCGGTACTGCTCAGGTCGCCGCTGTGCGCGGTGACTTCATAGTGGAACGTCTGCTTGATGTCGTTGCTCACACGGTCGGTGAAGCTCTGCGCACTGCCCTCATAGACCTTGACGCCCTCGGGCATACGCATCACGGTATAGGTCAGCGAGGCGGCATCAAGGGCTCCGCCGTGCACGCCCTCGGTAGGAGCGGCCCATCCCACGAAGATGAGGCTCTGTCCGTTCTCTGTACCGGTGACCCGTGCGCTGACGCTCACGGGAGCCTTAGGGGTATCGGGGCCTACCCAGCCCGTAGCGGTGGTAGCACAGCTCGTGACACCGGCCGTGGCGCAGGTGACGGTGATGGTGTGCTCGCCGACAGCATCGATGGTCACTTTGGCATTGGCGGTCGTGCCGGCAGCGGCTGTTCCCGTAGCTGCCTGCGTGCCGTCCAAGTAGACCGTATAGGTCAGGTCGCCGCTGAGTGCTCCCTCGTTGGCATCCTGCGTAGGCAGGTCAAAGCGGACCGTACCCGTCAGGGAACTGCCGGCAAATGCGGCCGTGAGGTTGCTCACGGGCAGGGGGGCGTAGGTAGCCACCTGCGGGTCGCGCAGGGTGGTGAGGCCGGTAATCTGGTCCTGGGTGTAGGTGCCATCATAGCCGAAGTCGCCGACCAAGGTGGCCCGGGCCGTGGCGGGGTCTACCTCGTAAGTACCGTAATCATAGTACGCTCCATACAACGTATGCCAGAAGAGCTTGCCGCTCACCTCGTCGTAGCAGGCGGACTGATACCAAGGCGACACCTTAGCTACGCCGGTATTGCCCACCAAAGTGGTAGCACCATTGGCCTTGTCGACGGTATAGAGGTTGCCGCTCACGCCAAAGGCGTACATTGTGCCGTCGGGGGTGGCAGCCAGGGCCACCGTGCGCTCGGGCATCTCGCCGAGGATGACGGCGTTGAAGTAATACTGCTGGGGCGAGTCCAGCTCGATGTATCCGAACTGGTTCACGCTGTTATAGTCCTCGTTCCAGAATACGCCGTAGAGCTTTTTCTGGGTGGGGTCGTAGGTCAAGTCGCTCGCGATGTTGACGTACCACACAGCGTAATAGGTCTTCTGCAAGGCCCAGTCGGCCGCAGGGTCGTAGAGATTGAGTGCAACGGGCAGCACGAGGGTGCCATTGCTGTTTTCCGTGAAATTCTGGGCGTAGTACAGGCCGCCGCCGTACGTTCCGCCGCCATAGACGCGCACTTTCTCCTTGACCAGCGTAGGCGTCGCGGCATCATAGGCATTGTACGCATAGATACCGGTGCCCACATAGTAGCCGTTGTCATAGCTGTCTATGAAAGAGCCATAGAGGATGGTCTCGCCTGCGCCGGCACGGCTGACAGGCGCCATTTGCTTGGGCGCAGCCGGTCGCATCGCCCTCTTCGCCTTCAGCGTCTGCTGCATCGCTTGAAAGGTCATCGGCTTTTGTGCCAACAACCCCTGCGGAAGCAGTCCGGCAAAGAGAAATGCAAGAAAGAGGATAGTTTGTTTTCCCACAGTCTTCATATCATTTTAGATTGGTAAAGTTGAAAAAAATATAGTTCCGCCGCAAATTTAGCCATAATAATCGATAAGGTGAAAGAAAACGCGCGTGAAGTAGCACTTACAGCGGGAAAATCCGACATTTCAGCGCCCGGAGTCAGTGCGTACTTCGTGGAAGTGCATGCAGAAGGCTTCCTTGGGGTTGTCGGGTGGCGAATGTATATCACGGGCGGCGGCGCGGCGATTAAAGCAAGCTTTACTGCGTTCGCCTTGCGCCGAATTACATATCACGGGCGGCGGGTCAGCAATCAAAGCAAGCTTTATTGCGTTCGCCTTGCGCCGTATTATATATTCGGGCGGCGGGTCAGCGATTTCCAATTTCTAATTTCCAATTCCCCAAAGGGGCAAAACTGCACAGAACGGATGCCGGCGAGTTTTTCCCGAGTGCTTTGTAGTTTTGACCAATTAGGACGTAGATAAAACCAAGTCCTTTGTAATTTTTTCTAAGTGCCGGATAGTTTTGCGCGTAGGCAGGACCTAAAAAAGGAGGAAGCCGCTTGCTGCGTACGGTTTCCTCCTTTGCATAGCAAATATACTACATTTTTTCGCGAAAAGCAAATGCGGTCTTTCCCGTTTTAACATTTGCTGCGCGCCCCTACGAGTAGCGCCCCACAAGCAAGTACCGATACGCAACGGAGACAGGCTTTGGCAGGCGCCGGCACGTTAGGGGCAAAAAACGGGGCAGGCTTTGGCGGGGCGTCCGTACACAGGCAAAAAAAACAAAGGTGGCCACGACATTGCTGTCGCAGCCACCCGGATTGCTTGGCCTGCTCGGCCTGTCTGCGGACGGACCTATTTGCT
>SFCP01000167.1 GCA_004558535.1 Bacteroidales bacterium | reverse complement strand
GCCGGAGCTGACGATGTGAAAAGGTGGAGAAGGCTGTGCCGGAACAAAGAGCAAACCGGGGTGGCGCGGAGAGCAACGGAGCAGCCAGGGAGTCAGTGAAGATTTGTCGAGCTGTCTCCCGACCCCCACTTGCCCTGCGCCGGAGGCTGTTCGGGTATAGACTTCGGAGCCTCACATCGTGGCGTAGGCGGAGAGTATGCCGATGCGCCCTGAGCGAATAATCCGCTTTGCCCGAATGGGCGGTAAATGACTGTGCCACTGGCTAAACATCGTGCGTTCATCAGTCCTCTTATGGGCGGGAGGATGGTGTCGGACGGCGGCAGTGCGCCGACCGGAGGACGGAGTGAAGATGCCTGTCCTTACGAGCCGGAATAGCAAGCGGAGGTTTCGGGGCAAAGGATATAGAGACGCGCCTGACACCGCGACGTAGGAACGGTGTCGGGATAAAGCGTTGGAGTAGCCTTTGAAGAGAGTTTGCTGTCGTAGGCGCAATGATAGCGGCCCGACACCGTGACGCAGGAGCGGTGTCGGGAGGAAGCGATAATGGAGACGGAGGCGGCAATCTCTCGACCCGAAGGCCGCAGCGGTCGTTAGTCGAAGTGGAGCGAAGCAGAGCCTCGACCAACGATGCTCGGGCTTGGAAGGATGTAGGCAGCAAGCGGAGAACGGAGGAAGGTTTGTATGGCTGACGGCCGACACCAGCCGGGTGGGTCAGAAAAGATGAACGCGACAAACAAAACGAGCTACCCTCTCGGGCAACTCGCTTTGCCAATTATGAAAAAAACTTTACTCTCGAAGTGAATGATAATCAGCGTTTGCGGTAGAAAACGTAGAACAGGACACCTGCGATGACAAGCGCGATTACCAGAACCATTGTGCCGTCAGGCGGATTATACAGGCGCAATAATCTCCGGCGCCTCGGCGTATTCCACAGGTCGCTCGATATTGATTTTCAGGGTATCGAAGCTAAAATCAATATTACGGATAGCCGAGTCAATCACTGCGATTGTGCGGTGATGTTCCGACCGTGCTATGCTGTCGCTGTTGAGCGACTTGTTATTGACGGCTTCTTTGTGGGAGCGGCAACCGCCCAGGAAGGTGGTTGCGGCGATAACAAAGAGTAAAATGGAAGTGCGGAAGCGTATCATAAGGCGGCGTATTCTTTAGTGGCGTCGAAAGACGGACAGGCTTTGTTGGCAAAATCGCGGTGGCCGTGAATAGCGGCGACCGTGTATTTTGCTTTCAGTTCACGAAGCAGCTTGACGAGCGCAGCGCGTTGAGCGTCTGTCCGGGTATCTTTCGGCGTCTTGCCGTCAGATGCGCAGCCGCCGATGTAGCACACACCTATGGAGTGCGCGTTGTGACCGGTGCAGTGTGCGCCGACCCGGTCTTCAGGACGGCCACGATGAACTGAACCGTCACGATAAATCACATAATGATAGCCGATGCAGCGGAAGCCACGCTGACGATGCCAGGCGTCAATCTGTTGGACGGTGAAGTCCTTGCCCTCCGGCGTAGCAGAGCAATGGACGATGATTTGGTTAATCTTTCTCATGGTCTTTGTATTTATAGTGATAGTCGATGCCGAACAATGCTCCGGCGAAAGTCAGAATTTCGCCGAAGGCAACGAGGACGGAGTTGTGGATTTCGCCCGACGGGGGCAGAATGAACCCGGCAATCAGCAGGCCGCAGCCCACCGTAATGAGAAAAATTGCCGAGCAAAGCTGTATAGCTGATTTGTGGTTCTTAAAGTTCATACTTTGCTGCAATTTTATATTGTTAAACTATTGTATATGTGAAGAAAAAGTGCTAACTTTGTGTATTGACAAGTGAAACCATACTAACAGAACCGGATACCTCTCAACGATGTGAAACCAAGCTATTGAACCTGTGATTCCTCTGTCGTATGCCGGATAGCCCTCGGTGCGATCCCTGTGCGTGGCTTGTTAGATAGCCCTCGGTGCGATCATGGCCGTTTACCAGATAGCCTCCCACCCCTCGGGGTGGGCGATCTGTTTTATAGGGGTATTACTTTCCGAAAACCCATGTTTTGGAAGCAGGGTCATAGATAAGGGCAAACTCGGCCAGTGTGCTGACGAGGTTAGCCGTCGTTATACGGCCTTTGCCCGGAGTTAACAGCTTGCCGAAGCCAATGGCGAAGCGCAGCCTTATCATTCTACGCTTGGTTTTATCGTTGTGGCAGACGAGCGAAACGCAACTGCGCCCCCATGCGACAGTCGGAGTGCCGTCTTGTTTGACGTGCTCAACGACCAGCGTTTCGGGACTGTCTGAATAATTGTCCGAAGGCATAGTAAACGTAGATTTGGCTGAGGTATTGAACAAGAATTTGTTGCCTTCAACCTTGACTGTATAGCAGGAACCGTACAGGTTCCAGCCCTTGCGTCGGCGACAATATTTCTTTGTGCCGAGAAGCGAGGACTCTTTCGCGGCGAAGCGATTTCGTTTCTGAGTGAGACGGAACAGGTATGGAACGTAGCCGTCCTGAAGGAGCTTTCGTGCTCCGATGACAAACAGACGGTCGCCCTCGGTCTGAACCGATATGGGCGTCAGACCGCCTGAAACAGTGCCGTCACCTGCCGAGCCTTTGAGGGCTGCAATCTCCGATTGAACTGCGGAAAGCAATTTCTCCAGTTCGGAGATTGATTTCTTGGCGCTGTTAAGGTCGATGACCTGCTGCGCCCGCATGGCACCGGCCCTTTCGGTCGTGGCCTGTTGGATGAAAAGTTCGGAGGACGCGGAAACGGCGCCGGTGGCGAGGTTTACCGTCGATTTGTTGGCATAGATGTGATTGCGGTCGGCCTGACCCTGCGAAAGTGCGGTGATGGCCTGACCTGCGGCCTTAAATCCGTCGAGCAACTTTGTGATGTTGCTGACGGTCTCTGACGTTCCGGCAGTGGCGAGCAAATCCACTATGCGCTGTAAGATGTAGCCGAGAGATTCGGGAGAAACTGCGTCCTTGGACTGCAGGGCGCGAAACTCGGTGATAATGTCGGTGAGTGATTTTGTATCAATAGCCATAAC
>SFCP01000048.1 GCA_004558535.1 Bacteroidales bacterium | reverse complement strand
GGAAAATCAGCCAAAAAAACGTGGCCTGAAAGCACACGAACCATAATACGCTAAAAAAAGAGGGTGCGTCGTAAAACTGCTATTACGACACACCCTCTTATTTTATGTTCAAGAGTAACTCATTGATGCCGGAAATTTGCCAAGCATTAGTGCGAAGCAAACAGGCGCTGCTTGTCAATACGCGGGAGGCGCTGTCTCACGGGCCGTGCCTGCATGCCTGTCCAGTTCCGCCCGCAAGCGGCTTACCTCGTCCACATCTGTCACATAGCGCGAAAATTCGTCGCGGTCGGCAGCCCCCATCTTTACGTCCTCGCGACAAAATCGCATCAGACTGGGCTGCAAGGCACGGGCAGAAGCATGCACTTCAGTAGCGCCGGTTTCCCGCAGGATACGTGCGACATTGCGGGCATTGACGCCACAACCGGGCATCAAGGAAATCTGTCCGCGGACTTGATTCATCCATTGACGGATGCATGCCGCGCCCGTTTCGGCCGAAGCCTGCTGTCCGGAGGTCAGCACACGCCGGATACCTAAATCCAACAGTTCCTGCAATGCCCGCCGGGGGTCGCTGCACATATCAAACGCCCGATGGAAAGTGATGTCCATCGGGCCGGCTTCCTGCACGGCACGGGAGAGACGCTTCATGTCAAGATGTCCATCGGCATCAAGCGCCCCAATGACCACACCCCGGGCACCCAGTGCTCCGGCCCGACTGATGTCATCGTAAATGATATGCCATTCGCGCTCGGTATAAAGGAAATCACCACCGCGCGGACGTATCAGCACATAGATGGGAAGCGCACCGGACGCGACAGCCGCGGCCTGCAACCCCGGCGAGGGGGTCACTCCGCCCTCCGAAAGGGCGCTGCAGAGCTCTATGCGGTCTGCGCCGCCATCGATGGCAGCCTGCACACTGTCCGCACTGTCACAACATATCTCGAGCGTGATTTCCATAGCCTTTTCTTATGAGAGGAACAGCTGGTAAGCGCCGCGTGCTTTCTACTAATAAACCAAACGGACGTTGTCTACCCAGAAAGTGTTGCCCACGCTTCCCACATAGGCACCACCATGGCTGGAATCGAATTGCAGCACAAGGTGCGTGGGCGTATCGGTGGCTTTGCCCCACCCTTCTTCGATAACCTTCACCATTTTTCCGCGGCTATTGCGTGCATACTTCGTCACACTGCCGCTGGTCAATCCCATATAGGGCTTATAGAAAGACTCACCGGTGATATTTCCATAGTGTATGGTAAACTGCGCATTGTTCACCCAATCGGTATTCTTGGAGAAGCGCTGCACCATAGTGCCGATGCGCAGTGCGTGGATATTGCCTTTCTCATCTTCCCATCTTTTTTGCAGATACAGGATGCAGTCGGGCATATCGATTCCATCGACGGTAGCAACTTTGCTGAATCCCGTCTGACGAACGCGGTTGGGCTGGCCGGAGAGCTTTACCTTGTAATCGAAGCAAATAGCCTTGGGCTTTTTATTGAACTTGATACCGGCGTCCAATTTGCTCATAGGATTTTTCGTACCGGTGATGGGCTCCTGTGTCTGGCCGAGGTAAATGGATCCGGCTGCCAGCACCTTTATATTGATAAGTCCCACGACCTTACATTCCTCGAGGTGGGTGTACAGCTTTGCGCAATAGCCATGACCGGACCGGGCTTCGCGATAGACGGACACGTTGGTCTTGGTAATTCCCGACACACGGGCCATGACGTTCGAGGTGGCCCAGGGCGATCCGCCGGCATTGACGTAAGCGTTATTGTTGTTCCATGTGGCAGAGGGTGCTATTTCGTAGAGTGTCTTTGTCTTACCGCCAATCATTTTGCTCTCCTTGATGTTACGCACTAGCCAGCTGTCGAAGTTTCCGAACTGGATATACTCCACCTTGCCGGCTGTGGTTTGGTTGTTACCCTCCACGCGCGGCGTTACTGTTTCGCTGTGAGCGGATAGACCAGCCCACACGGCTACTAAAGCCGAAGTAAAGATGCTTTTTACTTTCATAGTGTATGTTATATTCTTGCTATTCTGTATATTATGATTATACCATCGGGACTGAAGCCCTCTCAAGCGCTTGCATGTAGCAGTCAGTTTGGACTACTCGTCAGAACGCCTCATTTATATTAAACATGACGCCCGGCCCATTCTTGCCAAAGCCGAGATCCAAGCGTACATTGATACGCTTCTTGAACTCCCAGCGATAGCCGAAACCTCCGTTGGGCAGCACACTCTCCCAGCTCATTTTCGTAAAACGGGGAAAGACCTCGGCAACGCCCAGCCAAACGACTATACCGTTACGTCCCTTGATATGTTGTCTCAGTTCCACCTGGGCCTCCAGGATGTCCTTGTCACGATAACGTCCCTCATAGTAGCCTCGCATCCGGGAGGTGGACCCAACCTCGCTAAGCAGGCACCATGCCGGCTTTCCATAATTGAGCGCACCATGGAACTCGCCGGCCAGCACGCCGCCTTTCCATATTTCGCGGTAGGTGCAGAGGGTCAGGTCCGTCGTCGAAAAGCAATAGTTATTGCCCAGAAATCGCGGTGTAAAGCTTTGGTCCAGCTGAACGAACCATCCGCGACGCGCATTCAGCATGAAGTCACGCGAATCATATGTAAACGATGCACCCACCGTTCGGCTGCTCACCTTCAGGTCCTGTCCGGCAAAGAGGGGCATATTTTCAGCAGGATCTATCTCGGCGGCCTTGATGTAGCGGAAGTTCACCATCGGGCCTACATAGGTATTCGGCGCAATGCGCACCAAGAAGCGCCCCATCACATCAAAGCGCAGACGGCGATAGTCCGTCTCGTTTTCGTCCTTGCTACCATTTTCATAACCGATTCCCCAAAACGAGGTGGGAAAGGTGTAGATATAGACACGATAATCCAGGCGGAAGCGCTCGTGCGGAAAGATATTATTGCCCCGCACGCCCAACAGCAGAAAGCCCTTGGTGGTCATGTCTGTAAATATTGAGGCATTGGAGCGCGGCAACAGGCTGTCCGTGCGATCCATCGAGTAGGTAGCCGAAGCCATAATGCCCAGTCCCAGTCCTGCCGTAGAAGAATAATGCGGCCCGGGCAACACGCCAAAATCTACACGCTTGTTGGGATTGGGTTTGTTGGCTCGGGCAAAATAATTGATTACCTTTCTGATAAACCCTTCCTTTTTCTTGGCAACCGGCAGGCTGTCTACTGACGTAGTGTCGACGCCGGAGAGCACCGCAATACTATCTTCCGCGAGGGGAAACGTGCTGGACGTAAGGCTATCGGCACCATCTCCACTGCCGAAGTTTCCGGCTATCAATATGGTGAGGAAGCCCGTCGTCAGCCAACATACAAGGGTTGTCAGTACTTTCTTCATGCAGAAATCAAATCAGCCATCTGCTTTATTTCTATCCCCGGAGAGCTTCACCCGAGGGGGAAACAAGCAGTGGTATGTTGCAGTAAATCCCTGCAAAATTACGGGAAAGTTGGCGAATATCCGCGATATTTCCTAATTTTGCAGGCGCAAATTCAGATAATTTCAGCAAATGAAGAAAATCAGCATTACACTTTTGGCCTTTTTGGCTATTTCTCCCCTGTGGGGAAAGGCGGCTTTTACCGATAATAACGAGATAATACGGGAAAACGGTGAGCTACGCAACACCGAAGTGCCTATCGCCGCACCGGAAAACGAGACGGGCGTATCTGATGTCTCGGGAAATCCGGACTTTCGCACCGAAGAAGCTCGGATGGCGTCTGTGTCTCTGCCTAAGAGCAGCCTGATGGACCATTTCACGCCCGCTGGCGGAAGCACCACCCTTGGCGGAAAAGTTGCCGCAGCCTTCGACCCCTCCATCAAGTTTGGCGGCTACATCGTTGGCAAATACTACATCAACGACCGCGATGGACAGACCACCAACAGCAGTTTTGACCTGCGCTTCGTGCGCCTGTATGCCAATGGTTTCTGCTTCAAGGACTTCTACTACCGTCTGCAGCTCGAAGTCAACGGTGCCCCCGGTCCCGACAAAGGCCCCCGCATTGTCGATGCCTTTGTGGAATGGCAAAAATGGGAATTCCTGCGTATGAAACTGGGGCAGTTCAAGCGTAGCTTTGGTTTCGAAAACCCCTACAGCCCCTTGGCCGTAGGCATGGGCAGCTATTCACAGGCTACCATGAAATTGGCCAGCATCAGCGACCGTATAGGCGAGCACAAAAGCTCGGGACGCGATGTCGGTATCCAGTTGCAAGGCGATTTGTTGCCTGCAGCCGACGGCCACAAGTGGTTGCATTATCAGGTCGGCGTGTTCAACGGACAGGGCATCAACCACACGGACAAGGGCAACTTCAAGGATCTCATTGGCGGCCTTTGGTTCTCACCGGTCAAGGACCTGTGTATCGGCGGCTTCGGGTGGAACGGCCGCTACACGAACGAGAACTACGACGCCAGCAATTCCAAGCTGATGAAAGAGGCTCGCCGCGTGCGCTGGGGCGTCGGCTTGAAGTATGAAAGCGACTGGGTGGTTCGTGGCGAATACATGCACTCGCGGGGAGGGGTTGTAACCGATGTCAGCAGGCCCCACCGTTCCGACGCCTGGTATGCCATGGTTGGCGCACCCGTTTGCAAAAACTTCAAACTCTACGGACGCTGGGACTGCTATCGAGATGCAAAGACGTGGAACAGCCTCAATACCAACTACGGCCTTACCGCTAATTATTTCTTAGGCAAAAATCTCATCCTGCAAGCCAACTACACATTCACCGACCAACGTGGAGAACCCAAGGCCGGCAATCACTACAACACGTTCGACATCCAAGTCTACGCACGCTTCTAAAAAGAAAAACCATAAAAATGCCGTCGATTAGCACCTGCAATCGACGGCATTTTTATGTACCTGTAGCCCAAGGCCTATACGATGCCCTGTGCCATCATGGCGCGTGCTACCTTCATAAAGCCGGCGATATTTGCTCCGCGCACATAGTTGATGTAACCGGTTTGCGGGTCGCGGCCATGCGCAAGGCACTGCGCATGCACATCGCTCATGATCTGGTGAAGTTTGTTGTCTACTTCTTCGGCTGTCCAGCTTATGTGCATGGCGTTTTGCGTCATTTCAAGTCCGCTGGTAGCTACGCCGCCGGAATTGACAGCCTTGCCGGGAGCGAAGGGGAGGCGCTGCGCGATAAAGTAATCGACAGCCTCGGCCGTACAACCCATGTTGCTGACCTCGGCCACCAACTGCACGCCGTTGGCCACAAGCATTTTGGCATCTTCTTCGTTCAGCTCGTTTTGAGTTGCGCAAGGCAATGCGATGTCCACCTTCTGTTGCCAAGGCTTCTTGCCGGCATAGAAGGTAGCTTCGGGATAGCGCTCAGCATAGGGAGCAACGATGTCCTCGCCACTCAGGCGCAATTCAAGCATATAGTCAATCTTTTCGCCCGAGACGCCCTGCGGATCGTATACATAGCCATCGGGACCGCTCAGAGTCACCACTTTTGCTCCCATCTCGGTGGCTTTCTTGGCTGCGCCCCAAGCCACATTTCCGAAGCCGGAGATAGCGACCGTCTTGCCGGCTATCTCGCTGCCCATTTCGGCAAGCATCTGGCGTACAAAGTACAGCGCGCCATAACCGGTTGCCTCCGGACGCAGGATGGAACCGCCAAATTCCATGCCCTTTCCGGTGAAAGTGCCGGTGTGTTCGCGACTTAGTTTCTTGTACATGCCGTACATATAACCTACCTCGCGGCCGCCCACACCGATATCACCGGCCGGCACGTCCTGATCGGGACCTAAATTACGCCACAATTCAAGCATGAACGACTGACAGAAGCGCATGATTTCTGCATCGCTGCGACCACGGGGCGCAAAGTCGGAGCCACCCTTGGCACCGCCCATCGGGAGGGTGGTCAAGGCGTTCTTGAACGTTTGCTCAAAGCCGAGGAATTTCAGGATGCTCAGGTTGACACTGGGATGAAAGCGCACACCGCCCTTGTAGGGACCGATGGCGTTATTAAACTGTACACGATAGCCCAAATTGACCTGCACTTCGCCGCGGTCGTCGACCCAAGGCACGCGGAACGTGAGGATGCGATCGGGCTCTACAAGCCTTTCAATGAGCTTGGCACGTTCAAATTCGGGATGCTCGTTGTAGACATCTTCAATGCTCAGAAGCACTTCGCGTACGGCTTGCAGGTATTCGTGCTCGCCGGGATGCTTGGCCTCAAGAGCTGAAAGGATTTGTGCTGTTTTCATAATAAGTTGAGATAAGGTTTGGTTAATAAAAACTGTTTTCACAGGTAAATGTTGCGTCGCAACCGGTCCGCGGAAGGGAGCAGCTGCGGCTGAGCCGTAGAGGAAGAGCCATCGGCAGCCTCAAAAGTACAGATTATTTTTGAAGTAGGCTGCAAAGTTGGGAAATAATTTCAGGCGTGGCGATTTTTGCCGGCAAAAGATGGCCCACAGGCCGTCCTTCCAGTACAGCGCGACGGATATCCGTGGAACTGATATCCAGCAGTGGAGCATCGATGACGTGTACCCGAGGGGGCAGTCCGACAGACGGGAGCTCATGGCCGGGACGGGGGTACACCAGGATGTCATAGTGGCGCAACAAATCCTCGTGGCGGGCCCAATGTGGGAAGCAGTTCCAATTATCGGCTCCTATCATGAGCCGGAAGCGCCGATCGGGGTACTTCTCTCCCAGAGCTTCTAATGTTTGCCAAGTATAAGAGGGACGTGGCAGGCCAAACTCAAAATCACAAGCCTGAAGCCCGTCAATATCGCTGACGGCTCTTTGCGCCAACTCGTAACGAAAATCCTCGGGCAGGAGCACACCGGATTCTTTCAGGGGATTTTGGGGCGAGACCATCAACCATACTTCATCGGCCCACCCCGATTGAAGCACATGGTGAGCCAATGCGACGTGGCCGCGATGGATAGGATTGAACGACCCGCCGAAGAGGGCTGTGGAAATCATTCTGCCAAGAATTTTTGCACGACTTCCAACACTTTTGCACACGCCTCCGCAAGGTCGTCATTGACGATAACGGCATCAAAAGTGGGGGCAAACGAAAGCTCAAACTCGGCACGGGCAATGCGCTCATCGATTACCTCGGGCGCGTCAGTACCGCGGTGCTCCAACCGGGCCCGCAATACCTCCGTCGAGGGCGGGCGGACAAACACACTCAGTGCGCGCTCGCCATAGGCCTTCTTGATATTGCCTGCACCGAGCACATCGACATCACAAACTACGTTTTCGCCCGCAGCCATTTGCTTGTCGACCTGGCTTTTCAGTGTTCCGTAAAAACGATTGTGGTACACCTCCTGATATTCCAGGAAATCGCCTGCCTCAATGCGCTCGCGGAATTCCTCGGGCGACAGGAAAAAGTATTCCACCCCATCGCGCTCGGCTCCGCGAGGCGGTCTGCTCGTAGCCGAGACGGAGAAGTGCAGGTTGAGTCCCTGCGCCATCAGGTGGTTGATCAAGGTACTTTTCCCGGAACCCGAAGGGGCGGAAAAGATAATCAGTTTACCGGATTTCATAGTATTTTTCTGTTATGTTTGCAGCCTGCCCTGCGAGGGCCGGAGGGCATCCATGCCCCCGCAGGACGGCAAAAGATTGTGGTCAAGGCCCGGCAGGGTGCTTACATCACGTTGAGCACCTGCTCCTTGATTTGCTCCAGTTCGTCCTTCATCCTTACCACGATGTTCTGCATCTCGGCCTGATTGCTTTTCGAACCGGTCGTATTGATTTCGCGACCCATTTCCTGCGCGATAAATCCTAATTTTTTCCCCTGTCCCTTGCCTTGGCGCATCGTTTCGCGGAAGTAGTTCAAATGATTGGCCAGTCGCTGCTTCTCCTCACTGATGTCGAGTTTCTCGATGTAGTAGATCAGTTCCTGTTCCAGACGGTTGCGGTCATAGTCCACGCCTTTCAGTTCTGCCAATCGCTCTTCCAGTCTGCGGCGGATACGCTCCACGCGCTCTTTCTCGAACGGTTCGATTTCGTGCATCAGGCGTTCGATGTTGTCCACCTTCTCCGTAAATTTATCAAAGAGCGCCCTACCCTCCTGCTGGCGAAATTCCACCAAGGCTGCTACGGCCTGCTTGACGCCCTCGCGCACTGCATTCCATTCTTCTTCGGTCACCTCCTCCACGGATGGAGTCAGCGTCGTATCGGGCAGGCGTACCAGGATGCTCCACAGGTCCTTACCTTCCAGCGTGATACCCTGTGCTGCGCTGATACTCTCCAGCTGGGCCTTGTAGGTAGCCACTGCATCGGCATTTATCGGCGAGGACGGTGCAGCGGCATCGCGCTCCACCCACAGGTTGAAGTCTACCTTTCCGCGTTCCAGTTGTGCGGCGATGTATTGTCGTATTTCCATCTCCCGATCGCGGAAGAGGGGAGCTATGCGCGTGGAGAGGTCCAGGCTTTTGGAGTTCAGAGATTTGATTTCTACATGGATTTTTTTGCCGGCGAGCCGGACATCGGCTTTTCCATAACCGGTCATTGACTGTAGCATGCTTTTATATAATTTATTTTACCACTTTTTTTCCATTCATGATGAAGACGCCGCGTCCCGTGGCGCTCCGCAACCGGCGGCCCTGCAGGTCGTACACCACGCCCTCACCGGAAACGCCTGCATCGACGCGGGTAATTCCGGTGGCGCGGCTGATACTTTCCAGAAAGTCCGCCACATCGTCCGTCCCGTCGGGATTGACCAGAATCTGCCACACGCATCCACTATCGTCTGCGCTGCCCAGCATCACCGGGAAACTCAGATGGGGCGCTGCGCAAAGGTATTCGTTCGCCCCTGCGGCAGCAAGGAGGAAGCCGTCTTGCGCGCGCGTAATATTAATAGGTGTGGGAATGGTCGTAAAGGTGCAGGGTCGTCCCGGACTCGCAAATCTGCGGTTCTTTGCATTACACAGGTAATACTGCCCGTCCACATGCAGCAAGTGCCAGGCCGCCGCTGCATCCGTGCTGTCCACGGCGGTGGCGTAGTCGGCGGAGAAGAGCGTCTGTGACGGATCTGCCAATTGTTCCACGCCGCCCAGCCACACATAGATACTGCTGCGGCGCGCGTTGTGGAACAGGCGTCCCATTCCGGCGGCATTGCGCAGCAGGTAAGTGCGTTCGTTTTCCAGTTCCGCCACGTCTTCCACATGTTTCCATCCGTCCTCATTTTCCTGCGGGTCTACGGTCGTACCGGTCGGCCTGCCGTAGAGTCGGATTTCGTCGAGATAGAGATAGGTGCCATAGCCACTGTCGAAGGTCAGGCGGAAGATTTTTCCCTTGGCCGTAGCCGGCAGCTCGCACCGGGGCCGCTCCACGCAATCCAGAGACACGCTTTCGGCTGCGCGGGTCCATGTTTCGCCGTCATCAGACGCTTCTATGCTCACACTGCGGGGGTTGTAGGTAGTCCCGCTGTACACGTAGCGTGTGGCGCAAAGCTCCAGCGCGCCGATTTCAAAGGCTTCGGGCGCCTCCACGGTGATGGAATGCGGGAAAGTGGGCTGCGCCGTGTACCACTGCGAGTGCCAGTAGGTACTCTCGTTGCCGTCCATGGCCTGGGAGGCCCGTCCGTTGCTTCCCTCGCCCGCGGTTTCCTCGTCGCTCCAGTCTACCACGCGCCATCCGCTCACGTCGACAAGCGGCCACCCGCCTATCGAGGTGCTGTACGGGATGCCCTGCGAGGCATTGACCGCCTGCTGCACCCTGTCGGCCAGGTGCACCAAGTCGATGTCGGCCACCACCTGTGCATCGGTCCGCTGGGTCAGGCTGAGGCTCTCCTCGACCGGAGCGCCATAGCCGCCGGAGGTCATGTAGAAGCAGTCGCCGTAGGCTGTCGCTGCCCCTGCGCCGTAATCCGTGCGTGCGCCTGTCGTCGTCCCGCCGTCCGTATGGGTAAACGACGCCCGGTTCAGGTGATACCACGAGCGCGTCACGGTGGAGTGGGCGTAGGAATTGCGACAGTAGGTCTTGCGCACAGCCTGTCCGTTCGCGCTGATATAATTTTCCAAGAAGGAGTACATGCCCTGCACGGAAAAGAGGGATGTACTGCCGGCACAGCGGTGCGTGGCCAGATACTGCCATTCAGTTTCGCCCTCATTGCGATACCACGCCGTGATGAGCATGCTCTTGTACTGCACACTGACGCCGTTCTCATTCGTGACGGTTTGCTCGATGGGCGTGGCGTTGACCAGAAACTGTACAAACTTTCCCGGTGTCCAGTACGTGCCTTTTTTGAAAGCCTTCGTACCCGTTCCCTCGTTGCCGAATCGCTCGATGGTCACGCCCTCACCGCTGTCCAGGGTGGCCGAACGCTTGTAGTCGGGCAGGTTGGGGTCTGTATCGGTGTCGCCATTGTCCCACACGGAGAAGATGACGTCGCGCCGCCCCTCGTTCACCTGAATGCCCATATAGAAGCGGTCCTGTCCGATGGCCATCGCGTAGGTGCCCACCAAGTCATGGCCCTCGGGGATCATGATTTCCTGATAGAGCCAGTCGCACACAGCGCCCGACGGACCGGCCGAAGCCGAGTACCACAGGTGGGTGGAGGGCGAGGACAGGTTGGTGGCCAGATAGGCGGCCGTACTGCTTTCCTTGTAGAACTTCCAGTTGGTCATGGAGCCAAACCGGCCGGAACTGAGCGACAGGTCCAACTTGTACCAGCCTGCTTCGGGGAAATTGACGCCGTCGAAAGCCGTCACATCGGCCTCGCTGCTGCTCTTTTTCAAACTTATGGAGCCGCTGTACAGGGTCTGCCCGTCGGGGCGGCTGATGGTCAGTTGCAGGGTGCCGGCATATATCGCGCTACCCGTGCAGGCCGAGAGCGTGCCCCGGGCCTTTCCGGCGGGGAAATGGATGTGCTGCACGCAGTGTCCGCTACCCGAGTTGGGCCACGCAGTCAGTTTTGAGGTATTCAGTTCGGCGGTGGAAACCGAAGCTCCGCCCACTTCATAATAGCCCCGACATGCCGTCAGCACATCGGGCTCCGACTGATACGTCTGTCCCGCAGCGGTCATCCCGCCGACAAGCAGTAAAAGGAGGATGGTGAATGCACGCAAGGCAGCTGCCAACCGGGAGTGTACGACACGGAGCGAAGACGGCTGAGGTGCAGGGAAAGTATTCATAATTGCATGGCTATTAAAGTCAGACAACCCAACGGAATGCCGTTGGTAACATTTGACAAGCGAAGATACGCAAAAAAACAAATACCCAAGCCCCTCCGCCCGTTGTTTTTTATTGGTGTCCTGCAAAACTGTTTATAAACTGTTTACAGCCAAAGAAACGGACCACTGGGGAAATCCCGTCTCTGCAGAGACCGGAAGCCTGCCCTCCTCAGGCCCAAATTCGGTCCGCGCCGTTGCCGGCGCGGACATGGTTAGTCGGTGCTAAGCATTCGCAGCCCCGCGCTTTTTTTGCGCGGGGCAAATAAACCATATGAATCAAATAAATCGAATCATTCTAAGACCGGCCGTACCTGGTGCCCGCGGTAGCGCTCGTTCCAGTCCGTGCCGGCACTGCCTCCCGAAAAGAAATACAGGATGTACGCGCTCTGCGTATCGCTCTCAGAGGGCATAGACGACCAGTAGGTGCCGTACTCGCCCGCGCGGTACGTGGAAGTACCGATACGCCAGCCGGCAGCGGGAAAGAAAATACTGTTGCCGTTCCGCTTGGAGGTCAAGCGCACACCGGCTACGCCATTCTGAGTGGTCCACTGGCAATTGCAGTTATTGACCAATTCGTCGCACTCGGCCTTGGTGGGCAGGCGCCAGCTGCCACCCCAATTGGCACAGGCGGCGTCGTAGGAAGAGTTACCGCGGATGTCGTTCATGCTGCGTTCGCATGTCTTGCAATTGTCCGTTTCATAGCGGCTCTTGGTGCTTGTCTCGCCCCAAGCGTAGTAATTGCCGTATTCCTCCGGAGTGTTTGCGCCCACATTGCAGGTCGCCCACCTGACACTCAGACCCAAATCGACCCACTCGTGGCCGACGTGCGTACCGGTGGTCACGGCCGCCTTTTCTTGCTTTTCCACGACCGGGGCAGGTTGTTCCTCAGCAGGCACCGGCTTGATGGAGTACGCCACGGTACCCCCCCGACCTCCGTCGTCCGAGGAAGTGGAGCAGCCCTTGGCCAGCAGTACAATCAGCGCAGCGCAGAGGGCGACGATAAGGGCCGCCAGGACGCCGGTCGGCACCTTGCGGGATTTCTGCTGCGCCGGCGTAGGCGACACGGGTATAGGGGACGGTTCGGGCCGTGGGTCTTCTGCCTTCACCGCCGCATCCAACAAGGCCATAAATTCGCGGACACTCTGCGGCCGGTCCTTCTTGCGGATTTCCAAGGCACGCTCCACAGCATGGCGCGTGGCGGCACTGATATTGGCAGGAAGAGCCAAATCGTCTTCCTCGGCATTGAGGCGGTTGGCCGGAGATTGAGGCGGTTGGCCGGTCAGTAGGCAATAGAGCGTTGCCCCTAATGCGTAGATGTCTGTAGCGGGGAAGAACTGCCGAACATCACCCTGTGTCTGCTCCAACGGGGCATAGCCGGGCGTGAGGCCAGGCATTGATGAGTTATTCTCACCGGTTGTGGGTTCATACTGCTTCGATGCGCCGAAGTCAATCAGCACGGTGCGGCCGTCGGATTTCACCATGATGTTGCCGGGCTTGATGTCGAGGTGCAGGCGGTTGTGGTCGTGCACGTAGGCCAAGGCTTCGCACACCTGTCGGATATAAAAGAGGGCGTGCTTCTCGGGCAGCGGACCGTTCTT
>SFCP01000047.1 GCA_004558535.1 Bacteroidales bacterium | reverse complement strand
CTGAGCAACGTACACCAGCGCGAAGCATTTCGCCACCATTCGATGATTTCCGCGGCCTGTAAGGGCGTCATCTGCGGCTTTGGCATGGACTCCTACCGGTTGGCCATCGAAGCCCTTAAAACGGATTTCTTGAAATAGGAATGAGCCGAGAAAAAGAAGGAACGGGCCGCGAGAAAACGAGGAACGAACCGCGAGAAACGAGGAGCGAGCTGCGAGAAACGAGAGCGCACAACGATAAAAGCATGGCGCACCTCGCGCCCGCCCATTCCTAATTCCTAATTTCTAATTCCTAATTTCCCCCCAAAAAGCGCACCTCGCGCCCACCCATTCCTAATTCCTAATTTCTAATTCCTAATTCCCCTCCCAAAAAAGCGCACCTCGCGTCCACCCATTCCTAATTCCTAATTTCTAATTCCTAATTCCCCTCCCAAAAAAGCGCACCTCGCGCCCGCCCATTCCTAATTCCTAATTTCTAATTCCTAATTCCCCCTCAAAAAGGATGCTTGCCGAAATCGAAGACTATATCACGGACCACACCTCGGGCGAGGACGAATACCTGGCCCGCCTCTACCGCGCCACACAGCTTCACCTGCTGCGCCCGCGGATGGCTTCGGGACCCCTGCAGGGGCAGCTGCTGCGCATGATTGCGCGGATGCTGCGCCCCCGCCGCGTGCTGGAGATCGGTACTTACTCGGGCTACTCGGCGCTGAGCTTGGCAGCAGGCATGGAGGACGGGAGCGAACTGATTACCTTCGAGGTGAACGATGAGCAGGAGGACTTCACGCGACCCTGGCTGGAGCATGCACCCTATCCGCCGGCTATCCGCTTCATCGTGGGCGACGTGTTCGCCCTGCTGCCGGCCATGCAGGGCGATTTCGACCTGGCCTTTATCGACGCCAACAAGCGCGAATACCTGCGCTACTACGAATTGGTGCTGCCGCGGTTGCGCCCGGGCGGTTTTCTGCTGGCCGACAATACGCTGTGGGACGGCCACGTGACCGACCCGGCCTACGACAAAGACCCGCAGACGCGCGCCATTCGCGAATTTAACGACTTTGTGGCAGCCGACCCGCGCGTCCGGCAACTCATCCTGCCCCTGCGCGACGGACTGAGCCTTATCGAGAAACTACCCTGACGCGCTGCGTGCCGGCCAACTCCTGTTTATTTTCCCCCAACTCCCTATCCCATGACACGAACGACGCCCCTTGCCACCCTCCTTGCCCTCCTGCTGCTCTGCCTTGCCACGACGGGCTGCAGTAAACTGGAGGTAGACAGCGATGCCGACTCCACCGGCGCCACCGACGGCGAGACGGCAACGAATATACCGACGGACACCCTCAGCGTGGCCGAAGCGCTGGCGCTGGAGGGCGGGGAAGACATCGTCGTCTGCGGCTACATCGTGGGCTACATATCCAGCACGTCGATTTCGTCCTTTATGCCGGGCGTCCCGACCGACAAGAACAATACCAACTTAGTCCTGGCCGACGACCCGGGCACCCAAGAGTACGACCAAATCCTGCCCGTGAAGCTCGAAGCAGGCAGCTCGTTTCGCACAGACTGGAACCTGCGGCTGCGGCCCGAACTGTTAGGACGCCGCGTGTACGTCTTCGCGGAATTGCTGTCCCCGTATTTCGGCCGCACGGGCATCACGCGCATCGTCGACATCCGCCTGGCCGACACTGAGGACGAGTCCGAGAAAACGCCCAACGAGCCGGGGCTGGACAGCGGCGGCGAACGGGTGGACGAGGGACGCTGAAGCGACCCCTGCAAAGCCCATAAATCCTACTGAAAAGTGCTCGAACGCTACCTGAACTACATCACATTGGAACAGGGCCTCGCCGACAATACCCGCGAAGCCTACGCCCACGACGTGCGCCTCTTTCTGAACTACCTGCACGACGTCAGCCTGCGCCCCGAAGCCGTCAGCCTGCCCGACCTGCACCGCTTCGCCGCCGCCATGACCGACACAGGCATAGCCCCCCGCAGCGTAGCGCGCATCCTGAGCGGCGTGCGCAGTTTCTACCGCTTCCTTGTCATCGACGGCTACCTGGAAAACGACCCCACCGAGCTCCTTGAATCGCCCAAGATAGGGAAACACCTGCCCGCCGTGCTCTCGCTCGAAGAAATCGAGGCCATCGAGGGGAGCCTCGACCTGAGCATGCCCGAGGAAAGGCGCGACCGTGCCATCATCGAGGTGCTCTATGGCTGCGGGCTGCGCGTCAGCGAACTCTGCCAAATGGGCCTGAGCGACCTCTTCCTCGACGAGGGCTACCTGCGCGTCTGCGGCAAAGGCAACAAGCAACGCCTGGTCCCCCTGGCCGACGCCACGGCCCACGAACTGCGACTTTGGCTGGCCGACCGAGCCGACATCAACCCCAAACCGGGCGAGGAGGACTACGTCTTCCTGAGTTTCCGACGCCGTAGCCACCTCTCGCGCATCACGGTCTTCCACAACCTGAAAGTCTACGCCCTGCGCGCCGGCATCACCAAGGAGATCAGTCCACACACCTTCCGCCACACCTTTGCCACCCACCTTCTGGAGGGCGGCGCCAACCTGCGAGCCATACAGATGATGCTGGGGCACGAGAGCATCGCGACGACGGAAATCTATACCCACTTGGATCAACGCTTCCTCCGCGAACAGATTTTACAGCACTTCCCACGCAACAACCGCTGAACAGGCTGCCGCCACTTTTTTCCTGCCCGTGAATGCACTATCCGGCAAAGGGGAAGAGCAGCGGCAGCACGACAATCATCACCACGGCCATGACAAGCTGCAGCGGCAGGCCCACCTTCAGATAATCCACGGGGGTATAACTGCCTGCCGACATGACCAGCGCGTTGGGCGGCGTGGAAAAGGGCGAGGCAAAGCACGCACTGGCCGCCACTGTCACCGCCATGAGAAACGGGACGGCACTGACGCCCTGCGCCGCTGCCGCCGACAAAGCGATGGGAGCCATCAGGACAGCCGTGACCGTGTTCGAGATGAAAAAAGTCAGGAGCGAGGTGGCCAGATATACGGCTGCCAGCAACAGATAAGGCCCGCCGTCGCCCACCACAGCCACTAAATTTCGGGAAATCAGGTCGGAGGCACCCGTCTTCTGCAAAGCCGTAGACATAGGCAGCATGGAGGCAAAGAGCACAATGCTCTCCCAATTTATCGTCTTGTAGGCGCCCTCGACGCCCCGCACACAGCCCGTCAGCACCATGGCCACAGCGGCCAGCATGACGGCTGTAACGGCAGCCACAGGGATGAAATCGAAAGCCATCGCGGCCACCATGAGCAGCATAATCAGGGCAGCCACGGGCGCCTTGTAGTCCAGGGTGACGCGGGCAGCCTGTTCGAGCGGCTGACCCATCACCACCCAATCGTCGCCGGCATCTGCGAGGCGCGAGATGTTCTCCCACGGTCCCTGCACAAGCACCACGTCGCCGCTGTGCAGACGTACTTCGCCGAGGTCGCTCAGCAGGTAATCGTTGTGACGCCGCACGCCCAGCACACTCAGTCCGAAACGGCTGCGGAAGTCGGCATCGGCCACGCGACGGCCTACCACGCCGGCCGTGGAGGTCAACAGGATTTCGGCCATGCCTACGTCGTAGAACTGCAGGCGCCGCCGCTTCCCGCCACCACGCAACAGTTGCAACTGCTGCTCGGATGCGAGCAAGGATATGGCTTCGCGGCTGCCGGTGACGTAGAGCACATCGCCGGGGGCAAGGGTTACGTCGGCGGGAGTATACTGTGTGACCTGCCGCAGCAGTTGTGAGCCGGCGGCATCGTGCGTGCGTCGCACCTCGATGACGGTCACGCCGTAGCGACTGCGGACTTCGAGCTCGCGAATGCTCTTTCCGCACACCGGCGTGCCGACCTGTACGCGCAGGCGGCTCAATCCCTCGTTCAATCGGTACTCTTCGGCCAAATCCTCCAGCGACTTTTGATGCCGGCGCTGCGTCTGTTCCTTCCCCCGGCCCGTCAGGAAGCGGCGGCTCAAGGGTATCAGACACAGGATGCCCACCGCTACGCACACAATGCCCACGGGGGTGAACGTGAAGAACGATGGGGCCGCGTAACCAGCCGCGGCGAGCGCGTCACGCACGATGAGGTTGGGCGGCGTACCAATCAGCGTGAGCATACCGCCCAAACTGCCGGCAAAAGCCAAGGGCATGAGAAAACGCGAGATGGAGAGACCGGCACCGCGGGCCATGCTGACCACAATGGGGAGCATCAGGGCCACCGTACCCGTATTGCTGACGAACGCACCGACCAGCGCGGTGGCCAGCATGAGCCATACCAGCAGCCGCGTCTCGCCGCCGCCGGCCAGCCGCAGGATGCTGCCGCCCACCCGCTTGGCCAAACCGGTGGTGAAGATGCCGCCGCCCACCACGAACAGGCCGGCCATCATGATCACAATGGGATTGGAGAAACCGGCCAGGGCTTCCTCGGGCGTCAGAACGCCGAAAAGCACCAACGAAAGTGCGGTGCAGACGGCCACCAGGTCGGAGCGAAATTTGCCCGTGACAAACAACAGGGCGGATATAAGCAGGATAATCAGTGTAGTCAGCATAGTAGTCGGTCTTTTGTAAGTCTAAAGAAACGAGAATGTAAGTCGCAGAAGCGAGGATGCAGGTCGCAGAAACGAGCATGCAGGTCGGAAAAGCGAGGATGCAGGCCGCAGAAGCGAGGGTGGGGGAGGGCGTTGCTCCCACATAGCACAGGCAAGGCCCGATTGGCCCGAAACGGTCAACCGGGCCTTGCCATAAATCGGCGGTCCGCCATGTAGGGGAAAATAGCCGGGAGTTACATCTCGAATTGCTCCACCTTGAGTGTGCCGCAGGCCTGCATGGCAGCTACGTACTCCTTGAAGTGATCGCTCTCGGAGTGGGCCTTCAGTGCCTCGGCGCTTTCCCACGTCTCGCAAATCATGAATACTTCGCCGCGGGTAGCACTTTCAAACACATCGTAGGCCACGCAGCCCTCGTCATTGAGCTGGGTCTCGGCCGTCAGTGCGATAGCGGCCTCGAGGGCGTCGTCATACTTTCCCTCGTCGGCTTTGAAAAAACAATTCAGTCGTATCATGTTGTTTCCTTTCCTTGTGTAATGGTTTAGAAATAGTAAGTAAGTTGCACCTTAAAGGTGTTGGCCTTGCAGTCGTTGCGTTTGCCGATGAACGTGTCGCCAACGGTGGTGCCAATCAGGCGTTCGGCGGAATGGTTCAAGGCGATGTTGTAGCCCAGTCCGACATCAAGGTGGCCCAGGAGCTTCACGCCGGCGCCTACGTTCCATGTTGTGGTCATGTTGTCGCGCTTGAACGTACCGGCATAGGTTTCGCTGGTCTTGTTGCCGACGTTGAAGTCAAACTGCGGACCGGTGGCCACGTAGACATTGGCTACTTTGCCCAGTCCGATGCTGTACTTGAGGTTAATGGGAATGGCGATGGAGCGCATCGTCTCGGACTCGGACACCTCGAAGTTGGCCATACCTTCGTCCGTGTAGGTCATGTTGTACTTTACCTGGGAGTAAAGCAGCGCGCCGTCCAAGCCAAAGCCGGCTATCAAGCCCACATTGACTTTCGGACCGATGAACCATCCGGCGCGGTTCTCGGAATCGAGCAAGCGGCTGTGCGAACCGTCGATCTTCAACTTCGTCAAGTTCAAACCGCCGGTCACACCCCAATCGAAACTAAACGCTGAGGCCGTCTGTGTGCCGAGTACTGAAAGCAGCATTACTATGCTGAAAATAATTCTCTTCATCTTTTTCTATATTATAAGGGTTAAATTACATTCCTATCAATTCTTCGAGCGCGTACCAAGCGATACCGGCCAGATAGCCCGCCAAGGCGATCCACGAGATGTGCTTCAGGTACCAGCCGAACGAGATTTTCTCCAATCCCATCACGACTACGCCGGCCGCGCTGCCGATGATGAGCATCGAACCTCCGACGCCGGCGCAGTAGGCCAGCAATTGCCAGAACATACCGTCGACAGCGAAATCACCCGCAGGCGCTATCTCGTACATACCCATGCAGCCGGCCACCAGAGGCACGTTGTCAACGATACTCGACACGGCACCGATGACACCGGTGACGAGGTAGTGGTTGCCACCCGAGACATCGTTGAGCGTCTTGCCGAAAGCCGTCAGCACACCCGTTTCCTGGAGCGAAGCGACAGCCATCAGGATGCCGAGGAAGAAGAGGATGGTGCTCATGTCGATGCGGGTCAGCAAATGCGTGACGCGGCGCTGCATCGAATGGTCCACGTTTTTATTGCGGTAGAATACTTCCGTGGTCATCCACAGCAGGCCCAGTACCAACAGGATGCCCATAAAGGGCGGCAATCCCGTCAGGAGGCGGAAGATAGGTACGAAGACCAAGCCACCGACGCCGAGGAAGAACACAATGTCGCGCTCTGCCTTGGAAAAATGCAGGGCATCCCCGCTCTTGGCCACGACGGGGCGCGGCAGGTCGCCCTTGAGGCGGAACTGCAGGATAAGGACAGGGATTACCACCGACACGAGCGAGGGCAGGAAGACCTCGGTAATCACGCCCTGCGTCGTGATCATGCCGCGTATCCACAGCATGATGGTGGTCACGTCGCCGATGGGCGAAAATGCACCGCCCGAATTGGCCGCTATGATTATCATACCGGCGTAGAGCATGCGGTCGTTCTTGTCGTTGACCAACTTGCGCAGCACCATCACCATCACGATACTCGTCGTCAGGTTGTCGAGCAGGGCGGAAAGCACGAACGTCATGAACGTAATACGCCACAGCAGCTTCCGCTTGCTGGTAGTCTGCAGGGTGTCGCGCACAAAGTTGAAACCACCGTTGGCATCGACAATCTCTACAATCGTCATGGCGCCCATCAGGAAGAACAGGATTTCGCACGTGTCGCCCATGTGCTCCAGCAGGATGCGGCTTACGAAATTCTGCTCGGCACTCTCGGGGTTGTGCGTGCCGGCCAGGAACGCCTGAAACTCCTCACCGTGAAACAAATTCAGGAAGTGGCCGGCGTCAAACATGTACAGGACCCAGCAGAGCACACACATGAGCAAGGCCGGGGCGGCTTTGTTGATCTTGAACACACTTTCCAGGGCAATACAGAGGTAACCCAGGATAAATACGGCGACGATAAAGGCGACCATGGTTTGAATGTAGGTTTTTTCTTAGCAGTTAGACGGAAACAGGAGGCACCCAAGTGCCTTTTAGCAGTGCAAAGAAAGGGAAAAGAAACGACTTTGCCAAATTTTTCCAAGACGTATTTGCCTTTGGCCGGCCAATGCGCGTACCCGCCACTGCTTTTCACAATGAAATGGTGGTTTTTCATAATGAAATATCGGCTGACAGCAAATACTGCCAGCCGATTATTTTCGTCTATGTCAGCGACGCGCTTCGCTATTTTCCCACCAGGACCTTTCGCACGGCTCCGGCGGCGCGCACCACGTAGACACCGGGCTGCACACGCAGGGTGCAGTTGCCCGTAGCGTCGGTACAGGCGCGGGCGGCAGGGCGGCCGTCGGTCGTGAAGAGCACAACGGGGGTACCGGCGGCGGCATGGACGGAGATTTCCGGTCCGCGGGCGGAAATACGCACGTTGGCGGAGCTGCCGGTGGCGGCATGGATGCCCGTTTCCAGGGCGTCGACGCGCACGTTGTCGATGTGGATGGTATTGCCATCGGCCTGGGGCACATAAGCCGAGAAGACGATGGCCACGGCGTCCTGTCCCTGCCATTCGTTGAGCGAGAGGAGGTACTCGTGCCAGCCGGCCGTTTCGCCATAGGGCTTATAGACGGCGGGGAAGCTCATGCGCTCGCCCGTCTCGGCCACTTCGACAGCCACGGTGAGGTAGGTACCGTCGTCGTAAGTGGGCGCCGTGTAGAGGTAGAAGCTGAGGAAGGGCTCGACACAGCGGCTCAGGTCGATGTAGGGGCTGATGTAGCTGCCCGCAGCGGCCTGGTGGTAGTAATCATCTCCGCTGAAGTTGAGCAGTCCGGGTCCGTCCTGTCCTATGGTAAAGGGATCGTAGCCCGTGCTGACCACGCTCCACGAACCGGAGGAGCCTTCGGAGCGCCAGGGTTGCGTCTCGGCGGCCTGCCCCGGCCAAGTCTCGCGATAGGGCAGGGTATAGGATTTTCCGACAACGATGGGAGTGGTGAAAGTCTGCACGCCCGCGCCACCGGTTGAGAAGGGGGTGACAGCATAGCGCACCAGACCCTGCTGACTGGCGAGGTCGGCGGCCGCAGCTTGGTCGGTGAAGCTCGTCTCGGCGATGCCCTCGGCAATGGTGGTGTAGGTGTCGCCCGTGATGCGCTGCAGGTTGTAACGGAGGCGCTCGGGGCGGATGGTATGTCCGTCAGCGTCGGTGCCGGCGGCGGGAGCCTGCCACGTCAGCAGGACGTTGTTCATGCTATCGCGCACGGCGGTGAAACTGCCTACGCTGCCGGGCACGCCCTCGGTCAGGTCGTAGCTCAGTTCGAGGGGAATGCCGGGCCCCACCTCGTTGCTCACTGTAATATTATAGGTGTTGAGTCCGGCTACGGGCGCATGGTCCACCCACGTCAGGCTGTCGCCGGGCGCTGCGTCGGCAAAGACGGCCATTTCCTCGCCATCGCGATAGATGGCTGCCACGATGGGCGCTGCCAAAGGCTTGCCGCCGGCCGTCAGCGTGGGCAGGCGGAAACCGATGCAGAGCGCGTTGTCGTCCTCCTCCGCCGGCAGGCAGGTGCCCACGGCGGGAGTGGCGGGCACGTCGACCGAGGACCAGCGCCGCAGGTAGATATTGTCGATGCTGGTGTGTTCGCCGGCGGGCGTGGTGACGTGAAATCCGATGTAGCGGTCGGTTTCGGTGGGGATGAAGTCGATGTGGTACTCCACAGGTTCGGTCTGCGAAGCAAAGAAGGGCTTGTCGCAGATCACACGTTCCTGTCCCGCCACGTCATATCCCGGTCCGATGGTCACGTGCAGGTCGTTCTCGTAACCATAGTAGCCATAGGCCTGGAAACTGAGGCGGTAGATGCTGTCGGTGCTGAATTGGAAGGCCGGCGTGATGAGCCAGTCGTCGGCCTGTACGCCCTGGATGCTCGTATAGTAAAAGGCGCAGTAGAATTGCGGGTCAAACTTCCATTGCGGCTTGTAGAAATCCTCGTCTATGGTGGGCGCGTCGCCGTTTGCATCGATGACGGTGTAGGCGTTAAAGGCTTTCTCGGATTCGAAAGTCTCGATGTAGGGCAACTCGCGGGGCGCACCGGCTATCAACCAGTTGGAGGTGACGGCCTCGCTCTGGTTTTCGCCCGATGCCACGACCACGCGGTAGGCCATATACTGCATCTCCGAGTCAATGGTTTCGGTGAAGCGGGCGTCGGGCAGGGCTTCGCCGTCCACCACGACGGTCTGTGCGCCCACGGCGGGCACGCGGTAAATCGTATAGCGCAGGTTGTCGGCATCGATGTAGCCGCCGTTCACGCCGGTGGTGGGGGCGGTCCATGTGAGGGTGGCTGTGGCGCGCACTGCGTCTGTCGTAAAGGTGAGTCCGGTCACGGATCGTGGCGTATCAGCGCCGAAGAAACCGGTGGTCAAGGCTTCCACGCCGTCGTGGCTGCCGCTTGTCAGGACGAGGGTGGCCGAATGATTGCCGTAGGTGCTCACCGTGACGGGCAGGCTCACCTTTTGGCCGGGCTGCAGGGTCATCGGTTCCAGCTCGGTGCCGTCCAGCGTGATGCGGGCCGTGATGTCGCCCGTCAGGGTCTCCTGGGCGTAGGTCAGTGTGGGCACGGTGAAGGTCAATTGGGCCGTCAGTGCGCCCGGTGCGGTCGGTGTGAGGGCCAGGTCCTCCACATTGTCGGGCGCGGAGGGGTGGGCGCGGAGGATGTCAAAGGCGGTGAGCTGCTCCTGCCGGTCGAAGGTGACCACGGGGGTAGCCTTGGCCGTAGCGAGGTCCACCTCGAGGATGTAGCTGTAGGAGTCTTCCTTGTAGCGGTCGGTGGCCAGGAAACCCTTGAAAGCCCAGTAGAGTTTGCCACTGCGGAAATCGATGGTGCCGGACTGCGGCAGGTCGTTGGGCACGTAGCCTGTCTCGCCGATTTTCACGTCCGAGCCATCCTTGCCTACCTTGTAGAGGTGACCGTCGCGGCTCAGGCCCCACAGCTGTCCCTTGGCGTCGGAAGCCAGCACGCTGTAGTAGCGCGAGGCGCACAGGCGGGTGAAGGCGCCGGTCGAGGTGTCGACCGTGGCAAGCCATCCCTGCTCGGTGTTGCCAAAGGGGCGCGTGGCTGCATAGAGGACATCGGCGACGGGGTCGTAGGCCAGGTCGGACGCAATGGTCTCGTCCTGCATCTCGCCCAAATCAAAACTTTTCTCTTCGGTCCAGGTACGGGTGTCGTATACACGCACGGTGGTCTTGTAGCGCAGGTAGCTGCCCACGATGTCGAGGGCGTAGAATTTACCCTTGACATAGGCGCCGCTGTTGCTCACCATCTGGTACTGGCCGACCGAGGGCGCGCAGGGCTGCAGCACATTGCCCGCTCCGGTGGTGATGCTGTAGAAGCCGTAGTAGGGCACGGGCGCGCCGGTGTCGGTCCAGGCGTCGGAATAGTACAGGTAGCCGTAGAGGGTGACGGGCCGGTCGACGGCACGCCCCTCGACAGCGCAAAGCAGCAAGGCCACGAGGGCCACCTTTGCGCAGAGGAAAAATTGCTTCATATCGGGGATGTTTTGTATAGACTAATTCCCGGCCACCACCTCGCCCTTGAGCGTAGCGGAGGAGGAGTCGGTGATGCGTACGCGGAGGGTCTGGCCGATGTGATGGCCGGCGCGGTCGAAGATGACGACTTTGTTTTGCTCCGTACGGCCGAAAAGCTGTTCGCGCGAGCGCTTGCTGACGCCCTCCACAAGGATGTCGTACTCGCGTCCGACACACCGGCGGTTGGCCTCGGCGGAGAGTTCGTTTTGCAGGGCAATCAGTTCTTCGAGGCGGCGCACCTTGACCTCCTCGGGGACGTCGTCGGGGAAATTCTTCGAGGCAAAGGTGCCCGGTCGCTCGGAGTATTTGAACATGAATGCGCTGTCGTAGCCACACTCGCGCATCAGCGAGAGCGAGAGTTGGTGATCCTCCTCCGTCTCACCGCAATAGCCGGCAAAGATGTCGGTGCTGAGTCCGCAGTCGGGCACGATGCGGCGAATGGCGGCCACGCGGTCCAAGTACCATTGCCGTGTGTATTTCCGGTTCATGCGGCGCAGCACACTGTCGCTTCCGCTCTGCACCGGCAGGTGGATGTGGCGGCATACGTTGGGCTCCTCGGCGATGACGTGGAGCGTCTCGTCGCTCATGTCCTTGGGATGGCTGGTGGTGAAGCGCACCCGCATGGCGGGCACGGCGCGGGCCACGGTGCGCAGCAGCTCGGGAAAGGCAACGGTGTGTCCCTCGGCATCGGTGAAGCAGTAGCTGTTGACGTTCTGTCCCAGCAGGGTCACCTCCTTGTAGCCGCGCGCTTCGAGGTCGCGCACTTCGGCCAGGATGGAAGTCAGATCGCGGCTGCGCTCGCGGCCCCGGGTGTAGGGCACGATGCAGTAGTGGCAGAAATTGTTGCACCCGCGCATGATGCTGACAAAGCCCGAGAGGCGGCTGCCACAGACACGCTCGGGCACGATGTCGCGATAGGTCTCCGTGGTGCTCAGTTCGATATTGATAGCCTTGCTGCCCATCTCGGCCTGGGCCACCAGGTCGGGCAGGGTGAGGTAGGCGTCGGGACCGGCCACGAGGTCGGCATGATGCTCGTGGAGCAGACCGTCGCGTACGCGCTCGGCCATACAGCCCAACACGCCGATAATCAGCCGGCGACCCTTGCGGCGCAGGGCGTGGAGGGCCTCCAGGCGGTGGATAATCTTCTGCTCGGCATTGTCGCGCACGGAGCAGGTATTGAGGAATACGGCATCGGCCTCATCGAGCGAGTCGCAGGCTTCGTAGCCGGCCATGCGCATCACGGCGGCGACCACTTCGCTGTCGGCCACGTTCATCTGGCAGCCGTAGGTCTCTATGTAAAGTTTCTTCATGTACGCTGAAAATTTGCCTGCAAAGGTACATTTTTTTCAGCAAAGTGCGAGGAAAAGTCCCATGGGAATGAGGAGTTTGACAGGAAACAGCAGAAATTCCGCGCAGGGCGAAAGCCATATTTTCCGCACAGGAGGATGGAGGCCGCCGCCTGCCCAATCGTCCCGAACGGCCTGCCCGGCGCCATCCGCCCTTGGCCTTTCAGCCTCCTCAGCACCGCCAGCTCAGGCCGTGACGACCCGAAAAAACGGACTTCCAAGGCCCTCAACTTTAACATTTATAACTTCCCTTTACATTCTGCCGGCTGCTTCCGAGAAACTACAAAGCACTTGAAAAAAACTATCCGGCACTTGGAAAAAACTACCAAGCACTTGGAAAAAACTATCCGGCAGGTAGTGACCCCCTCTACGGCCTCGTTTTTCGGCCATTCGGGGCAAAAAAAGACCGAGGAAGCCCTGCGTTAGCGGGAAGTCCTCGGTCTTGCTACTGCAAATATACAACATTTTTCAGCGAAAAGCAAATCGGCCCAATTCCCCTTTAACATTTCAGCCCGCGCCGTTGGGGAATTAGGAATTAGGAGTTAGGAATTAGGAATTAGCGTGCAAGGCGAGAGCCATAAAGCTTGCTTGAATGGCCGAGCCGCCGCAAATATGCAATTACCATTCGGATTAAGCTTTCGGCTGAGACTTCCGCCGGACGGCTTAATTCCTAATTCCTAACTCCTAATTCCTAATTAAAAGAAGTTTCTATTAAAAGAAAATTCGTACATTTGCCCCGAGGCCGGCAGCAGCGGCCGGGCATTTACCCCAAAGATGCCGC
>SFCP01000166.1 GCA_004558535.1 Bacteroidales bacterium | reverse complement strand
TTGTCCACGGCCCAGATCACGGCGTCCTCATAGTAGGAGCCTGCGGGCACGTCGATGAAGGGATTCTTGCCGGTGGGGGCAGAAGCCTTGAACGTGGCCTCCACGGTGACCTTGCTGGCGGGCATGGTGAAGGTGTACTTGCCGTTCTTCTCGGTCAGCTTGATCTCCTTGTCCTTGCCGTCCAGAACGGTGAGGGTATCGAGCACATAGCCCTTGTCGGGATCGACCGTCAGGGTGACGAGTGCGCCCTTAGAGGCAGTCTTGTGGCTCGCGGTCACATCGCCGTTCTTGGCGCTCTTCACAGTGATGGGATAGGTGGTGACACCGGTGCCGGTGCCAGTACCGGGGTGATAGCCGCCAGCGGTCTTATCGAAGGTGTAGGTCAGCACCACGCTGTCCGCGTGGGCGATGCCGGTCAGCTCGGGAGTGACCGTGGCCGTCTTGCCCTCGATGGTGTTATAGGTGGAATTGAAGGAGAATACGCCTGCGCCAGTGGTCTCCAGCGTGATCTTCGCAGTGTAGACCGTGCCGGGCTGGAACTTGTCGCCGATGGCAAGGGGCGTGCCGTCCGCTGCCGTCCACTCGGTGTTCGCCACATAATAGGTGCTGTCGGTGGTGGTGGCCTCCGCCGCAGCGTCGTCCTTGACGGGCTTGCGGTCAGGTGCTCCACCATGATGCTGGTCAGCATGGGGATCTCGGTGTTCTCGCTGCGCTTCGCGTGGCAGTCAACGCACTCCTCATGCTGCTTGCCCGGTGCATTGGGGGTTGCCGCGTTGTCTACCACCCACTGCCAGTTGTGGTTTGCGGTTTCGGTGTAGGTGGAGCCGTCCGTCATCTTGCAGACGGTGCAGTGGCGGCTGTGTGTGCCGTTTCCGTTATCCGTCCAAGGCGTGAACACATGAGCCAGAATGTTGTAGCCGTCGCCTGCCGTGCACTCCTGATAGTGATTGCCGGGGTCCAGATACAGGTACGGCTGCCCGGCGTAGTCGTGGGTATGAGCTGCATCCGTGCCGATGTTGTAGACTGCCTTGGGGTTGGAAAGGACAGTCAGATCGACGGTGCCGTTTGCAAGCAGCTTATCCTTGGGGATGGTAACGGTGATGGCAGCAGCGGAGGTCGCCGTGGGAGTACCGCTGATGGTGATAACCAATTCCCTGGAATAGCTGGTTTGCTCCTTAACTTTGGCGGTCAGACCTGCGGGCAGGTTGAACCAACCGGAAACATCATCACCCACTGCAACGTCCTTAAACTTCTCGCCGTCCAGAGTGATGGTTACATCGGTAGCGGCGATAGCCTCATTGACCTTGCCGCTGATCGTTGCATTGGAAATATTTGCCCAATACTCGCGGGTATAGGTATAGGTAACCTCATCGGATTCCCATGCTCCGCCGCCGTCTTTATACACGATGGCTTTCGCACTAAATGTGGTCGTTCCGCAGAAGGTATCCGGAAGCCCGGTTTCCAGCATCGGGCCGGGTTCATCGCCGCCTGACTGATATCCATCATGTTGCTTTACAGAATAATCGATCTCTGCATTATAAACATCCTGAATCGTAACGATAATCGGGAGACTGCCGCTATAGCTACAGCTCGTAGGCGTTACGGTCGGCGCGTCCAGTTTATCGATCATCGTGTAGGTGGCTTTGCAAAGCTCACCCCATGTATCCTCGTTGCCGCCTTCACCCTCCAAGATCGTGCGCGCCATGAAGTGGGTGGTTTTGGTCAGCGTCACATCTGTGTAGCCATAGTGGCTTTCAATATCGCTCGAGTTGGCATCTTTGGGATCGACCCCATTGGTCGTATAGTACGTCTTAAAGGGGCTGGCGCCGCCAGTTTCGAGGGTGGAGGGGCAGCCCACATTCACTGTCATCTCTCCGATGAATTTTGTATCGCTGGGAATGCTGAACTCCACCAGCGGAGCGGGCATTTTCTCGAACCAAGTGACGATAAAGTCATTGCTCTTGAACTGCTCTCCGTTCGCGGTCGTGACAACGATTCGGTAAGTCTTATTTCCGAGATCCGTATTCGCAGGGATTGTCACATCCGTCAGTTTTCCTGCCTTAACCGGAGTATTGTCACTGCTTACGGTCTGGTTGGTCGCAGTATCCACCAGCTCCCATTTGCTAATATCCCAACTGAATGCGAAGCTCGTTTTGCCGCCATAGCCCTTCTCCAAGGAAATCTGGGGGACAGGCTGCTTGGTGAACGAAACCTGCTGGAATCCGGGGTTCACCTTCACATCACAGTCCGGCATAACAAAGGTTGTTTCCTGCTGGGTCGCATTTGCAAAGGTCACGCCGGGGGTATCCGTATACCACTGGGTGAACATCATGTTGTTGGCGGTGTCATCTTTCGCCGTTACGGTAACGGTTTCCCCAGCCATTGCCGAGGTGGGATTTGCCGTGCCTCTGCCGTTCGGGACCGTGATGCTGTGCGCCACGGGTGCGGGGGGCGCGGGAGGCGCTTCGCTCACCAGCAGCCTGACGATATGCTCGTTGCTCACGATGCCGACGTTGCTGGTGCCCTTTTTCAGATTCAGGTGCAGGGCAAAGGAATAGAGCGTCGGGTCTGCGCCCTTGAGAAAGGTATAGGTGTAGTATTCGGTGCCGTCGAGAATAAAGTTGGTGGGGGTAGAGGTAGCGCCAGGAACATAGCGCTCGCACTTGGCGTCGTAGCTGTAGCCTGCGTGCCTCAGTTCGTCCGCCAAAGGCTTCCATTGGTAATCTCCACAGCCGCGCCATACCAGTCCTTGGCGTAGTCGATCACGTTGGTGTCCAGCGTGACGGACTTCATGCCCCATGCGTTGGGGATGATTTTGACGGGGTTGGAAGCACTGCCCTTCAACCACATTTCATAATATTCATAGTGAGGTTCGGTAAACTTTTCCAAAACACCAGTGTAAGCATTGGGACCGGTAAAGGTGCCGCCAGGCGTAACAACTGCGCTGTAGCCAAAGCATTTATCCAATCCCAAAGCAATATTGGGGTTGCCTTCCGGTTTATCTTCAGCAAATATACTGCTATCTGTGTGAAGATTTACTGTGCCCTTAAAAGTGCCGCCATTCAAACGGTACGGCATATAAAGGCTC
>SFCP01000165.1 GCA_004558535.1 Bacteroidales bacterium | reverse complement strand
CCCCTTGCGACCCTCGAAAAGGGCCGAAAAAAAGGAGAAAGCCCGCAGCAGCGCGTGGTTTCCTCCTTTGCCCAATGCAAAGATAATACATTTTTCGGCAAAATCCAAATCCGCCTTTCCGCGATTTAACATTTCGCGGACGGCCAAGGAGGCTGGAGCCTCTCCCCCGCCCCCTCCCCTGAAAGGGAGGGGAGAAAAAAGAACCGGGAGCCCTCTTGCCTTGTGTCTGTTGGAGAAGACAAAAACCAGAAAAACCCCTTGCAGAGGATGGGGCTGCGCCCTGCTGTCAGGCTTCCGCTTTGGTCTTATAAGAGCAAGCTCTTAACGCCCAAACCGAAAGCCTGCCACCACCTTCTTACAGAAGGCATCCATCCTCTGCAAGGCGATAAACAGGAATAAACCATTTTATGGGTAGAGGTACATAGTAAATGTGTCCACCTCAAGAACGGAAATCTATACAACATCACTGTCACGGAGGAAGGGTTTCTTGTCACGGAGGAAGTGTTCCTTGTCGTAGAGGACAAGGTTTGTCTTTTCTGCTGGCACAGCGCAATGGAGTTATACCGGTTTTTCAGTCATAACTGACACAGGGTAAGAGTAAGCCTCCCGCCTTCCTCCCCGCTGTAATCTCCACCGGCCGCCCGCTAAAGATAAACGATATTTCCGGCCACGGACAAACTTCCCGGCCGAAGATGCCGGCGGTTTGCGCAGAAATCCTTACCTTTGCAATAAATAATATATAGTTTGTTGATACTAAAAACAGGAGGGTACAAACAATATGATAGCCATTAATATCTACACGCCCCGCGAAGTCGCTTTGCAGGTGGCGGCCCGGGTCAAGGCCCGTAGGCTGGAACTGGACCTGACGCAGGAGGGCATGGCCGCCAAGGCCGGGGTAAAGTTTGCCACCTACCGCCGGTTTGAACAGACGGGGGAGATCTCCCTGCGCGGCTTGCTCCAGGTCGGTTTTGCCCTCAATGCGCTGTCCGACTTCGACGCGCTCTTCGCGCAGCGGCAGTACCGGACGCTCGAGGACGTGCTCAACGAGGGAAAAGTGACGCGCAAGCGGGGGAGGAAGCATGAGTAGCATTCAGCAGATAGAGGTCCTGTGTGCCGACCGGTTGGTCGGCCGGTTGGCGTTGACGGTTGAGGGGTTGTGCGCATTTACGTATTCGCCGGAATGGCTGCACGCGGGGTTTTCCATATCTCCGTTCGAGTTGCCCCTGCGCACGGGGGTCTTTATAGCCAAGCCCCGTCCGTTCGAGGGCGGCTTCGGGGTGTTCGACGATTGCCTGCCCGATGGTTGGGGCCTGCTGGTCCTGGACCGGTATTTGCGGCAGAACGGCATCCAGCCGGGTGCCTTGACCCTGCTTGACCGCCTTGCGTTGGTCGGCTCGACCGGGCGTGGCGCATTGGAATTCCGTCCGGACCGGAGCGTAGTGACGCAGCAGGACTATGCCGACTTCGAGAGGCTGGCGCTCGAAGCCGAGAAGATTTTGGACAGCGAGGACTACACGGGCCGGGGTATCGAGGAATTTCAGTCCCGGGGCGGTTCTCCCGGTGGTGCCCGGCCGAAGATTTTCACGCATTTCGAGGGTAGGGAGTGGCTGGTCAAGTTTCGCGCAAAGCGGGACCCGAAGGGCATCGGCGTAGAGGAGTACCGGTATTCGCAGTTGGCCCGACAGTGCGGCATCGAGATGCCGGCGACGCGCCTGTTCGAGGGCAAGTATTTCGGCGTGGAGCGTTTCGATCGGGCCGAGGGCCGGAAACTGCATGTCGTGAGCGTGGCCGGGCTCCTCGGGGCCGATTATCGTTTGCCCAGCATAGACTACAACCACATTTTCCAGGTATGTGCCGCGCTGACGCATAGTGTGACGGAGATGTGGAAGGTGTTTAGTCTGATGGCATTCAACTTTCTGATTGGCAACAAAGACGACCACGCCAAAAACTTTGCCTTTATCTGGCGCGACGGGACGTGGCATTTTGCGCCGGCCTACGACCTGCTGCCCAGCGATGGCATCAACGGCTTCCGCACCACGTCCATCCATGACCGGATCGAGCCTACGCCGGCCGATGTCATCGCCGTGGCGGTGCAGGCGGGGCTGCCTGGGAAAGAGGCGGAGGCGAGGTATGAAGCCATTCGTGCGGCCCTTCCCGCTTCCCTCGCCAAGTAGTTGGGGCGGAGCCGGGCCGCGTGCCCGTCCCCACGGCGAAGCACGCCATGGAGCGCGGGTTGCCGGGG
>SFCP01000164.1 GCA_004558535.1 Bacteroidales bacterium | reverse complement strand
CGCCCGTGACACGACGGCCAAGTCGGACACAGGAACGACGGAGCCGGACATAGAATTGCCGAAACCCAATATAAAAAGGCGTAAGTCGCTCCGACAGAATTCCAAACAGGACGCCGGAACGGCGAAAATCCGTTTCATCCGTTCAATCCGCGTTCAGAAAAAAAATGAATCGGTTGGCGAAATTCTCCGTTTCCACGCTGCACACCGTAATTGTATATTACGGGCGGCGGCTCGGGAATTAAAGCATGCTCTATTCCGCTCACCTTGCATGCCAATGCCTAATTCCTAACTCCTGATTGCATACCGCCTCGTACCCCTGGCTTTCCCGCAACTGGCCGTATGCCCCGCACCTGCCAATGCCGAGGAAATCACCTGCGCGCCGCCCCAGGCGGACCGCAGCTACTGGACCCTGACGCAGGAGGCCGACGGGTTCTTCACCATCCGCCATGCCGATAGCCGGCGCTACCTGACCTACGACGGCCTCCGCACCACCACGCGGCGCTACGTACGCCTGTCGCAGTCCGACCACGGCGAGATGTCGCGCTGGCACATCTATGCCGGAGAGCGCGGCCTGATCATCTGCTGCAAGTCCTCGCAAAACCTCCTGCTCAACGTGCGCCGCGGCTCCTACATCGTCGGTACGTACAACGAACTCAGAGCCACGGCCACCGAAAACGAGCGCTTCCTGCTCGTAGACCGCAAGGGGCGCATCGTGACCCACTTCGGTGGTACCGAGCTCCGCAATGAGCCGGCCAACCCGGGCGGCCGCGAGCCCCTGCCCGCCGTGCAGGCCACTCTGCAGGAGTTTACCCTGGACGGTCGCAGCGGTTTCCGCGAACAGGGCCGCGGACAGGGCGGTGCCACCAGCCTCTTCACCGTGGACGAGAGCGTATGGGGCCGCGACTACAAGGCCGCTATCACCGCCGCCGGAGCCCCCGAGGGCGCGCAGCTCTACGTGGACGGCGAGCGGCAGGCCCGCGGCAAAGCCCGCTTCCCGCAGGTGACGGCCGGACGCACCTACCGCCTGGCCTGGGTGCTCGACGGCGACACGGTGACCCGCGCCGCAGCCACCTTTACTACCCTCCCGATTCTCAGCCTGAGCGAGGCGCGCCTGTCGGGTACTACCTTTGTCGACGCCCTGTTGAGCTGGAACGAAGAGCGCGGCCGCCGCAGCGTGCACGTCAAGGCACGCTGGCGCGGCGACTACTCCCTGAGCCACGCTAAGCGGTCGATAGGGCTGAAGGTGGTGGACGAAGCCGGGAAGAAGCAGGACATAGCCCTGTGCGGCCTGCGCTCGGACAATTACTGGATACTCGACGCCATGGCTATTGACCCCGCGCGGATGCGCAACCGCGTGGCGCAGGACCTGTGGCAGGACATAGCCACGCCCCCGTACTATACCCATTCTGTGAAACACGCCCGGACCGCCTCGCGCGGCTGCCTGGTCGAAGTCTTCCTCGACGGCAGTTACCAGGGAGTCTACAATCTGTGCGAGCGCATCGACCGCGAACAGACGCAGGTGGCCAAGGCGGACGCCAACGGGGCGCGTGGCTGCTTATACAAGGCCGACCACTGGAGCCGCTCCACCCGTTGGGGCGGCAGCGACGGCCGAGGTTACAGCGCCAGCCCCACCTCGGGCAGCTGGGGACACTGGCAAATCAAATATCCCGAACCCTCGCGCAAGCACCAGGCCGAGTGGGGACCCCTGTGTCGCGCCGAGCAATTCGCAGCCGAGAGCGACGACACCACGTTCTGCCGCGAGGTGGGCGACTACTTCGACCTGCCCGTGCTCGTGGACTACTGGCTCTTCATCGAACTGCTCCACGCCACCGACAACAGCGGGAAAAACATGTACTGGGCCGTCTACGACTGTCGCCAAAGCGGGAAGCTGACGCCCATTCCCTGGGACCTGGACGGCACTTTCGGACGCAATTGGGACGGCAGCCGCGGACCGTGCGCCGCCACCAACAATTACGACAACTACCTGCGCGGCGAGGGCAAGCAAAACTACCTCGTGGAGCGCCTGTACCGCCTCGATGCACAGGATTGGCGCGAACGGGTGCGCCGGCGCTACGCCGAACTGCGCCGCGGGCCCTTCAGTGCCGACGCCCTGCTACAGCGCTTCGAGCACTACCGCTCGCAGCTGGAGAAATCGGGCGCCGGCGAGCGCGAACGGCGACGCTGGGACGGCCAGGGCGGCCGCACGCCGGACTACGCGGGCGAGATAAAATACCTGGAGGGCTGGCTCAAGGAACGTCTGGCTACCCTGGACCGAAAATATGACTTCTAACCGAAAAAAAACGACCATGAAAACACGACTGATCTGCCTGCTGCTCGCACTGATTTCCCTGCCGCTCGCCGCACAGGAGCCGGCCGACACCACCAGCCACCAGTTGGGCGAGGCCACCGTGCGGGGCACGCGCCTGCTCTTCGTTACCAAAAAAGACACAGTGGTCTACGACCTCGACGCCGTGGCCGCCACCAAGGGCGAAATGCTGGGTGAAGTCCTCCGGAAGCTGCCCGGACTGGAACTGCGCGACGGCGT
>SFCP01000046.1 GCA_004558535.1 Bacteroidales bacterium | reverse complement strand
TATGACCAAAAGCAAAGTAACCATTTAGGGCTGACTCCTGCAATAGGTGGCAGCCCTAATTTTTCATTGCCTCTTGAAAAGTTTAGCGGACAGTAATATTAGCAAATCGCGCTTGTTTCGTTTTTTTACCTGTCTAAGTGCTGCTTTGATGGGTTTTTTCGTAACTTTGCCGGCCGAAAACAGACAAAAAAACTGCCCCCACCTAACCATTTAACAGCATTGAGAGAATCATGAAAAAGACGTTTTGGGCTTTAGCGGCCTTGGTATGGACCGCATGGGCCCCCTTACAGGCACAGACCACGGACCTCGTCACCGGGAAGTGGGATGCAGCCGTAGATTATGCGCTGACCACCGCCGCCATGACGCAGGGACTGGGCAAGAGCGGCACAGTCGCCATGCAGAAACTCATTCTGAAGTGTACGGACGCCGGCGTTGTGACGCAGCGTATCGCCGATGCAGGCTACGAAGCCACAGCCATCGACGACGCCACCGCCACCGCCACCGTGCCGGTGAGCTATATCCACACCCTGGGCAGCATGCAGGAGGTACTCTACATGAATGCCGAGCAGCAACTGCAGCCCTGGATTGCCACCGCCCGCACGACGACAAAGGCCAATGCCGTCCTGGCAGGCGAGGGGCTGGAGACACCCTTTACCGGCAAGGGCGTCATCATCGGCGTCATAGACCAAAGTTTCGAATATCGCCACCGCGCTTTCCTCGATAGCGAGGGTATGCCGCGCACCTTGGCTGTATGGAACCGGCGTTCCAGCCTCAACCGTCCCACCAGCAACATCCCCACGGGCGGCGACGGCTATGCCGGCGGCCATGCCACACACGTGACCAACATCGCCTGCGGCTCCATGATCGAAGGCAGCGACCTGCACGGCATGGCGCCCGAGGCCGACATCATCATGATATCCTCTTCTTTTGGCGACGCCGAGGTGTTGGAGGACACCAAGTACATCCGTGACTTTGCCGCCGAGGCCGGCAAGCCCTTCGTCATCAATATGAGCTTCGGTGGCCACGTAGGACCACACGACGGCACCACCACCTACTGCCGCGCCATGGACAATCTGGCCGGGCCGGGAGGCATCCTTGTCGCAGCCATGGGCAATGACGGCAACGACAAAATCCATGCCTCCTACACCTTCTCCTACGACGACGAGGATGTCAACCTGTACGTCAAGGACGACGGACAGAGCGCCAACTACGTGAACATCTGGTGCCAGACAGCCGATAGCGCCCTCCACATCACCGTGCGCCCCTTCCTCTACAACACCACGACCAAGGCGCGCGACTATAAGAGCGATGCCTTCTGGAGCAGTTGTGGCTATGTCAAGACGGGCATTGACCCCAACAACAAGAAGCAGTACTATTCCGTCTATGCCAACATGAGCGCCATGCGTGGCAGCGAGACAAAATACATCCTTGGCGTCACCCTCTCGGGCGAAACCGACAATACCTTCCATGCGTGGTCACAATCCGGCTACGGACAGTTCTACAAACCGCTCGGCGCGCCCACACCTGCCACGCCCGACAACCTCTACACCGTCGGCGAAGGCGCTGCCACCATCAACCGCGCCATTGCCGTGGGCTCCTACAATGCCGGCAGCAACAAGTTTGTCAACTATGTGGACGGCAAAACCTACTCCTTCAATTCCGGCAACTTAGCCACCAAGGGCGCCATCAGCGGGTTCAGCAACCGCGGCCCCTTCCTCGGCACAGCCCTCAAGCCCATGGTCGTCGCACCGGGCGCCGTGGTCAACTCCGCCCTCAACGGCAAGGCGTCGGACTTCAGTGCCACCGACCTCAACCAGTGCATCACCGGGATGGTGACCTACGGCACCGGCAAGTATTATTACGGCATCAAGACCGGCACCTCCATGGCCGCGCCCGCCGTGTCCGGCATCGTGGCACTCTGGCTGCAGGCCAACCCCACACTGACGCCCGAGGACATCGAGACCATCATCAGCCAAACCGCCATCCGCGACGGCTACACCGGTATCGCCGAGACCGACTATAATCGCGGCTATGGTAAGATCGATGCCTACGAAGGACTGCGGGTAGCCCTCCAAATGGCCGAGACCGGCATACACGACCCCCTCAACAGCGACACGCCCGTCACCCTGCAAAAGAATAACGACAGCTGGCGCATCCTCTTCAACAACGACGAGAGCTACGCCCACATCGCGCTCTACGGCACAGGCGGCCGCCTGCTCCAAAGCCGTTCCGTGGACCAGCCCCGCAGGGGCGACGAGACCGTCGTCAGCCTGTCCGGCCTGACCCCCGGCGTCTACTTCATTCGCATTCAGACTACGCGCGGCGCACTTACCCGCAAAGTGATGGTGCACTAAAATCCCTTTTGGGAAATTAGGAATTAGGAGTTAGGAATTAGGAATTTGCGGCGGCGGTTCGGCCATTAAAGCAAGCTCTATTGCTCTCGCCTTGCACCGTAATTGCATATTGCGGGCGGTGGCTCGGCATAGCAAATTGGCAAAATCTTCGACTTTGCCTTTGCTCTGCTCTCGCCTTGCACCGTAATTGCATATTGCGGGCGGCGGCTCGGCATAGCAAATTGGCAAAATCTTCGACTTTGCCTTTGCTCTGCTCTCGCCTTGCACCGTAATTCCTAATTTCTAATTCCTAATTCCTAATTAAAAATGATCGATCCACTACACATCATCCATACCTACTATCCCACGGACGACGCCCTGCGCCGCCTGCTGCTGCACCACAGCCGGCAAGTCGCCGCCCATGCCCTGCGTGTGGCCGCCCGGCATCCCGAGTTGGGGGCGGACACCGATTTCCTGGAGCGCGGAGCCTTGCTGCACGACGTAGGCATCTTCCTGACCGATGCACCCGGCATCCATTGCCACGGCGCGCATCCCTACCTGCTGCACGGACGCCTCGGCGCCGAACTGCTGCGCAGGGAGGACGATGCCGAGGCCGAAGCGTTCGCCCGCGTGTGTGAGCGCCACACCGGCACAGGGCTCACGGCCGAGCAAATCCGCCGCTGTGGGCTCCCCCTGCCGCCCCGGGATTTCCGCCCCGAGACCGTAGAAGAGGAAATCATCTGCTACGCCGACAAATTCTACTCGAAGAGTCATCCCGACGAGGAGCGCAGCCCCGAGCAGGTGTGCCAGGCAAATTCGGTGAAGAGGGGGTGGACATCTTTCGTGCGTGGCACCATCGCTTCGGCTGAAAGCTCCACCCGGGCGTCGGCACGGGCAAATGTTAAAATGGAAAGAGGTACATTTGCTTTTCGCTGAAAAAAGCAGTATATTTGCCTTGCCAAGGGAGGAAACCGTACACAGCAAGCGGCTTCCTCCCTTTTTAGGTCCTGCCTGCGCGCAAAACTACAAGGCACTTGGTCAAAACTACAAGGCACTTGGTTTTATCTACGTCCCAAGTAGTTGAAATTGGGCAGCACTTGCGAAAAACGAACTGCAGAGAAAGCGGAAAATTCCGGCACAAAATGGGACTTTAGGAAAGTTTACGTTAAATCTACCTGTGCACTTTTATGCACTTTCTCCCTTCGGGAAGTAGGAATTAGGGTGCAGGGCGAGCGCAATTTGTGTGCAAGGCGAGCGCAACAAGGCTTGCTCCTGTTGCCGAGCCGCCGCAAATATGCCACAAGCCTTGCTCCTATCGCCGAGCCGCCGCCCGTAATATGCAGTTCGGTGCAGGGCGAGCGCCACAAGCCTTCCTCCCATTGCCGAGCCGCCGCCCGTAACATGCAGTTCGGTGCAAGGCGAGTGAAGCTCGGCCTTTTCCACCCGCTAACTTTCCTGCTTACTTTCCCGCTTACTTTCTCCGTCAGCTTCCCCGGCTTCCCGGCCCGAAAACAGTGATTTCCTCTCCTTTGTAGTGCACAATCCGTTTTTTCTGCGTAACTTTGCGGTCGCTCTGCGTGTGCCGCCCCGAAAACGGAGGCGTCTCTGCGGGCAATTTCCATCCCCAGAAATGTATTTACCATCATCGTATATGAATGAATTAGCGTTGAAATACGGTTGTAACCCCAACCAAAAACCGGCCCGCATCCTGATGGAGGACGGCGGCGAACTGCCGTTGGAGGTCCTGAACGGACGGCCCGGTTATATCAACTTCCTGGACGCCCTGAACGGCTGGCAGTTGGTCAGCGAACTGAAGAGAGCCACCGGCCTGCCCGCTGCCACCTCGTTTAAGCACGTTTCGCCGGCCGGTGCGGCGGTGGGCCTGCCCCTCAGTGAAACCTTGGCCCGCATCTATTTCGTGGACGACCTCAGCGAGCCGCTCACGCCCATCGCTTCCGCCTATGCCCGTGCCCGCGGTGCCGACCGCATGTCGAGCTACGGGGATTTCATCGCGTTGAGCGACGTGTGCGACAAGGCTACGGCCCTGCTGATCAAGCGCGAAGTGAGCGATGGGGTCATCGCGCCGGGCTTCACCGACGAGGCATTGGCCATCCTGCGCGAGAAGCGGAAGGGTACCTACAACGTCATCCGCATTGACCCGGACTACAAGCCGCAGCCCATCGAGCGCAAGCAGGTCTTTGGCGTGACTTTTGAGCAGGGACGCAACGAGGTGGACCTCACCGATGCAGCGCTCTTCGCCCATGTGCCTACGCAGCAGCAGCACTTCCCCGATTGGGCCAAGCGCGACCTGATGATAGCGCTCATTACGCTGAAATATACGCAGTCGAACTCGGTGTGCTACGTGAAGGACGGACAGGCAATCGGCATCGGTGCCGGACAGCAAAGCCGTATCCACTGCACGCGGCTGGCCGGCAATAAGGCGGATATATGGTGGTTGCGTCAGCACCCCAAGGTGATGGCCCTGCCCTGGGTGGAGAAAATCCGTCGTGCCGACCGCGACAATACCATAGACATCTACATCTCGGAGGACTACGAGGACGTGCTAAGCGACGGCGCTTGGCAGCAGTTCTTCACACGGCAGCCCGAGCCCTTGACGCGCGAGGAAAAGAAAGAATGGTTGGCCGGGCTGAAGGACGTGTGCCTCGGTTCGGACGCGTTCTTCCCCTTTGGCGACAACATCGAGCGCGCCCACAAGAGCGGCGTGCAATATGTGGCCCAAGCCGGCGGCAGTGTGCGCGATGACCATGTCATTGCCACATGCGACAAATACGGCATGACGATGGCCTTTACCGGTGTGCGCCTGTTTCACCATTGATCGGATTAAAATGGCACGGGGTGCGTGCCGGTAGGGACCTTACCGGCAGGCGTCTGCCCTGTGCGTAAATCTCAACATCCCAACCAAATTCGTTTATGGTAAATCCCGATAACCCCACAGGGCGTAAAGCCGGCGAAGAGGAAATCAACCGTGCCATCACGGGCGGCATTGTCTTCAAAGGTGCCCGACTCAAGGCCCAAACGTCTCAAGGCCCAAACGGCGGGGGCAAGGTGAAGACAAAGGCGAAGAAGAAAACCTACATCACCGGACTGCATGGCAGCGGCGCCGCCAAGAAGAAGGCGGAGATACGTGCCCGGCGCGCCAATCGACACAAGGGAAAGTAGTCCCCCCGGGGTTGCCCTGTTCCTCCCCGTGGTTGTTCCATCGGGGGTTGCTCCATCGGGTGTTGCCCTGTTCCTCCCCGTGGTTGCTCCATCGGGGGTTGCTCCATTCCTCCTCCGCCCTGTCCCTCCCCTTAGAGACTGCGGCAGGCGCTGCCCGCCATGCCGGTCTTGCCGCAGGCTCTGTGGCGGCGCGCGGCAAAATAATTTGGGGCATGATGACCATAAAAATACGCGGGAATGGCAATAAAAGCCAAAATCTGCGTTCTTAATAATATAGAATTTTGCGAAGCCCATGCCGGATGAGCGGGGAAAGGCAGACAGCCTGCCTGCTCCCACCGCTGTCGGTATTATGAAAAAGATGCAATATACATCGGTAAACAGAAGAATCGCTTGTGAACCCGTTGCGCGAGGCATGGGGCAGGCGGCCTGTGTGGTAAAGCGGGTGTCGGACGTGCTGTTGTCGGCCCTCGGGATGATCCTGTTGTCCCCGCTTTTTTTGGCGGTGTATGTGGCATTGAAGTTGCAGGGCGATGGTCCTGTCATTTACAGGCAGGAGCGCATCGGAAAGGACGGAAAGCCCTTTGACATCCTGAAGTTTCGCACCATGACCGTTGACGCAGAAGCAGACGGCCCCCGGCTGGAAGAAGCGGACGACCCGCGCGTGACCAAGGTGGGCGCTTGGCTGCGCTTGCACCACTTGGACGAGTTGCCACAGTTGTGGAACGTTTTCGTGGGGGATATGTCGCTGGTGGGCTATCGGCCGGAGCGGGAATACTTTATCCGGCAGATTATGGAGCACGATGCCCGTTATGCCTGCCTGTACCAGATGCGCCCCGGCATTACGTCGGATGCCACCCTGTATAACGGCTATACCAATTCGATGGAAAAGATGTTGGAACGCCTGAACATGGACTTGCACTATCTGGAGACAGGAACGCCGTGGACGGACGTGAAAATCATGCTGCGAACCGTGTGGCTGATTATCAGCGGCGGAAAGACATTGTGAGGCTGCGCGGGCTTCGCTTTGCAGTACCACGCCGGGTACCGGGTGGTGCTCGAGGCAGCTGTAAAAATTTCCCAAACAAAGATTATGATACGTCTCAGAAAATTATTACTCCCCCTCTTGCTGCTTGTGACCTTTGCACCCGCGATGGCACAAGTCTCCTCCATGTCGGACAACCAGGTGATAGAGTTCATGATCAAGGAGAACGACAAAGGTACGAGTAGGGAGGATATCGTCAGAAAGTTGATAGAGCGCGGCGTGCCCATCGAGCAGATACGCCGCATCAGAGACCGCTACGAAAGGGAGCAGGGCAAGGACCAAGTAGGCGCCCGCAACTTGAGCGGCGGCGCAAAGACACTGACGGACCGCACCCGCCGGGGAGGAGCAGACTTGGAGGATACCGACGCGACACTGCAGGGACAATATCAACGCAAGAACCGCGGGAATAGAATTGACGAGGCACAGCTGACGCCGTATCAGCGCACACTGCTCAACGAGCGGCGCGAGGATATGTATACAGACGAGGTGGACTTCCTCCTGCCCGACTCAATGGAACTTTACGGCGATTTGTTCGGACTGGAGAAGACGGAGGGAAAAAAGCAAATCTTCGGAAAAAATATATTCAACCGGCGAAACCTCACGTTTGAGCCGGAAATGAACATTGCCACCCCGGCAGATTATCGCTTGGGCCCCGGCGATGCCGTGTATATCGATGTGTGGGGCGCTTCGCAGAATGTATTTACCAGCACCGTGTCGCCCGAGGGTAACATAGACATCGAGGGCTTCGGACCGGTGCAGGTCAGCGGATTGACTGTAGCACAGGCCAACAACAGACTGAGAAGTACACTGGGACAACGATACAACGGCTCGAATGTCAAACTGACCGTGGGAGAAACACGCACCATCTCGGTCAACGTGATGGGCGAGGTGGAAGTGCCCGGCACCTACACGCTGTCGGCCTTCTCGACTGTATTCCATGCCCTCTATATGGCCGGGGGCGTCAACGACATCGGAACACTGCGCAACATCAAGGTGTATCGCAACGGACGCCTCGTAACCACCGTCGATGTGTATGACTACATACTGAACGGGAACCTAAAGGGAAATGTGCGCTTGGCATCGGGCGACGTCATCACGGTGGATCCCTATGACTGCCTGGTAGAGGTGACGGGCAAGGTGAAGCGACCCATGATTTACGAGATGAAAGGCGACGAGAGCTTGGGAACCCTGCTCAAGTATGCCGGCGGCTTCACCGGCGACGCTTACCAGGATAATGTGCGCTTGGTCCGCAAGACCGGCGGGCGTTACTCCGTCTATACCGTGGATGAATTTGACTGCAACTCCTTTAAGGTGGCGGATGGCGACTCGGTCTTCGTAGACTCCGTGCTGAACCGCTTCAGCAATATGGTCGAGGTAAAAGGCGCAGTCTTCCGCCCGGGCATGTATCAGATGGATGGGAGTATCAACTCCCTGCGCCAACTGGTGGAAAAAGCCGGCGGAGCGATGGAAGATGCTTTCGTGGAGCATGCCGTCCTGTATCGACGCAAGGAAGACCGTACCCTCGAAGCACAGTCTATCAACCTGAAAGACCTGATGGACCATAAGGTGGCCGATGTGGCTTTGCGAAACGAAGACATCCTCTACGTGCCCTCACGGCGGGATATGCAGGAGGAACGTGTGCTCAGGATAGACGGAGAAGTGGCCTATCCGGGTGAATATGACTACATCGAAAACCTGACACTCGAAGACTTTATCCTGCAGGCTGGCGGATTGACGGATGCCGCCTCCATGGTAAAGGTGGACGTGTCGCGCCGCATTCGCGACAACAACGCAGAGCATTCCGGCACGGTCGTCGCGCATTCCTACAGCTTCGCGCTGAAGGACGGTTTCGTGATAGATGGTGAGCCGGGCTTCGTGCTTCAGCCCTTTGACGAGGTCTACGTGCGTCGCTCGCCGGGATATGTGGAGCAGGAACACGTGTACATACAGGGCGAAGTGGCATTCAGCGGCACCTATGTCCTGACGAAAAAGGAATTCCGCCTGAGCGATTTGGTCGCAGCAGCCGGTGGCCTGAATGCAGAAGCCTATGCCAAGGGTGCACGATTGGAGCGCAAACTCTCGCCGGCCGAAAAACTGAAACAGCAGTCTATGCTCAAACTCATCAACAGCGGCGACTCGGTCGATACAAAGAAGTTGGATCTGGGCGATACCAGATATGTAGGTATCAACTTGGACCTGGCGCTGGCCAATCCAGGCAACAACGAATGGGACATCGTGTTGCAGGAGGGTGACAAGCTGACCATCCCCCAGTTCAACAACACGGTGACCATCAACGGCGAGGTGATGTGTCCCAATACCGTGGCCTATAAAAAAGGTGCGAAACTGAGTTATTACATCAACCAAGCCGGTGGCTACGGAGAGCGGGCCAAGAAGAGCCGCGTGTTTGTGGTAAATATGAATGGTACGGTAAGCCGTGTGAGGTCGGGCAAGGATATACAACCCGGATGCGAGATCGTAGTACCGGCAAAGCCCAAGCGTCGCTCTATCACGGTGGGAGAAATTCTCAGCATGGGTACCATGACCGCAACACTGGGTACGGTAGTCGCCACATTGCTGAAGTAAATCAGACGTAGCCAATAAGAAAACACTTTTGTCACAGCAAGCAGTGAATAATAGGCGAGTGGCGAAGAATACAGTCATCTTGTATTTTCGCATGCTCTTTCAAATGGCCGTTTTTCTCTATACTTCGCGCGTCCTGCTGCAGGTGCTCGGTGAAGAGAATTACGGATTGTATGACGTGGTGGGCGGAATTGTCGTTGTACTGATGTTTCTGAACAATTCCATGACTACCTGCACGCAGCGGTATATCACTGTGGCTTTGGGACGGGGCGAGGCGGACTACTTGAACAAGGTATATTCCGCTGCGACGACTATCCACGGTCTGTTAGGCCTGTCCGTGGTGTTGATAGGCGGTTTGTTGGGAAGCCTGTATATACATTATTTCTTGGTCTTCCCCCCTGAAAAAGTGGCGGATGTCTTTGTCGTTTTCGGTTGTTCGCTTGTATCTGGCATGCTGATGATTATGAGCATGCCCTGCAACGCGACGATTATTGCCCACGAGGATATGGGTGCCTTTGCAGCCATTACCATCATGGACGTGCTGCTGAAATTGGGCCTTACCCTTGCCTTGTATGTGATGCCCTCGGCGCATTTGCTGATTGCTTACGCCCTGATGATGCTGGCCGAAGCCGCCATAGTGCGTACGGTCTACTGGCTCTATTGCCGCAGACACTACAGGAATATCCGCTTGGTCCGTGTTCGGGACAAGGGACTGTATCGCGAGATGCTCTCCTTCATGGGTTGGAGCACCTTCGGTAATGCTTCGCTTGTGGCCAATACGCAGGGAATAAACTTGGTGCTGAATGCTTTCGGCGGACCCGTGGTCAACGCTGCGCGCGGTGTGGCATTTCAGGTGCAAACCGCCGTGACAGCCTTCATCTCCAGTTTTCAGACCGCCATCAATCCGCAGATTACAAAAACCTATGCGCAGGGACAGCTCGAAAGCAGCAACCGGTTGATTTTGGCATCTTCGCGTTTGTCCTTTATGTTGATGTTGCTCATGGCTGTGCCCCTTTGGCTTGAGACGGAGTTCGTCCTGCAATTGTGGTTGGGCCGTGTGCCTCAGTTTGCAGCCGACTTCATCCGTTTGATGCTGTGCGTGTCCTTGGTGGATTGCGTAGCCAATCCCATGATGATAGGTGCGGCTGCCACCGGCCGGGTGAAAGTGTATTACTTGGTGATAGGCAGCACGTTGCTGACCACCTTGCCATTAGGCTATTGGGTGATTGATGTGACCGGCAAGCCTGCTGGAATCTTCCAGATGCTTTTGCTGACCACACTATTGGCACAGTGCTTCCGAATGTACCTGTGTCGGGGATTGTATAATTTCTCGATACGGAAATTTTTCCGGGAGGTATTTTGGCGCATCTTGCCGGTAGGTGCAAGCAGCTTGCTTCCGCTCTATCTGTTGCAGCAGTTCGTCCCGCTCTCTTCGGCAGCCGCGCATTTCCTCTTTTGTGTGGGCTGCGTGCTATGGACGGGTTTGTGTGCATTCCTTATGGGTCTGAAGGCAGCGGAGCGCGAAATGATATTGGTAAAACTCAAATTGAAGAAAAAAGAATAGTCCGCGTATGAAGCAGCTCGTTTTGCGTATTTTCGATGCGCTCACTTGGCCTTTTGCAAAGTTGGGATGGAGTGCTCTCTGTGCGAAGTACAGCCATCTGTTGCGTTTGATTTATGCCTCATATCTGAAGCATCGGTTTGGCAAGTGCGACCGCTTGGTTCTGGCCAGCACGCAGTTGCATCTGTCCGGTGAGCGGTATATGGAAATCGGCGACCAGGTGGAATTTCACTTCCATGCCCGTGTGCAGTGCTTTGACAAATTTCTCAATACCGGGCAACATTTTCAGCCGCGCCTTATCCTGCATGACCATGTAGTGGTGCAGGCGCTGTGCCATATAGGATGTATCAACTACGTGGAGATAGGCGAGTGGACCACCATGGGCGCCCGGTGCTACATCACAGACCATACGCATGGCGGGACGACCCGTGCCGAGCTGGAGGTGCCGCCGCGAAAGCGACAACTGACCAGCAAGGGTCCCGTAAAGATAGGCAAGTATGTACATATCGGCGAGGGCGTCTGCATCATGCCCGGTGTGACCATCGGTGACTATGCGTTAATAGGAGCCGGGTCGGTGGTAACCCACGACATCCCGCCATGCAGTATAGCTGTGGGCAGTCCGGCCAAAGTGATAAAGCAGGTAGAAGCATGAGCGTACGATGCGTGCGGAGGCTGTACGTAGCTGTTGTACAGCAGTCCCTACAAAAATATATTCAGCAAGTAGAATCATGAAAACACAAAGCACGATGAAAGCAGCTTTCAAGGGAAAAGTGCGGTTGGAGTTGATATTCCGCACAATTGCCGGGAACAAGCGGAAGTACATACTGCCGTTGGCGTTGACTTTTGTACTGTCTTCGGCCGTCATGCTGTGCATTCCCCGCTACTATCAGGTGACCGTGATGCTGGCGCCCGAGTATTCCAACGGTGGAGGTAGTATGGGAAGTTTAGGTAGTGTGGCCAATATGTTTGGTGTCAACTTGGGCAGCATGAACTCCTCGGACGCCATTGCCCCCATGTTCTATCCCGACTTGATGAAGTCTACGGATTTTTTGGTGCCGCTGATGGATGTGGAGGTCCAGACCGAGGACGGTTCTTTCAAAGGCCGATATGTGGATTATCTGACCAAGGAACAGACCGCGCCATTCTGGACTTTGGCCATGGCAAAGGTCAAGAATATGGTCAGCCCTCCGGGTAAGTTGAATACAGACAAGGATTATCGTCCCGATCCTTTCCGTCTGACAAAGTTGGAGGACAAGATCGTGCAGGGCATCTCCGCAAATATTAATTGCACCGTGGACAAGAAGACGGATGTCATCACCATCACCACGACGGCGCAGGACCCGCTTGTGGCTGCCCAGCTGGCCGATACCGTCATGGAGCGCCTGCAGGCATTTATCATCGACTACCGCACCAAGAAAGCCCGCATTGATTTGGAGCACGTCTCGACTTTGTGCGAGGAGGCACACCAAAAGTATTTGGACAAGTGCAGCGAGTATGCCGCCTTTGCCGATACGCACCAGGATATGGTCTTGCAGAGCTATCGCAGCAAGCAGGAGCAATTGGAGAACGAGATGCAGATGGCTTATAATGCCTACAATTCTTTGGCACAGCAGAAGTTGATGGCCGAATCCAAGCTCCAGGAGCGCGTACCTGCCTTTACGGTGCTGCAAAATGCCAGTGTGCCGGTGAAGCCCGCCGGACCGAAGCGCATGATTACGGTGGCATTTCTCCTTATCGTGGCATTCGTCGTCAGAACCATTATGCTGCTTCTCAAAACGCAGGAAGAAGATTTGGAGGAAGAACCGGCTGACCTCGACAAGGAGGATGTTCCGGCCGAGGAGTGAGTACCTGAACAGACTTGTCCCATAGCTCGTATCGGATGTTTGTCGTAACGTTATTATTGCTGTTGCTCCTTGTGGTGACTTTCTCCTTTATGGAGGATGAGCCCCCCTTGACGCGAGGAATTGTCTTCGCGAGCGTAGTCTTTATCCTTACGTGTATGTCAGGATTGCGCCCGATAGGTATCGACAAGGACTCTTGGCAGTACTATGCCTACTATTTGGGCAATTTCGACGACATGGTGGAGTACTCGTTTATCCTGATCAGTGATATCGTACGGGCTACGTTTTCCGATGTGCGGGGCGTCTTTTTGATTTATGCGCTGATTGCCATTCCGCTGAAGTGCTATGTATTCACCAAATTGTCCGATGAAGTTTTTCTGCTGCTGGGCGTGTACATGAGCAACTTCCTCATTCTGCACGACATGACGCAGATTCGTGTCGGCGCAGCGATGGCATTTATTTTTCTCGGCTTTTATTATCTGACGCAGGGGCGCAGATGGCCCTGCTTCTTCCTGATATTGATTGCCACGGCGTTCCACGTGTCAGCCATACTGATGCTTGCCATTTTGTTCTTCCGCAATGTCGAGCTTCGTCCTTGGCATCGCATTGTGTTGGCCTTGATACCGTTCTTGGCATTGACTTCCGTATTTTTCGATGTCAATGTCAGTACGCTCATCCCCATCGAGTTTATCCAGAGCAAGCTGGAGGTTTACGAAGACTTGAAGGATAAGGGATTGGTGGACGTCGAGAAAATCAACATCTTCAATGCTGCTATTATGCTGAAGATAGCTGTGTATTATTTCCTGCTTTGGAAGTATGATGTCGTGAAGCAGCATTGTCCCTACCTGACGCTTTTGCTGAAGATTTTTGCCTTGTCGTATGTCTGCTTGGGCGTGTTCAATTTCCTGGCCGTGCTGGCCTGCCGTATCAACGAGCTGTTCGGTTTTGTCGAGATATTGATGGTGCCGCTGATTATCCATGCCATTTCTCCCAAGTACGTTGCGCGGGCTTTGATCCTGATATACGTAGTGGGTATATTCTTCCTAAACGTGATGTACGCGGACCTGTTGAAATTCTGATTTCACTTCCCGCGGACAAGACACCCTTTGATTTCCATTCCGTAACGAAACCTATCCAAGTAATATGTCAGCAATTGTTTCCCCGCCTGCCGAATTGTCCGTTATCATTGTTGCCTACAACAGCAATGAGGTCATTCTGCCCTGCCTTGACAGCCTGAGCGAAAGCAACACGTTGGGCAAGGGGCTGGATGTCGTAGTGGTGGACAATCGCCCCCAAACCGGTTTGAAGGACTGCCTGCACGAAGCAGACTACACCTTTCATCTGCAATATGTCGGTAGTGAGAAGAATGTCGGATTTGGTGGTGGCAATAATTTAGGTGTCAGGTATGCGTTGGCGCCCTACGTCTTGTTTCTCAATCCCGACACTTTGGTTCGCGAGGATATCTATACGCCCACACTGGACCGCCTGCGCCGCGATGGGAATTACGTGTTAGGCTATTCCTTGACCGACCCCGAGGGCCGTCGCAACTACACCTATTCCTATTTCCCGGAGTACATTTACATTTTCCCTCTCCTGCAGTTGTTGCAGCGCGTGTCGTTTCGCGGCAGTGTCAATTGCGTCCGGCCCATCAACCGCATAGCATGGCCTTGGGGCGCAGCCATTGCGATGGAAAAGGAGGCATTTCTGCGGGCAGGCGGATTTGACGAGCATATATTCCTGTGCAACGAAGAGCCCGACCTGATGCGTCGTTTGCCGAAGCGTCGTGTGTATATCCTGCCGGAGCATATTGTGCATTTGGAGGGACATGGGCGTGAAGTTTCGGTGGGCCGGTACACCGCCTTCCTGCAATCCACGGACTACTACCTGCGAAAGTACCGCGTCAAGTCCCGCTGGTTGTACTGGAAATGGGTGGCCATGAAATTACAAGTGCGCCGGTGGATGCACTGCCATGTCGACAAGAATTACATCGAAGCCTTCCTGCAATTCAGAGAGCACGACCTCAACTCCCCATCCTCTAATCAGTAAAACTCCATTTAGCATATGAAACAGCCAGTCATCTCCATAGTGACCATTTGCTATAACAGCGCCTCCGGTATCGAGGAGACCATTCGCAGCGTCCTCAGTCAGGATTATCCCCACAAGGATTACGTCATTATCGACGGCGGGAGCACCGACGGCACGCAGCAGATTGTCGAGAAGTACCGTGCGCAATTAGGGTATTTCAGGTCGGAACCGGACGAGGGCATCAGTGATGCGTTCAACAAAGGCGTGGCTGCTGCCAAGGGCGACCTTATCGTCATGATCAACAGCGACGACAAGATGCTGCCGGGAGCGCTCCGTGCCGTGGCCGAGGCCTACGACGGCCGGACAGATGTGTATCGTGGCAACGTAGTCATTGTCAATGAGAAGAGCAACTTCCGCGGTCGTGAGGTTCCATCCATGAAGTTTCCCTTGGCGCCGCTCAGGATACATTGTGCCCACCAGGGCACCTTCATTACGCCCGGCGCCTACGAGCGTTACGGCGGCTATGACAAGAAGTTCCGCTATATGATGGACTTCGACCTGCTCACGCGCTTTTACCAAAGGGGCGCTTCGTTCAAATACGTAGACACTGACATTGCCGAGTTCCGGCTCGGTGGTGTATCGGGCGCTGCCTATCACAAGAAGAAGTACGACATCCTGCACGTCGTCACCAACAATGGCGGCGGTCGCGTCCGCGCATATTTATACTATATATATATGGTGTTGTACGACGCATTGCGGCATCTCATCATGGGACTTTTCGGCATAGACACGCTCAAGCGGCTGCATTACGGCAAGTTCAAACCCTCCGGCAAAAGTTCGGACCGGGCATGAGTTCCCGCAAATTTTACGATAGCCCCTCTTAACACAGATTATCCATGCAACCCTTCCTATATCTTCCCCTCCTGTCTTTCCTTGTCAGTGGCCTGTTTGCACTGATTGTGATGCCGTGGCTGCTGCGGCTCTGCAAGGCCAAGGGCCTGTACGACCTGCCCGACGACCGCAAGGTGCACCACAACAATATCCCCCGTCTGGGCGGCGCCGTCTTCGTGCCCGCCATCCTGTTGGGGATGAGCGTTTCCGTGTATCTGCTTTGGAGCGTGGACCAAGGGGTCCCCGCGTTCCAGCCGTCCACGTTTGTGATGGCGGCCGGCGTGTTTGTCATTTATCTGATAGGCCTGCTCGATGATTTGATGGGCCTGCCCGCCACGCTGAAGTTTGCCGTACAGTTTGTTGCCGCCCTTTTCCTGCCGTTCTGCGGGTTGTATGTCAACAACTTCTACGGCCTGTTCGGGCTTTACGAGGTGCCGGTGTGGGTCGGCTATCCCCTTACGATTTTCCTGTGCCTGCTCATTGTCAATTCCGTCAACCTCATCGACGGCATCGACGGGCTGGCTTCGGGGTTGAGCGTCATAGCCTTGGTGGCGTTCTCCGTTCTGTTTGGCCGGTTGGACGTGCTGATGTACACGCTGCTGACGGCCTCGCTGTTGGGCGCGCTGCTCGTCTTTATGTACTTCAACCTGTTTGGCCGGGCCGAGCGGGGCACGAAAATCTTCATGGGCGATACGGGTAGCTTGGTGTTAGGCTATGCGCTGGCCTATTTGGTCATGAAGTACGCCATGACCAACAATGCCCTGCTGCCCCCGCGGCCGCATGCGCTTTTTGTGGCCTGCACCCTGCTGTTGATACCCATTTTCGACTTGGTGCGCGTGGCTTTCACCCGCCTGTTGCAGGGCAAGGGCATCTTCTCGCCCGACAAGACGCACATACATCATCTCTTCTTGGCCGCCGGCTTCGGGATGCATGCCGCCTTGGGCTGCATCTTGGGCTTGCAGGTGGCCTTTGTGGCTTTCAATTTTCTTTTGCTCTACTGCTTCTCTGTCCCCTCTACGCTGATTTTATGCCTTGACATCCTTCTGTTTGGCGGGATTGTCCGTGCCCTGCTCGTCAAGGGCCGTCGCAGGGATTTGCAGCAGGGGTAGGGCTTTGCGTCCTACACACTCGGTATAGCCCATAGCCTCTGTGCGTGTGCGGCGTGCGTGGTGATAATTACGCTGACAGGTACAGCGGAACACGACAAACTCTCTTTCTTCGGTCGTGTTCCGCTGTACCTGTCTTTGTCTGTGGAGGGGCTGTTTTCGCGGCGTTCCGGCAGGCTGCTTGGCTGCCGGGCTGCTTTCTCACCCCTTGCCTTGCACATTGCAGCCCCCCGCGCAGCTTTTCATCTTCCCTGTTTCCGAAGGTGCTTCCTGCCCCCTTGCAGATAAATGCCCCGGGTGGGAGGTTGGGAAACTCTCGTCCCGTTCAGCAGGTATACCGAGGCGTCGGTAGCGGCGTCGATGGGGCCGGCACCCGTTGTTCCCGAGACCACATTCCCCTCGATGTCTGTCAGATCGAAAGGGTTGGCGATGGCATTCAGCACGCATCTTTGACAAATCGGGTAGTTCTCGTCCGTGATGGCCACGAATGGTGTCAGCTTAGAATCTATCTGCCGGATTCTGCTGGAGGGGGAGGGCAGGGGGATGCCAAAGATGGGGTGGCAGACGGCTTCGTACCAGGTGAGGGCTGCGAGGTAACGGCCGATGCCAAAGAGCAGGTGAGTCCCGTCGCGGGTGATGGAGTCAGCCTGGTTCAACTCCGGGACGAGGCGGGCGTTCTGGATGGTGGTGCCTGTGGGGATGATGGTCGTGATGCCCGCCTGCTCGCAAGCAGAGCGGGACGCTTCCGCGATTTTCGCCCATCCCGCCTCACCATGCGGGCCGCCGGCGGAGGTTTCCCCCCTCGACCATACCATTTGCCAGACGATGGCCACCTCCTTATTGGCAGACTCCCTGCGTATGGCCTGTACTAAGTTGCTCAGGTAGGGCTCAAACGTTTCCTGTTGGTCCGAGAGGGCCACGCATTGTTGCAGCACGATGACGTCCCACGGCTCGTGAAGTAAATTCTTGAGCGTAGGGACCAAGTCGGTCGGCGTACGCTTTGAGCCGCTCATGAACAGGTAGTCCGTGATTACCTCATCGTTTTCGTACTGTTGCCACCAGTATTCGAGGGAAGCACTTGCCTTGACGGCGCAGTAGATGCCAAACGAATCCGTCGGGATGCCGGCGTCCACCATTACTTCGCCCAGGTAGGCAGTGCCGTCCAGGCTGAAACTGTTTCCGATGCACAGCATCCGCAGGCATTTCTTGTTGCGGGGCAGGTCGGAGTCGGCATGGATGCCGGCCTCGCAGGGAGCGAGCAGCAGGCTTCCCAATAGGAAGGTGAATAGGAGTAGACTGTTTTTCATGTGTGTGGGGAGTGTGTTTGTGCGTTCTGTTTTGTGGTCGTTTTTACATGGGAACCGGCATTCCCCTTTTTTGAAGCGGAATTTGCGGATGGGGTGCGGTGCTCTCTGCCGGGGGAGCGTATCTTCCGTTCCGTCCATGGTATTTCATCTTCGTGCAAACCATCCGCCAAGCTTGTGCAAAGATAGTGCAAGGTGAGAGAAGAGCAAAGGCAAAGTCGAAGAATTTGCCTTTGCTCTTCCGAGCCGCAGCCTATCTTATCCAAAGGTAGTGCAAAGCGAGAGAAGAACAAAATGTGAAACGACGTTTTACGATTTTGTTCTTCCGAGCCGACGCCTATCTTATCCAAAGATAGTTCAAGGCGAGGATTCCGACCCCGGACCTGCTCACTGACGGTACGCCCGCACCGGGCGTCAAGCGAAATGTTAACGCGAAATCCGATGATTTGGATTTCGGCGAAAAATGTATTATCTTTGCATGACACCGGAGCGGACTTGCGACAAATGCAGGACTGCTCCGGTGCTTTTATGTAGTTCGGGGCTCTCCGGCAGGCGTCAAGAGGCCCTCGCAGGCAGCACTTGGAAAAAACTACAAAGGACTTAGAAAAAATTACAAAGGACTTGGTTTTATCTACCCGCCGGATAGTTTTTCGCGAGTCGGATTTTGGGCGCACAAACTTGTCACAAAATTATTACCGAAAGTTATAAATGTTAATGCAACTATGCACTTTGGTGCGTCCAATGGCTTGTAACAGGCCCGTATCTCCCCCTGCAAATGCACAGACGCGGAGTCGCCCACTCTATACGCAAGGCCTTGAAGCCAATAACGGGGGGATAGCATCCTCATTCTCAATCATCGCACCGTAACGCAAAGGCTCTGCCACCTCAAAATAGGAATTAGACTGCGCCCCCGGCAGTACAAAATCGTAAAACTTCGTTTCACATTTTGCTCTTCACTCGCCTTGCGCTATCTTTAGATAAGATAGGCTGCGGATCGGCAGTGCAAAATCGTAAAACTTCGTTTCACATTTTGCACTTCTCTCGCCTTGCACTATCTTTGCACTATCTTTTTCGCGCTGTGTGCCTCCTCCGCATTTTCCTAATTATAAATATGCAAGGCGCTTTATCCGTACTTTTGTTGATTTGTTCGAACATTTTCATGACGTTTGCCTGGTATGGGCATTTGAAGTTGCAGAACAGCGGTATCAGCCGCGACTGGCCGCTGATTTTGGTCATCCTGTTTTCCTGGGGAATTGCGTTGTTTGAGTATATGTGTCAGGTGCCGGCCAACCGTATCGGTTTTCTGGAGAACGGCGGCCCCTTTACCCTCATTCAGCTCAAGGTGATACAGGAGGTCGTCTCGCTGATTGTGTTCACCGTGCTGGTAACGCTGTTCTTCAAGGGCGAGAGCTTTCACTGGAACCACGTGGCAGCGTTTTTCTGCTTGGTGGCAGCAGTGTATTTCGTGTTTATGAAGTAGGGTAGGGCTACGGCAAGGACTTATAAAGATACAGCGTACGACGATGCAATATATGACAGCTGCAGCTGCCGCTGCAATGATAGAGAACGGGCAGATGATAGGCGTGGGCGGATTTGGCCCCGCCGGTGCTCCGAAGAAGATAACGCCGGCCTTGGCACAGCGTGCGCGCGCTGAGCACGAGGCGGGACGGCCCTTTCGTGTGGACGTGGTGACGGGAGCCTCGATAGGCGCCAGTTGCGACGGCGAGTTGGCCGCTGCCGATGCGGTGGACCGCCGCTTCCCCTTTAGCGTGAACGCCGAGATGCGACGGGCTTACAACGAGGGCCGTGTGCGCTATACGGACCTGAACCTGTCGGACAATGCAACCCACCTGCGCCGCGGTTTCATGGGAAAAGTGCATTGGGGAATTATCGAAGCCTGTGACATACAGGAGCGGGACGGCCGTGTGCGCATCTACCCGACGGCAGGCATCGGGATAGCTCCCACCATCTGCAGACTGGCCGAGCGGGGTGTCTTTGTCGAACTCAATTCGTGGCACTCCACCCGCCTGATTGGCATGCACGACATCTACGAAATCGGGAACGACGGCAGTCGCCACCCGCTGCTGATCACGCAACCGGTGGAGCGTATCGGGAAACCCTATATAGAAGTGGATAAAAGCAGGATTGCCGGCATCGTGGAGACCAACGAACCCGACGAGGCCCGCGTGATGGCGCCCGCTACGGCCGAGACGGATGCCATCGGGGCGCACGTGGCCGATTTCCTGCTGTGGAACTTGCGGCGCGGTTGCCTGGACCGGCGGCGGCTGACCCTGCAGAGCGGCGTGGGCAGCAGTGCGAATGCAGTGATGGGCGCTTTGGGCAGCAGCAGCGAGGTGCCCGAATTCAATATCTACACCGAGGTGTTCCAGGAGGAGGCCCTGCGCCTGCTCATGGAGGGCCGTGTGGCAAAGGCTTCCACGGGCGCGCTGACAATCAGCAGTACACGTCTGCAGGAACTCTACCGCCATATCGACCGGTATCGCGACCGCTTGTTGCTGCGCCCAAGCGAAATATCCAACTGTCCCGAGATAATCGCACGGCTGGACATTTGCGCCCTCAATACCGCTATCGAGGCAGATATATACGGCCACGTGAACAGTACGAAAATCTGTGGCAGCCGGATGATGAACGGAGTGGGCGGTTCGGCCGACTTCACCTGCAATGCCGCGCTGGCCATCTTCACCTGCAGCAGTACGACCAAGGACGGAAAGGTGAGCACCATCGTGCCGTTTTGTTCGCACGTGGACCATACGGAGCACTTCGTAGACGCCATTGTGACGGAATATGGGGTGGCCGACCTGCGGGACAAGTGCCCGACGGAGCGCGCCGAAGCCATGATAGCCGTGGCACATCCCGATTACCGGCCTTTGCTGCGCGAATATTATGCGTTGGCCAAACGTGGCGGCGGCCATACGCCCCACTGCCTGCGGGCGGCCTTTGCCATGCACGACACCTATCAGAGGAAAGGCGATATGCGGCTGACGCGCTGGGAGGAATACTTATGAAAACAGCCATTCAGACAGAGCCATGGAGCGCAGCCGACCGGAAATTGGCGGAGCGGGTGCGCAGGAAGTTCAGGGCAGGTGTGCGCGATTTCCGCCTGCTGGAGCCCGGCGAGGGTGTGCTGGTGGGCCTCAGCGGCGGCAAGGACTCGATGGCCCTGCTGCAATTGTTAGGAGAGTTTCGCCGGCATGCCAGCGTGAAGTTTCCGATTGTGGCGCTGCACGTAAGGATGCGCGGCGTCGACTATCGCACGGATACCGGCTACCTGGCTGATTTTGCAGCGCAGTGCGGCGCAGAATTGCGCGTAGAGGAGGCCACTTTCCCCATGGACCGCAACGAGAAGCGGACCCCTTGTTTCCTGTGTGCCTGGACACGGCGCAAGATCCTCTTTCAGCGGGCGCAGGAATGGGGCTTTGGCAAGATTGCGCTGGGACACCACCACGACGACATCCTGACAACGGCGCTGATGAACCTGACCTTCAACGGCAGCTTCTCGACCATGCCCGTGCTTCAGGCATTTCGCAAGATGCCGCTGGCCATCATACGTCCGCTCTGCCTGGTGAGCGAGGCCGACTTGAAGCGTTGGGCCGAACTCTTCGCCTACCAGCCCCTGATAAAAGTCTGTCCGAACGACGACGTGACGCACCGCGCCGGGATGAAAAAGGTACTCGAGGACCTGCGCCGGGTCAATGCTGAGGCCGACGGAAGCCTGTGGCATGCGCTCTATAAGGCAGAAAAATTAGTGGATATGTAAGATGGCGGCCTAAAAAAGACTAAACTCGGCATATCTTTGAGAAAACTATTTTTTTACATTCGGTTTTTTTCCGAAATTTGCACCTTGAAATTCAGAGGTATCCCCTCGAAGAAGTCGAAAATAGAACAACGTAATATCCATACATTATGAAAAAAATCGCTTACATTGTACTGGCCATGGCTTTGGTCGCTTGCGGCGGCAATAAGAACCAGATGCCGGAAGCAAGCAATGATTTCCCGGTCATGACGTTACAGCAGTCTGAAACCGATCTGAGTACATCCTATCCCGCCACCATCAAGGGAATACAGGACATCGAGATTAGACCGAAAATTGCCGGTCATATCGTTCGCGTTCTGGTAGACGAAGGTGATTTCGTCCGCGCCGGACAGCCGCTTTTCCAAATCGATGCCACGCAATACCAGGCTGCCGTCAATGCGGCCGTTGCTCAGGTGAATGTGATAGAGACCAACATCGCTACGCAAAAGCTCACCGTGCAAAACAAGAAGACCCTGCTCGACAAGCAAATCATCAGCCAATATGATTACGACGTGGCAGTCAATCAGCTGAAGAGTCTGGAAGCACAGTTGCAGCAGGCCAAGGCACAGCTGACCAATGCACGCGACAACCTGAGCTTCTGCACCGTGAGCAGCCCCTCGGCCGGTGTCGTCGGCACAATCCCCTACCGCGTAGGAAGCTTGGTCAGCTCGGCTACGGCAGAGCCTTTGACCACGGTGTCGAACATCTCGCAGATGTACGTCTACTTCAGTATGACGGAAAAGCAGTTGCTCGGCATGACGCGCGAGGGCAGCATAGAACGTGCCATGGAAAGCATGCCCGCCGTAGAGCTGCAAATGGCTGACGGCACCATGTATTCGCAGAAAGGTACCGTCACAGCTATCAGCGGTGTGATAGACCAAAATACCGGCGCCGTGCAAATCCGTGCCACCTTCAATAACGACGGCCACATCCTGCGCTCCGGCGGTACAGGTGCCATCGTTATGCCGGTACATGCCAAGGACGTCGTGCTGGTGCCGCAGAAGGCTACTTACGAAATCCAGAACAAGAAGTTTGTCTACGTCGTAGGTGCTGACAATGTGGTCTCTTCGCGCGAGATAACCGTACTTGTCCAGAACGACGGAACGAATTATGTGGTCACAAGTGGCCTGAAGGCCGGCGACCGCATCGTCGTAGAGGGTGTCAACCAGCTGAAGAACGGCACCAAGATCAACCCGATTACACCCCAGCAGGCCGATGCCAACCGTGCGAAGGCACAAAAGGCCCTGAAGGACGGCAAAATGCCGGGCGAAAACTAATCAAGCACAGAGGAGAAAAGCGAGCTACAGGCCCTCTCCCCTCTGTCAAATAACCCATAAAAGGAACAGACATGAAATTAGATAACTTTATCAACCGCCCGGTGCTCTCCACGGTCATCTCTGTGGTCATCGTCATCCTGGGTGTGCTGGGATTGATCTCCCTGCCTATCACCCAGTATCCGACGATTGCACCGCCCACGGTGCAGGTGAGCACCACATACCAGGGTGCCAACGCCCAAACCGTGCTGAACTCGGTCATCGCACCGCTGGAAGAGCAAATCAATGGTGTGGAAAACATGGACTACATGAGCTCCAATGCCACCAATACCGGTGCTGCTGACATTGATATCACCTTCAAGCAGGGTACCGACCCGGATATGGCTGCCGTGAACGTGCAGAACCGTGTCTCCAAGGCACAGGGACTCCTCCCCGCCGAGGTAACCCGCGTGGGCGTCATCACCCAAAAGCGCCAGACCTCCATGCTGATTGTTTTCTCTATCGTGGACCAGTCTGACAAATACGAACCTGCGTTTATCGAAAACTACGCCAAGATTAACATCATCCCCCAAATCCAGCGTGTGAAGGGTGTGGGCGATGCCATGGTGATGGGTGCCGACTACTCTATGCGTATTTGGCTCAATCCCGAGCGGATGGCCGAATACCACCTGGTGCCGACAGATATTTCCGCTATTTTGGCTGAACAGAACATCGAGGCTGCGCCGGGAAGTATCGGTGAGCGCGAGAACCAGACGTTCCAGTACACGCTACGCTACAAGGGACGCCTGCAGGAGGCTTCTGACTTCGAGAATCTGGTCATCCGAAGCAATCCCGACGGTACGTTGCTCCGCCTGAAGGACGTTGCCCGCGTGGAACTGGGCCGTGTGACCTATGGTTTTGCCGGCAAGGTGAACGGACACAACTCTGTGTCCTGTATCGTCATGCAGACGGCCGGCAGTAATGCTACACAGATTATCCAGGACATCGAAGCCCTGCTGAAAGACTGCGAAAAGGACCTGCCGGAAGGCCTTGTCATCAATGTGGCACAGAATGCCAACGACTTCCTCTTTGCCTCTATCCACGAGGTTATCAAGACCCTTATCGAGGCGTTCATCCTGGTGTTCCTCGTCGTATTCATCTTCCTGCAGGATTTCCGCTCCACGCTGATTCCGGCCGTCGCCATCCCTGTGGCCTTGGTGGGTACGTTCTTCGTGCTCTATCTGATAGGCTTCTCGCTCAACCTGCTGACGCTGTCGGCTATGGTGCTTGCCATTGCCATTGTGGTGGACGACGCCATAGTGGTGGTCGAGGGCGTCCATGCCAAGCTGGACCAAGGATACACGTCCTCCAGAAAGGCATCGATTGACGCCATGCGAGAGTTGGGCGGTGCCATCGTTTCCATCACGTTGGTGATGATGGCCGTATTTATTCCTGTGAGCTTCATGTCGGGAACTTCCGGTGCGTTCTATCGCCAGTTCGGTCTGACGATGGCCATCTCCATCGGTTTCTCCGCACTGAACGCCTTGACGCTTTCGCCTGCACTCTGTGCTATCCTGCTGAAACCGCACAAGAAGGAGAGCACACTGGGTGAACGTATGGGCGAAGCCATGACCGTGGCGCGCGAATCTATGTACAAGCGCTACATCGAGTCGGTCGGCAAGCTGCTCAAGCCGGGCATCACCCTGCTGCTGGCATTGGTGGCTGTGCTGGGTATGATCTTTGGCGCATTCTCGACCGAGCATCCTGTCATCCTCAGTGTATTCATCGTCATCAGCATCTTGTCCGTGATTGGATTGAGCACGAAGAAGTTCCAGCAGTCCTTCAACAATTCGTACGAGAATATCCTGAAGAGGTACAAGAAGTTCGTGCTCGTATTTATCCAGCGCCCGCTGCTCACGTTGGCCATCGTCGTACTGAGTATCGTTGGCTTGCTCTTTTCCATGAACAATACCCCCACGGCTTTGGTGCCCTCCGAGGACACCGGAACCATCATGGGCGTTGTGACCATGCCTCCCGGCACCTCGCAGGATGCAACCGAGAAGATGCTGATGCAGGTGGACAGCCTGGTACGCTCCGTTCCTGCCGTAGAGAGCAGTACGTTGATTTCCGGATATAGCTTTATCGGCGGACAGGGTCCCAGTTACGGTTCGTTCATCGTCAAGCTGAAGCACTGGGATGAGCGCTCGCTCAAGGAAAGTTCCACGGTAGTTTTCGCCAACCTCTATCTGCGTTCGCGCGATGTCTTCAAGGACGCACAGGTACTCTTCTTCCAACCGCCTATGATTACCGGTTACGGTGTGACAAACGGCTTTACCTTCAACCTGCAGGACCGTACGGGTGGCGATTTGAACAAATTCTATGAAGTAGCCCAGAAGTTCTTGGCCGAATTGGTGAAGCGCCCCGAAATAGAGGCGGCACAGACGACCTTCAACCCCAACTTCCCGCAGTACTTGATTGACATCGATGCTGCCAAATGTAAGCGTGCCGGTATTTCGCCGAGCGACATTCTCAGCACCCTGCAGGGATACTACGGCGGTCTCTACTCCTCCAACTTCAACCGCTTCGGTAAGATGTATCGCGTGATGATACAGGGAGAACCCTCGCAGCGTACCAATTTCGAAAGTCTGTACAAGGTAAAAGTGCGCAACGGAAGCGAGATGGCACCCATTACCGAATTTATCACCATCACGCCGACGTATGGACCGGACAACATCAACCGATTCAATATGTACACCTCGCTGGCTGTCAATGGTAACCCTGCCAGCGGCTACACCTCGGGACAGGCGCTGCAGGCTATCAATGAAGTGGCCGCCCAGTACCTGCCGCAGGGCTACTCGTTCGAGTTCTCCAACACCTCGCGCGAGGAGAATAGCAGCAGTGGCAGTACGACAGCCGTCGTCTTCATTCTCTGCTTCGTCTTCATCTACCTGTTGCTCTCGGCACAGTATGAAAGCTACATTCTGCCGCTCGCCGTATTGCTGTCCGTGCCTTTCGGCTTGGCCGGTTCGTTCCTCTTCCTGCATCTGATGGGGCTTGTGAACAATGTCTTGCCTATTTTCAGTGCGGCGCAGAACAACATCTATGTGCAGATTGCCTTGATCATGCTGATTGGTCTGTTGGCCAAGAACGCCATCCTTATCGTTGAGTTTGCACTCGACCGCCGCAAGATGGGTATGAGCATCTCTTGGGCAGCCGTCTTGGGTGCCGGCGCCCGTCTGCGTCCTATTCTGATGACCTCTTTGGCCATGATCATCGGTCTGTTGCCGTTGATGTTCTCGTTCGGTGTCGGTGCCAATGCCAACCGCTCGCTCGGTACGGCGGCCATCGGTGGTATGTTGATAGGTATGATCTTCCAGATATTCATCGTACCTGCCCTCTTCGTGATTTTCCAGTCCATCCAGGAGCGCATCACACCGATGAAGTGGGAAGATATCGACAGCCACGAAGCAGAACCTGACTTGCAGCAGTACAGCAAAGATTAATCGCGCCCGACTAATTCAGCGCGACAGGGCAACAGTCGGCAGGTAGACCGAAATTCCGGCTCGACCGCCTCGACAAAGTCCCATTTCGGTTTACCCGCCGGCTTGCCCTTCTCCAACATAATAACACAGCTATTCATATGAAACGTATTCACCTTACCATCTTGGGATGCGGGTTGCTCTTGAGCGGATGTAATCTTTACAAAAGTTACGAGCGCCCTGCCCAACTCAACGATATACAGGGGCTCTACCGCGATACGACCACTGTCGAGGGTAGCGCTTTGGCCGAAGCAGATACGACCAACTTCGGCAATACTCCCTGGCGTGAAGTATTCACCGATCCGCTTCTGCAGGACCTGATTGACAGCGCATTGGTACGCAACTTCGACCTGCAGAAGGCCGAGCTGAACATCCGGAGCGCCGAACAGGCTATGAAGATTTCCCGTCTGGCCTATTACCCCTCCTTGTCGTTCGCTCCTCAGGGCGGCATCTCTACGTTTGACGGCAGCAAGGCAGCCAAAACCTACACCCTGCCGCTCTCCGCCACCTGGAACCTTGGCTCCTGGGGCTCTCTGTACAACAACCGCAAGCTGGCAGACGTCACGGTGCTCCAGACGAAGGTGGCTAAGCAGGCCACCCGGACTGCCATTATCTCGGCAGTGGCCAACCTCTACTATACACTGCAAATGCTGGACGCACAATTGGAGACAACACAGGAAACCGTCCTGCTGTGGCAGCGCAACGTGGAAGTCATGGAGGCTATGCGCGAGGCCGGTATGACCAATGA
>SFCP01000163.1 GCA_004558535.1 Bacteroidales bacterium | reverse complement strand
ACCATGAAGAATCGATGGAAACATATTTTTATCCCTGTGCTGGCCATGGCGCTCTGCCTGAGCCTTGCCGCCTGCGGCAATTCTGACGATGTCGCGGGAAATGACTGGCGTACCACCGGCGTGGTGGCCGGTAGCGGCACCATCACCCATGACGGCGAGAGCGTGGACGTGCTGGTCACGGTGAGTGAGAGCAGTGCGGCCTTCTACCGGGACCTGCCAGAGCAGGTGCTGTTCGACAGCGTGTCCTTCCCCATGAACATTCCCGATGCGGAACAGGCATTCAACGCCATCTCCTTCGACGATATGGACGGTGACGGGGAAAGTGATGTCCTGGTGAGCTTCATCCACGAAAACGACGACGCCACGGAACTGATCTGGATCTGGGATCCCGCGGAGCGCTATGTGTTCCGGGAAGATCTCTCCACTGTCTCCATTGAGGATGAGGGCCGCGGCAATCTAATCGTTCAGGACGATCTGGCAGACTATGCAGGACTCTGGGAGTATCAGGGGGAGAACCTCTGGCTGCGCATCCACGAGGACGCCACGTGGGAATTTGTCAACGATCAGGACGAAGTGATCGAATACGGCGTGCTGTGGGTGGACGAATATGGCATCACGCTCCACTTTGACGGCAGCGGCGATACCTTGCAGCTGGATCGTACCGTCAGCGGCGACCTGATGGACGTTACAAACGGCGGAAGCCTGTTCCCTGTAGAGGGCATCCAGTCTCAGGAGCCGTACTTCACGAGAAACGGCCTCGAGATCAACGCCGCGGTGGAGATGGGGACATTCCTGCTGGAAGACGGGGTTTGCAGCTATTCGGGGCTTGGTGATGGCTACAACACCGACGACTGCTACTGGGAGGTCACGAAAAACGGCGACTACACCCACGACGGAATTCGGGAACTGCATTTTGACGCTATCTGCTATATCCCGGAGGGCTCCATCCCCTACTTTGACCAGCAGTATACGACTGTCACCGGCAGTGAGCTCTACGACTTCTACACCGGTATGTGGCTTACCACCTCAACGGCCTACGGCAACAGCCAGCGCGGCGACAACTATTATCTCCACACCGTCAGCTGGCAAGGGAACAGCTACCTTATTGAATTCGCCTACTCAACCGACTGGCAGTACAACGTGGGTGACTGGGCACAGGTCCTGACCAAGAGCTATGCCGTCTATCTTCCGGAGGATTATGACGGTCTGGTCTTCGCTGCCGAGGCACAGCCGGACAACTATAAAGACAGTGCCAAGCGCATGCAGCTCGACAGTATTTCGCCCGAAGCTGCCCTCATGGACATTGACACTGTGGATCCCTACCGCAGCCTGTATTTCAGCCTTTGTTACTAAGAGGAGGGACGGCTATGGGAATGAAACGCAATGACTTTGACGCGGTGGGCGCCGGGCGCATGACCGACACGGAGCTGTCAAAAAAGCTGGGAAGCTATCAGAGAACGGAGAGCATCGGCATATTGCTGGGTGTTATTCTGGTGATCACCGGGTGCATCATGATGTTTGTGTATCGCAATATCATTGTGATCTGCATTCTGGTCTTTTCCGGTGTGGCGCTATTCCTGCTGGTGGCACAGCCCGCCCAGAAGAAGAAAAAAGCCCTGATGCAGCAGCAGCTGGGCGGCTTCTTCCGCACGGAGCTGACAAAAGCCTTCGGCCCGGAGCCGGAGCCGGCCACGCTGCCCATCGACTGGGCGTACCTGAAGGCGGCAAAGCTGTCGGCGGTCTCCTTTACGGAGTGTACCGTGACGGACTTCCACGAGGGCGAGCACAAGGGGCTGCGGTTCTCCGCGGCCAACGTGGAGCTGCGCCGCACCGTGGAGGAAAAGTCCGGCCCCGACAACGACAACTGGATGACCCGAACCGAGACGCTGTTCCGCGGCATCGTGGTCCGCTGCAAGGACATCTGTGACACGGCGCTGGACATCGCCCTGAACGATACGTTCCAGGAGCGGAAGAAGGACGACATCACCGACCTTGCCGCCTTCCGGAAGCACTTTGCCGCTCACACGGCGAGCGGTCAGGAAGTGGACGATCAGGTCACGCCGCAGCTTCGTGACCTGGTACAGAAGCTGGAGACATCTTCCAACAGTGCCAAGCTGTGCGGCCTTATCCTCCGTGACGGCGATCTGGCGCTGGCGCTGAACACCCGGTATGTGTTTGCGGGCGTTCCGGAGGAGCTGGATCTGCGGGACATCGACGGCATCCGCAAGTGGTTCACCGCCTCGCTGACCGGTATG
>SFCP01000162.1 GCA_004558535.1 Bacteroidales bacterium | reverse complement strand
CCGCTGCCACCGCCGCCGCTGCAGCTGCTGGTACCAGAGCTGCTGCTGTCATCGCTGCTGGAAATCTTGCTGCGAACCTCGGTGGTGTGGGTATAGCGGTCATACTGCTTGCTCAGCTGCAAGCCGCCCGGTGCAACATACTCGTTTGCCTCGACTTTCTGATGTACGGTTTTCATGCTGCGCTTTAAGAACAGACAAATCGCGCCGGACAAGAGGCAGGAGGCTACAACGGCAATCGCAATCAGCAGTGCCGGACTTTCCCGCACGGGTTTTCCTGCGTCAGCCCGGGTCAAGTACTCGTCGCAAGTGCTCAGATAATTGGAAACGCCGCCATACCAGTCATCTTCCTTGAAGTTGCCCAGGAATGCCTTTTCCAATTTTTCCTGACCGTAGCTGTTAAAGGCGGTTTCCGCATACGTACCGTAAACAAACATGGCGTAATCCCGCTCCGCCATGCTCAGCAGAATGATAATGCCGTCCCGGTCATCGCCCACACCCAGTTGATCTCCGTGGTAGAGCTGATACGTGGTTTTGTAAACACCGCCGCCGTCGCTGTACACGGTGTAATCATCTACAAACGCAACGTAGACGCCGCAATGATGGCGCAGGGAAATTTCCTTTGCCTGTGCCTCCAGCTCCGCCCGCTGGGTATCGGTGAGCATGTGGCTGTGGTCGAACACATAGCTCATGCTCTCGCTTTTCAAGGTCCGGGGCACATTTGGCACCGCCGTGGTGGGCGTTGCCGCCGGCTCCGGGTCCGGTTCCGTCTCGCTGGGCGGGCAATTCGCGTTGATATACTCCGTCACGGCATTCATCATGGCATCGGTGGCTTGAATCAGTGCCGTTCCGCTCATGGTCACGTCTTCCCCGTTCCATGCCCGCTCCGCCATGTAAGGTGCCACCGCATCATATACGGTATCCGCCAAATCCTGCGCGCTGCCCCGGGTCTGGCTCAAAAAGGTATAAATGCTCCAATCGTCTTCTGCCAGTGCATAGGTTCCGTCCGGCTGCGCCCGCATCAGCAGCGTCAGGGAAACGCCGTCCCGGTTCTCGCCCCAACCATAGCCGCTGTTTTCATAGACGTATTCCGCAATGTCCATGACGTCGGTATCCGCAGACACATTCTCATCGGTAAATACGTCAATCCGCAGGTCCATCTGCAATTTTTCCGAAAGCTCCGGCAGGGCATGCTCGCCCATGTAATCCAGCTCCACGGAGCCAAGGGAATCGGTCTCGTCATAAATCACACCGTATTCCGACACCGCCATGGCAGGAACACACAGTGTCAGCGCCAACAGGAGCGCCATCAGCAAAGCTGTGAATTTCTTGTTCATGTCCGCCCCTCCTTATCGCAGCATCAGCACTGAGACAATCGTTCCCAAAATCGACAGCGGTGCGGCAATGGCGGCAAACAGCCCCAAAAACCGTCCCCAACTCATGGGAAGGTCGCCCACCAGTTTTCCGGTCTGTCCGTTCATGGCAAAGGTAAAGTCCTTGCCGTGCCACTTCGTGTTCAGCATCCACACCGGCATCAAGGCATAATGCACCTTGCCGCGCTGTAGACTGGAGCTGCCGCCGGTTTGAATGCAGGTATCATAACCTCTCACGCTGCTCCGCAGCGCCGCGTCCAAGGTTCCCTGACAGCGCTGATCCGCCCGCTCCCGGCTCTGCTCCACGGTGACGTCGAATTTATCCGCCAAATACCCGGGAAGATAGGCCGTGGAGAAGGGTTTCAGCTTTTTGTAGTCATAGGGTTCGATAGAATCCATGTGGTCATCCGGCATTTTACTGGACGCATCCACCGGAACCTTTTCAAAAGTCACTCTGCCGGCGCGGTAAACGTCAAAATGTCTTGTCTCCGTGATTTCATAATCCCCGGAGGTGTAGGTGCGGGAGCGGGTTGCCTGATAATGGGCATCGCCCTCCGCCTCGCCGTCAAACATCCAGAACGGAACATAAATGCCCTGAATTTTCTGAATATGGTTTTCGTTGGTGAAACTCTTGGGCAGGAAAATTTTTCCCGCGCAGTGCTCTTTCAGCGCCTTGACGGCGTCCTCTTTGCTGTACTTGAAGGGGATAATGAAATCCGGTTTCAGCTGACCGGCAAACTGCCCCGGCACCACCGTGGGGTTGCCGCAATAGGGGCAGGATGTTGCCGCCGTGCTCTCATCGCAGATGAGCTCCGCACCGCAGCTGGGGCAGCTGTACGCTTTCATGTGCGCGCCCTCCTCGCCCCAGTCGTCGCTGAAGCCGGAGGTATCCCAATCGCCGCCGTCG
>SFCP01000161.1 GCA_004558535.1 Bacteroidales bacterium | reverse complement strand
TTAAACCTAATATAACTGACTAATTTCGGCCGCTGCTTAAACCGCACAGCGGCCGCTGGACCACCGCACCAACGGCCGCTGTGCGCCGCAGAATGCACCATGCAGAAACGATACAGAATTGAGCACAAAATGGTTGTGAAAGCAATGGGTATTAAGATGGGTAGCTACGATCACTTGAAAATCCGGCCATAGCTCATTTGCAAGTTCCACGCCGATCCTGTGCGCCGTATCCGCATCCACCTCGCCTTCGGCAAAGCTCTGATAACCGTGGAAAGCAAGGATACCGTCCGTTTTGCCGAACTGCCGCTTTGTCATCTGCATCTGTTCCCGGGCACAGTCGGCATTACAGTTAAGGGCGGTGACGTAATACTGCTGCTCGGTCTTGAAATCGTCCATGGCGTAGCCCATCACATCGCGCATGGTCTGATACTCATCCTTGCTCCATGAGGGGTTTGCGGTTTTGCTCTCGTCCTTTGCATATTCGAGAACGCGAGGAAGGTGGGTGTCCACCTTCCATATTCGGGTAGTAGCCATATCAACGCGGCTCCGGCTGCGTCACGGCCCGCTGTATCGCAAGCGCGGTACGGCGAAAATCCTGCATGTACATGGCGTATTCTTCGGCAAGGAAAAAGCCCGTTGCATTTGCACGGGCGGCGATCTGATTGATACTGTTGCCGATGGCGTTCAGCTCACGCATCATGGAATGATAATCGGGTGGCGGAAGCTCCTTTGGCGCATAGCCGGCAAGCAATGTGCGAATATATGTTTCCTGCGAAAGCCCTGTTTTCTTGACGTTCTTTTTCAGTCGCTGATGCTCTTTAGCGTTCAGCCGAAAGGTTATTTTAATATTTCGTTTGAGCATAAAGCCTCCTTTGCTGTTGATGGGGTTTAAGGGGACCTCCCCTTACGAGCGGATAATGCTGGCATTATCCAATGCTCGCTGACTACTTCGTACCCCGTATTTTCCCCTCTGCCCATACTACAATCCGAACAGGGCGTTTTGGCCAGCTTGCGGAAAAATTATTGCAAAAATTAAACCCGTTCAATGAAAAAATCCAAATCATTCACTTTCTGCTATTGCATCCAGCCCCTTTCTATGCTATGCTGATGGTGCGTACACCACAAGAGAAAGGAAGTGAGCCTCATAGCCATCACAAGCGCAAGTTTGCCAACGAAGAAGCGGATCCTGGCCGTCTGCGTGAAGCTGTTTCTGGAAAAGGGCTACAAGCAGACCACGCTGGCGGAGATCAATGAAAAGGCCAGTGTGTCATACAGCCAGTTCCAGAACATTTTCCGCGCCAAAGACGGCGTATTGACCGAACTGGTGGAGTTTATGTTCAGCAGCCAGTTCGGCGCGGCGCGGAAAATCGCGGGGGCTGATCTGCCGCCGGTCTATGTCTACGCGGTCGAGACGGCGATTCAGATGACGCTGACGGAGCTGAACGAAAACCTGCGAGAGATCTACATGGAAGCCTACACGCATCAGGAAGCCTCCGAATACATCCATCGGGAAACGGCGAAGGAGCTGTATCAGATCTTCGGCCCCTACCATCCGGAGCTGACCGCCCGCGATTTTTACGACATGGAGATCGGCTCGGCCGGCATCATGCGCGGCTACATGGCGCACCCATGCGACGAGGAGCTGACGCTGAAAAAGAAACTGCGGCTGTTTCTCACCATGAGTCTGCGGGTGTACAACGTCCCGAAGGAGGAAATGGAGCAGGCCATCCGGTTTGTAGAGGGGCTGGATATCCGCACGGTCTCCGAACGGGTGATGCAGGAGCTGTTCAAGGCGCTGGCGATGCACTTCGAGTTTTCCCTTGCGGGGATCACGCTGCCAGCGTAAACATAGAAACCAACACATATTGCAAGGGAGTACTCCCTTGCATCGGGATATATCCCGATGCAATTCCCTTCTGCTCCACGCGCTTCCCATGGGGGACGGGACGGCGCGAGAAGAAAGCGAGGAACGAAGATGAAAATACGGATTTTCAGTATCCTGTTGTGCTGCGTGATGCTGGCAGGGCTGCTGCCCATGGTGGCGCTGGCGGAGGGCGGCGTGTCCTATCTGGACGAAACCGGCACGTCGCAGACCTGCGCCAGCGCCACGGAAGTGACCAGCAGTGACACCGGATGGACAACCGGCTGGTATGTGGTGCAAGGCACAGTTGAGATCGGTAGCCGTGTCACCGTCAGCGGTGATGTACACCTGATCCTGACAGACGGCTGCACCCTCACCGTCAATGGCGGCATTCAGGTGCAGGACGATGACGACGAT
>SFCP01000045.1 GCA_004558535.1 Bacteroidales bacterium | reverse complement strand
GTCGCCGTCAGCGCCGCATACGCCGCCGAGCGCCCACCCGTAGCCGGATCCGTCAGCAGCAGTTCCTCGCGCTGCACCGTTGTCGTACCTCCATACTGCCACTCCATCAACACCCGTCGCGCCGGCCGCCGCGCTACCGTGCGCACCGCCAAGACCCGTCGCAGCAGCAGTCCCCGCGCCGTTGCCTCCTCCGTTGCCATTTTTTCCTGCTCCGCAGGCAACACCAACGCCACGCGTCCACCACGGCGCAACAGGCCCACGACGGCATCCAACAGACCACCCACCGTCAGCCCGGCCGCCACCGCATGACGTGCCACAGCCCGCGACGATTGTGGCGGCAGCGTGGTCTCTGTGAAATAGGGCGGATTGCTCACGATGCAGTCGTACTTCCACCCCTCCTTGTCGTCGCTCACTGCAACCGCTTCGCCCGACCCGCTCGCAAGGGCTGTCTCCACGCTGCTTTCCATCCCCTCTGCCCGCAGGCATTCCGCATACGCTCGCACATCCGCCCGCTCCGCTCGCAGACGACCGGCCCAGGGCGACGCCGCAAAGTTGGCCGCAGCCTCCTCCACCGACGGCGCATCCACGTCGATACCCGTCACCTGCGCAGCCGGTGCACGCTGTGCTAACATCAGTGCCACCACGCCGCACCCCGTACCCACATCGAGCACACGGCGGCAACCTGCCACGTCCGCCCACGCACCTATCAACACCGCGTCCGTTCCTACGCGCATCGAACTGCGACCATGGCGCACCGAAAAACCATATTCTCCATTCCTGCTGATTATACTTATTCCTCCGCAAAAATACGCATTTATACCCTTTCGGGCAAGGGGGAAGAGGGTGAAGAGAAGAGGAGATGACCACACATAGAGAGGGGAAGAGGAGGAAAATGGCTACACATAGAGGAGAGGAAGAGGAGAAGAGATGGCTACACGTAGAGAGAGGACGAGAAGAGGAGATGGCCACACGTGGAGAGAGCGGAGAGTGAATGAACGCAAGCGACACAGCTGCATGGGGCGCACCCTGTCGGCATTCGAACGGCACGAAGTCGCACATCCCTACTGCCAAGGGCTATTTACACAGTTCCTGCACAGCTTCATGAAAAGCGTCATAGTAGCCTCGTAATCAGAAAATTTACAGCAGTTAAAACCTCTAAGCCTTCAAGCACATTGCCGACAAGCAAACACGATACGGATATACATGCCATGAAGGTCCGGAACGGCCACCTGTGACGGTCTGCCGGGAGGGAAGCCGTCCGGCCCGGTGAATTTACAGGAGGAGCAGCAGGCCCACAGCAAGTCATTTTCAGTATCAAAGTGCATAGTTGCATTAACATTTATAACTTTTGAATACAATTTTGCGACAGATTTGCACCATCAAAGTACAACCTACTCAAAACTATCCAGCAGATAGATAAAACTATCTCCTTTGTAATTTTTTCCAAGTGCCTTGTAGTTTTTTCCATGTGCTACCTACGAGTGTCCTCCGGCGCCTGCCGAGTGACCTTGGACTACCAAAAAAACGCCGAAGCAGCCTCGCGTTTGCCGCAAGACTGCTTCGGTGCAATGCAAAGATAACACATTTTTCGTTGAAATCCAAATCAACGGATTTTGCGTTAACATTTCGGGAAACGCCCGTGCGCAGGCAGCGCACCAAAATAAGCTAACGCATTACCTCTGGCACGGCCCACAGCACGCTCTCCCCTCCACCTCTATTTGGCTGTTTTCATGAAATTTGCTAACTTTGCGGCGATTTATACAGCGAGGCCACCACAGCCCCCAAAAAATCAAATACATCACAATACATCCCCAAAAGAAAGGAATACAGAATGAATACAGATAGAGAGGCAACGCGACAAAGTGCCTTTTCACTGATTGCAGACTATGATGGCGATGCGACGATGTTGCTGACGGAACCAATACCATCCCTGCTACCCCTGCTTCCGCTACGCGACATGATGCTGTTTCCGGGCGTAATTGCCCAAGTGACAGTAGGCCGCGGCGCATCACAGGCGGCTGTAGAAGCGTGCGGCGAAGACGGCATGTTGGCAGTCTTCTGTCAGTACGATGCTTCGGTAGAGGAACCGACGGCAACGGACTTGTTTGAAATAGGCGTAGCGGCACGGGTGGTGCGCAAATTTGCCATGCCCGACGGACTGACGGCGGTCATCCTGCAATCCTATGGCCGCATCCGCCTGCAGAGACTGACGCGGCGCGTGCCCTACGCACGGGCACGGGTGTCCATGTGTGATGAAATACTACCACCGGAGGGCGACACCACGTTTCGCGCAACGATAGACGCCGTCCGCGAACATACGGTGGAATTGTTGCGCGCGTACGAACCACCTCGCGAGGACGCCATCTTTGCCCTGCGCAACGTGAAGCACCCGGTGGCGGCGATGCACTTCATCTGTACGAACCTGTCCCTGTCGATGACGGACAAGGCGACGCTGATGATGGAGAACGACACGACGCTACGGGCGGCAGCACTGCTGAAGCTGTTGGGACGCGAAGTGCAGTTTGCCCGACTGAAGCAGGAAATCCGCGAACGGACGCACAAGGAGTTGGACGAGCAGCAGCGCGAGTATTTCCTGCAACAGCAGATTCGCTGCATCCGCGAGGAACTGGGCGAAGAGCCGGATGACGACGCGACACGCCTGCGCGAGAAAGTGAAGCAACTACCCCTGACAGAGGCGGCCCGCAAACGCATGCTGCGCGAGGTAAACAAATTGGCACACCTGCCGACACAGGCACCAGACTATAACGTACAACTGAGTTATGTGGAGACGCTGGTATCCCTGCCGTGGGGACATTCGGCAGAGGGGCGGATGGACATCAGCATAGCACGGCGACAATTGGACAAAGACCACTACGGCATGGACGGCGCAAAGGAACGCATCCTGGAACACCTGGCCATGCTGCGCGTCAGCCGCGACGGACGGGCGCCCATCCTGTGTCTGTGTGGCCCTCCGGGTGTGGGCAAGACCTCGCTGGGACAGAGCATTGCGACGGCATTGGGACGGCCCTACGTGCGCGCATCGCTGGGCGGTGTGCACGACGAGGCAGAAATCCGCGGACACCGACGCACCTACGTGGGAGCGATGCCGGGACGCATCATGAATGCAATCATACGCGCGGGAGTGAACAACCCGGTCTTTGTGCTGGATGAAATCGACAAGGTGACGGGAGCTACGCACCAAGGTGACCCGCAGTCGGCGCTGCTCGAAGTGCTCGACCCGGCACAGAACGGAGCGTTTCACGACAATTATATCGACATGGACTTTGACCTGTCGGGCGTGCTGTTTATCGCTACGGCCAACAGCCTTGCCTCCCTGCCACGCCCCTTGCTGGATCGCATGGAGGTCATTGACGTAGAGGGCTACTCAGCCGAGGAGAAGCAGGAAATTGCCCGCCGTCACTTGCTGCCGCGCATTGCTACGCAGCTGGACTTCACGAACGGCAAGACGCTACAGATGACGCGCGGCGCCATCAACACACTTATCGAAGAATACACGCACGAAAGCGGCGTCAGGCAGCTGGAGCGTCAGATTGATAAAATCGCCCGCAAGGTGGCCTACCGCCTGGCCACAGACGAGGCGGCAGGACAGGCACTGCTCAACGCTCCCCTGCGAGCAGAAGATGTGCGAACCCTGTTGGGCAAACCGACTTGTCGCCACGAGCACTACGAGGGAAATGCCCATGCAGGCGTTGCCACGGGATTGGCATGGACTGCGGCGGGCGGTGAAATACTCTCCGTCGAGGCCAGCGTAAGCCCGAGCAAGACGCCGAAGCTGACGATGACGGGCAACCTGGGCGACGTGATGCGCGAATCAGCCATGCTGGCCTTAGAATACATCCGAAGCCACGCGGCCGAGATAGGAATAGATGGCGCACGCCTGGAAGAGACCAGTCTGCACGTACACGTACCCGAGGGAGCAACACCCAAAGACGGCCCCTCGGCGGGCATCACAATCGCCACCGCAATAGCGTCGGCACTGACACAACGCAAGGTGCGGGCGGCACTGGCCATGACGGGCGAAATCACCCTGCGTGGCAAGGTGCTCCCCGTGGGCGGCATCCGGGAGAAAGTCTTGGCAGCACGTCGCGCAGGCATCCGGGATGTGATCATGACGGTAGAGAACCAACGTGACGTGGAGGAAATACCGGCACGCTACCTGAAAGGCCTCACCTTCCACTATGTGGAGGATGTAAAGGAGGTACTACGCTTTGCCCTGCCAGAGGCTTAGGACACCCCCACCCTACGCTCTCCCTGCCACGAATTAAAAAAACAAGAAAGATGTCACAACCTATCACGAAACGAGGTATCACCTTCGAACTGCAGCATACAGACGCGAGCAGCCACGCACGCGCCGGTCGCATCACCACGGCACACGGCATCATCGAGACACCCATCTTCATGCCGGTGGGCACACTGGGCAGCGTAAAAGCAGTACACACACGCGAATTGGTCAACGACATTGGTGCGCAAATCATATTGGGCAACACGTACCACCTGTACCTGCGGCCGGGAACGGAGGTGTTGCGCCGTGCAGGCGGCCTGCATCGGTTCAACGGCTTTGAACGGCCAATGCTGACGGACAGCGGTGGATTTCAAGTCTTCTCGCTCGCCGGTATCCGAAAGTTGCGCGAAGAGGGTTGCGAATTTCGCTCACACATCGACGGCAGCAAGCATTTCTTCACCCCGGAAGGGGTCATGGACATAGAGCGCGCCATCGGTGCCGACATCATGATGGCCTTTGACGAGTGCCCGCCCGGCACCGCAGACTATGCCTATGCCAAAAAGAGCCTGCAACTCACCATGGGGTGGCTGGAACGCTGCGTGCGACAGTTTAACGCAACGGAGCCACTCTATGATTATCCGCAGGCACTGTTCCCCATTGTGCAGGGCTGCGTATACAAGGACCTGCGCACAGAGAGTGCACAGCGCGTGAGCGAACTCGGTGCCGATGGTTATGCTATAGGCGGACTGGCAGTGGGCGAGCCGGCAGAGGTGATGTACGAAATGATAGAGACGGTGAACGATATCCTGCCCACAGACCGGCCGCGCTACCTGATGGGCGTGGGGACACCGGTCAACCTGCTGGAGGCCATCGAGCGCGGCGTGGACATGTTCGACTGCGTGATGCCTACGCGCAACGGCAGAAATGCGATGCTCTTCACCGCACACGGCATCCTCAATATGCGCAACGCCAAGTGGGCGAACGACTTCTCGCCCGTCGACGAGGACAACTACTGCTACGCAGACACGGCCTACACACGTGCCTACCTGCACCACCTCTTCAAGGCAAAAGAGCTCCTCGCCCTGCAAATCGCCAGCCTGCACAACCTCGCTTTCTACCTGTGGCTGGTGCGTGAGGCACGAAAACATATTCTGAACGATACCTACACGGCATGGAAACGCGCCCTGCTGCCCGAACTGACCAAAAGGCTGTAATCCCCTTATACAAGACACGACCACGGCATGGCCGCATATTAGCCACGGAAGGAGCATACACATGAACCTATTCCACAAGACTCCGAAAAACGCCAAAGCCCCACGCTCCATGATGCAGCGATTGGGACGCATACTCCGCACCCTGCGTCCCAACCGACTGGACCGGTACATCATCGTGAAGTTCCTGAGCACCTACATCTTCCTGATCACCATCATTATCACGATTGCCATTATCTTCGACTTCAATGAGCGTATCGACAAGTTCACACAGAGTCACGTGAGTATGCAGAAGGTGATCTTCGACTACTACCTCAATTTCATCCCCTACTTCGTCAATCTCTTCAGCCCGCTTTTCGTCTTCATTGCCGTCATCTTCTTTACCTCGAAGTTGGCCGACAATTCGGAAATCATCGCCATGAAAGCGGCGGGAATGAGTTTCGCCCGACTGCTGCGCCCCTACCTGCTGTCGGCCCTGCTGATAGCGGTGACGACCTTCGTGCTCGGCGCCTACGTGATACCGAAAGGAAACGTAGCGAAGGTGAATTTCGAGAACACCTATATTAAAAAGAAGAAATCCAGCGTCGTGGAAAACGTACAGCTGCAGGTCGATTCCGGCGTCGTGGCCTATATTTCCCAATTTGACAACGAAACGAAACGAGGGTACGGCTTCCTGTTGGACAAATTCAAGAACAAGCAGATGGTGGCAAGGCTGATGGCCTCCAATATACAGTATGACACCATCGCCGAAAACAGGTATACCTGGACCGTGACCAACTACAGCATCCGACAATTCAAGGGTATGCGCGAGGAAATCACCTCCGGCGCCAAACTTGATACCATCATCATGATGGAGCCGTCGGACTTCTTCTACGTGCAAAACCAACAGGAGACCATGACCCTGCCCCAGCTGAAGGAATTCATCGAACGGCAGTCGCGCCGAGGAGCCAGCGGCGTGAGCGCTTTTGAAGTGGAATACCACAAGCGCTTTGCCTCGCCCTTTGCCGCCTTTATCCTGACCATCATCGGCGCGGCCCTCAGCAGCCAAAGGCGCAAGGGCGGCATGGGCACCTCGATTGGCATCGGATTGGCACTGAGTTTTTCCTACATCCTGTTTCAAACCGTGACGGCAACCTTTGCCACGAACGCAGGATGGCCGCCCATGCTGGCTGTATGGCTGCCCAACCTGCTTTTCGCCCTCATCGCATTTGTGCTCTATCGGCGCACGCCACAATAATCCACCACCTCTTTCCTACCATCCTATACACCGAAGAAAATCATAACGTAAAATATGTACTTCACCGACTTACCCCTTGACGACGACCTGCTGGACGCACTCTATGACATGCGATTTGACGAGTGCACACCGGTACAGGAAAAATGTATACCGCCCATCCTTGACGGAAACGATGTCATCGGAATCGCACAGACAGGAACCGGCAAGACGGCAGCCTACCTGCTCCCACTGCTCACCCTGCTGAAGCAACAGCCGCACCCACAAGATGCAGTCAACTGCCTCATCATGGCACCTACCCGCGAACTGGCCCGACAAATCGACCAGGCACTGCAGGGATTTGGCTACTACATGGACATCAACGGCGTTGCCGTCTATGGTGGCAACGACGGCGAACGCTACGAACAGGAACGGCGAAGCCTGAAAAGCGGAGCCGATATCATCATCGCCACACCCGGACGACTCATCACACACATGAAATTGGGCGGACTGGACCTGAGCCGGACGACCCACTTCGTGCTCGACGAGGCTGACCGAATGCTCGATATGGGATTCTATGACGACATCATGAAAATCGCCCGCGAACTGCCCGAGCAGCGACAGACCATCCTCTTCTCGGCAACTATGCCACAGAAAATCGGCGAACTGGCCAAAAACCTCCTGCACAACCCCGTAGAGGTGAAATTGGCCATCTCGAAACCCGCCGAGAAAATCAAACAAAGCGTCTACCTGTGCCACGAACCCCAAAAGACGCGCATCCTGCAATCCCTCTTCAAACAGGAAAAACCACAACGAGTCATCGTATTCGCCTCGTCGAAAATAAAAGTAAAGGACTTGGCCATCGCCCTGAAGCGCAATCATTGGAACGTAGAGGCTATGCACTCGGACCTGGAACAGAAACAACGCGATGAAGTCATGCTGGCATTCAAGGCCGGACGCGTGGACGTGCTGGTAGCTACCGACATCGTGGCACGCGGCATCGACATCGACGACATCACCATGGTGGTCAATTACGACGTACCCCGCGACGCCGAGGACTACGTACACCGCATCGGACGTACCGCCAGGGCCGGACGCGAGGGACGCGCCGTGACATTCGTAAATGAAAAGGACCGTCCCGCGCTGCGCAGCATCGAACAACTGCTCGAAAAGAAAATTCCCCGCGAAGAACTGCCCGACGGTATGACCGCCGCACCGGAAGAAGAAAAGGGAACCCCGCAGAAAAAGGACCGTCGCCGCGGAAACGGCAAGCGCAGGCGCAGCAGCGGGAACCGGCGCAGTTCTGCTGACAAAGATGTAAAAGCCACATCGGACACGTCCGGCACCCAAAGCACTGACACGGCAGCAACCGACACTAACACCAAGAGCCGACAAGACCGCCAAGGGCACCGGCATCGGCGAAGAAATCGCAGCAACAGAAAAAAGGACATGGCACCCAAAGACACAGCAACCCATAACCCCGAAAATCAATAACAGACATGGCTACCGTCGACGACAAGAAAATAATCTTTTCCATGGTGGGAGTTTCGAAAACTATCCGCCAGACCAATAAGCAAATTCTGAAGAACATATACCTGTCGTTCTTCTACGGCGCAAAAATCGGCATCATCGGACTCAACGGCTCAGGTAAGTCCACCCTCATGAAAATCATCGCCGGCATTGACAAAGACTTTCAGGGCGAAGTGGTCTTCGCACCCGGCTACTCCGTGGGCTACCTGCCCCAAGAACCCCACCTCGATGATACGAAAACCGTCATCGACATCGTACGCGAGGGTGTGCAGGACGTGGTAGATGCCTTGGCCGAATACGAGGAAATCAACCAAAAGTTCGCACTGCCCGAATACTACGAAGACGAGGACAAAATGAACGCCCTCTTCGCCCGACAGGGTGAACTGCAGGACCTGCTAGATGCCACCGACGCATGGAATCTGGACAGCCGGCTCGAACGCGCTATGGCAGCCCTCAGACTGCCGCCCGCCCACAGACTGGCCGAGCACCTCTCCGGAGGTGAACGCCGACGGGTAGCCCTGTGCCGCCTCCTGCTGCAAAAACCCGATGTGCTGCTGCTCGACGAACCTACCAACCACCTCGACGCCGAAAGCATCGACTGGCTGGAGCAACACCTCAACCAGTACGAAGGCACAGTCATCGCCGTCACACACGACCGATACTTCCTCGACGATGTAGCCGGATGGATACTTGAATTGGACCGCGGCGAGGGTATACCATGGCGAGGAAACTACTCCTCGTGGTTGGAGCAAAAGACACGCCGCATGGAGATGGAGGAAAAAGTGGCCAGCAAGCGACGCAAGACCCTCGAACGCGAATTGGAATGGGTACGCATGGCACCCAAGGCACGACAAGCCAAGGGAAAAGCACGTCTCAACTCCTACGATAAACTGCTCAACGAAGACCAAAAGGAAAAAGAACAGCACTTGGAAATCTTTATCCCCAACGGACCGCGTCTGGGCAACAAGGTCATCGAGGCTGTACACGTAGCCAAGAGCTTCTCCGAAAAGACACTCTTTGCCGACCTCAACTTCATGCTCCCTCCCGGCGGCATCATCGGCGTCATCGGACCCAACGGTGCCGGCAAGACCACCCTCTTCCGCCTCATCATGCAGCTCGAACAGCCCGACAACGGCACGTTCCAAGTGGGCGAAACCGTCAAACTGGCCTACGTCGACCAGCAACACCGCGATATCGACCCCGAAAAGACCGTTTACCAAGTCATCAGCCAAGGCAACGAGACACTCAGAATGGGCGGCAGGGACGTCAATGCCCGAGCCTACTTGAGTAAATTCAACTTCTCCGGCGCTGACCAAGAGAAAAAATGCGGCGTACTCTCCGGCGGCGAGCGAAACCGCCTTCACCTGGCACTTGCCCTCAAACAGGAAGGCAACGTGCTGCTGCTCGACGAACCTACCAACGACATCGACGTCAATACCCTGCGGGCCCTTGAAGAGGGACTCGAAGCATTTGCAGGATGCGCCGTCGTCATCAGCCACGACCGTTGGTTCCTGGACCGTATCTGCACACACATTCTCGCATTTGAGGGAGACGGCCAAGTGTTCTTCTTCGAAGGGTCCTACAGTGACTACGAAGTGAACAAGGCCAAACGACTGGGCATCGAAGAACCCAAACGCATCCGCTATCGCAAGCTCAGTGAATAAGAAATCCACCTGATCAGTAGCAAGCATATCACCGACGCTATCGGACAGAAATCCGTGAAGGTCCGGGCTGAAGAGATTTCCGCAATTCAAAACGCGCTGTCGCACTTTTCGAGAAACGCCCCACAGGCTTCTCATTATAATTGTATACCTTTGTAGTCGAAAAGAAAACGACGTCAAAATACCTTTTATGAAAAGAGTAAACATATTTCGTGGAATGGGCGTAGCATTGGTTACACCATTTGACGAGCAGGGAGCAGTTGATTTCGCTGCATTGGAGAAACTGCTCCGCCTCCACCTCGAAGCGGGCACGGACTTCCTGTGCATTCTGGGCACCACGGCCGAGACACCCTGCCTCTCAGCGGCAGAATGCGAGCAAATCCGGCAAACAGCCGTAAGCATCGTTGGCGGGAAAGTCCCCCTGCTGCTGGGCTGTGGCGGCAACAATACGGCAGCCGTTACCGCTGCCCTGAGAGACACGGACCTGACGGGCTATGACGGCGTGCTAATCGTCACTCCCTACTACAACAAACCTACACAGGAAGGACTCTTCCAACATTACGCAGCAGTGGCTGCAGCCTCACCGCTACCCGTAGTCCTCTATAACGTGCCGGGCCGTACAGGTGTCAACCTCACAGCACAGACCACCCTGCGCATCGCGCGCCATTGTCCCAATGTCGTAGCCATTAAGGAAGCTTCGGGCAAACTTGACCAAATCCAGGAAATCGCGAAATGTGCACCCGAGGGATTCGATGTAATTAGCGGCGACGATGCACTCACCTGCGACATCCTGCAAATGGGCGGCGTCGGAGTTATCTCGGTCATCGGCAATGCTTTCCCCAAGGAGTTCGGACAAATGGTCCGCACCGCAATGAGAGGCGAAACCGACAAGGCGCTGTCAATGCACCGCAGATTTCAACCCCTCTACCCGCTCATGACAGCCGACGGCAATCCTGCCGGCATCAAATCCCTCTTGTCCTTGCAAGGTCGCATCCATGGCGGACTTAGACTGCCCTTGGTCCCTGCAAGCAAAGAGACCGAAAACGCTATCGGGGAGTTCCTGCGCACCTTCCCACAGTAGAAGAAAGTGCCCAACGAATGAAAACCCGATAAATACCCTGCTGCAACCCGTGAGTACCAAAAAGAAAATCCTGTTTATCATCAACCCCATCTCCGGAACGGGGAATAAGGAAAATGTCGAGACCGTGATTGCCAACCGACTCGACACGACAAACTATGAATTCACCATCCGAAAAACAGAATATGCCGGACATGCTTCGGTCTTGGCTCGCGAAGCCGTCGACATGAGTTTCGACACCGTAGTGGCCGTCGGCGGAGATGGCACGGTGAACGAGGTGGCACGCGCCATCGTCGAAACACCCACCGCATTGGGCATCATCCCCTGTGGTTCCGGCAACGGGCTTGCACGCCACCTGCGTATCCCCATGCATACAGAGAAGGCCATTGACATTATCAACCAAGGCGTTATTCACGACCTGGACTACGGGAAAATTAACGGCCGTTCGTTTTTCTGCACCTGCGGCGTAGGATTTGATGCCTTTGTCAGCCTAAAGTTTGCAGAGGGTGGCAAGCGTGGTTTCCTCTCCTATGTAGAAAAGACCCTGCGCGAAGGTATCCGCTACAAGCCGGAAACCTATACTATCTCCTACGGCGACCATACGGAGGAGCAGAAGGCATTTCTTATCGCCTGTGCCAATGCCTCGCAGTATGGCAACAACGCCTATATCGCACCGGGAGCCTCGATGAAAGACGGACTGATGGACGTCATCGTCATGGAACCGTTCTACACAATAGAAGCGCCGCAGGTCATCATGCAGCTATTCAACAAAAGCCTGCCCTCGAACAATCACGTAAAGGTGCGGCAAGCTTCAAAGATTTCCATCCTACGTCCCTCGGAGGGCGCTGTCCACTTAGACGGCGACCCCATGACCATGGGCCGGGAGATACAGGTGGAAATATTGCGCGGCAAGTTTCGTGTCGTGGTCAATCCCTCCCCAGCCCGGCCGGAGGGAAAAAAGAATCCGCTGCGAACCTTTGCCGACCTCTGTACCGAAATCATCGGCATACGGAATTAGATACTTGAAATACGTAACGATGCCATTCGGAAAGAACTAAGCCGATATAAAGATTCCTAATTGACTGTTTTACTGCTCTCGCCTTGCACGCTATCTCCTAACTCCTAATTCCTAAATCCTAATTAAAAAAAAGCGGATGCGCATTGACATCATCACCGTACTCCCCGAAATGCTTGAGGGCTTTGTGAATACCTCTATTTTAGCACGGGCACAAAAGAAAGGCTTGGCAGAAATCCACCTGCACAACCTGCGCGACTATACCACCGACAAGCACCGCCGCGTGGATGACTACCCATTCGGCGGATTTGCGGGAATGGTCATGCAATGCCAACCCATAGACGCCTGCATTTCTGCACTGAAAGCCGAACGCGACTACGACGAAATCATATTTACCACGCCGGACGGAGAGCAATTCGACCAACCCATGGCCAATACCCTGTCGCTGGCGAAAAACATCATCATCCTCTGCGGCCACTACAAAGGGATAGATTATCGCATCCGCGAACATCTGATTACGCGTGAAGTATCTATCGGCGACTATGTGCTGACAGGTGGCGAACTGGCAGCAGCAGTTATGGCCGATGCCGTGGTGCGCCTGGTGCCCGGTGTGCTGAGCGATGAGCAGAGTGCCCTATCCGATTCCTTTCAGGACAACCTCCTCGCTGCGCCGGTCTACACCCGCCCCGCAGACTACAAGGGCTGGCGCGTGCCCGATATTCTGCTCAGCGGACACGATGCCAAAATCAAGGAATGGGAAATCACACAATCCTTGGAACGGACCCGCCGGCTGCGCCCCGACCTGCTGAAATAAGGCACACACGGCTGACACACCCCTCCTCCCCAAAGAATCAACTGCACAACGACATGACGGAACAAGAAAGAATCATGCAATTGCGCGAAGCGCTGCACCACCACAACCATCTGTACTACGTGGAAAACCAGCCGGCAATCTCGGATTACGAGTTTGACCAAATGATGCGTGAATTGCAGGACTTAGAAGCAGCGCACCCCGAAATGGCTGACCCCAATTCGCCCGCCGTACGCGTAGGCAGCGACCTGCTGAGCGACTTCAAGCAAATTCCTCACAAATATCCGATGCTGTCATTGGGCAACACCTACAACCGCGAGGAGGTGGCCGACTTCTATCGGCGTGTCAGCGAGGGACTGGGCGGTGCAGACTTCGACATCTGCTGCGAACTGAAATTTGACGGACTTAGCATCTCATTGACCTACGAAAACGGACGGTTGGTGCGCGGCGTCACCCGCGGCGATGGCGTCACGGGCGATGATGTCACAGCCAACATCCGCACCATACGCACCATCCCCTTGGTATTGCCCGACAGGCAGGACATCCCTCAGTCGTTTGAGATACGCGGAGAAGTCCTCATGCCATGGAAAAGTTTCGAAACGCTCAACGAGGAGCGCGAACGAAAGGAAGAACCACTTTTTGCCAATCCGCGAAACGCAGCAGCCGGCACACTGAAAAACAGAAACTCGCAGGTAGCAGCTCACCGTAAATTAGATGCCTACCTATACTATTTATTGGGAGAAGACATCCCACGCGAAAGTCATTATCAAAACCTGCAAACCGCTCGTTCCTGGGGATTTAAGGTATCGGAAGCTACCAAGCTGGCACATTCTCTGGAGGAAGTCTACGCATTCATCGACTATTGGGATACGCAGCGCCGCAACTTGCCCGTTGCTACGGATGGTATTGTGCTCAAGGTAGACAATATCCGACAACAGGAGATTTTGGGCTACACGGCCAAGAGTCCACGATGGGCCATTGCTTATAAATTTCAAGCCGAACGGGCCTGCACCCCACTACGTGAAGTCACCTTCCAAGTAGGCCGCACCGGTATCGTAACGCCTGTAGCCAACATGGAGCCTGTACTCCTGTCGGGCACCATCGTTCGCCGCGCGTCCCTCCACAACGAGGACATCCTGCGCAAATTCCAACTGCGACCCGGCGACCGTGTCTATGTAGAAAAGGCCGGTGAAATCATCCCCCAAATCGTAGGAGTAGATCCCCATAGAGCTGCGCCGGAAACGACACCTCCCATCGGATTTCCGCTGACCTGTCCCGAATGCGGCGCCACACTGGTACGCTATGAGGGCGAAGCCGCACGCTACTGCCCCAACTCGTCCGCCTGCCGACCACAGTTGAAAGGGCGGATTGAGCATTTCATCAGCCGCGACGCCATGAACATCGAATGCCTGGGTCCCGAAACGGTCGACGACTACTTCGAACGGGGACTGCTGCCGCACCAAGATGCCGCCGACCTGTACCTGCTCACCGAAAGTGACCTGCTCGGCACCAACGGCTGCCGAGAAAAGATGGCGCAGAAAATCGTGGAAAGTATCAGCCGAAGCCGCAACGTAAGTTTTGACAGGGTTCTCTACGCCTTAGGTATCCGATTCGTGGGAAAAGTAGCCGCCAAAAGCTTGGCCAAACACTTCAGAAGCATGGAGCGGCTGAGCCACGCCAACCACGATGAACTGATGTGCGTCGAAGGAATCGGCACCACCATCGCCGACAGCGTGGTGGACTTCTTCAGTGAGCCCCGCCACTTGGACTTTGTCGCACGCCTCGCCGCCGCCGGTGTACAGATGAGCATGCCGGACGAAGTGAAACTATCGGACAAACTAAGCGGCAAGAGCATCGTCATCAGCGGTACTTTCCATCACCACTCACGCGAGGAGTACAAAGCCCTCATCGAAAAGCACGGCGGAAAAAATGTAAGCAGCATCTCCGGAAAGACCTCGTTCGTACTGGCCGGCGAGGGTATGGGACCCGCCAAACTTGCCAAAGCACAAAGTTTGGGCATCCCCATTTTGCAGGAAAACGACTTCTTAGCCCTACTCAATGAATAACGCCTCTCTGTTCTCAACCTCACACGCATGAACCACCCTACACCTCCCACACAGCCCTCCGCAAAAGGCATGCCCTCCGCTTGGCGTGAAGACATCCGCCGAGCCATCACGGTAATGAACGGCGGCGGCATTATCCTCTACCCCACTGACACCATTTGGGGGCTGGGCTGCGATGCCTGTAACGCCGAAGCCGTGGCGCGCATCTACCGCATCAAGCAGCGCCAGGATGCCAAAGCACTGATATCGTTAGTGGATTCGGCAGCAAAGATCCCGTTCTACGTACGCGAAGTGCCCGATGTGGCCTGGGACTTGATAGAATTGAGCGAGAAACCGCTGACTATCGTCTATGACGGCGCACGCAATCTGGCCGAGACCCTGATGGCCGACGACGGCAGTGCAGCGCTAAGGGTGACGCGCGAACCTTTCTCCCGAGAACTTTGCATGCGGATGCGCCGTGCTGTCGTTTCCACTTCAGCCAACGTAAGCGGACAGCCGTCGCCTCCTAAGTGCCGTAGACTACGTCTGCACTTCACGCCGCGAGGAAACCTCTAATCCGCCCGCATCGAGCGTCATCAAGTTGGGTGCCGGCGGCCTTATCAAAATCATACGCGAATAAGTAGGGGTACAAGTCATCAGCGGGGCGGAGACCTGGGAGTACCGGGCTCCGGCCTACGCCAAGATCCGCCCTGCCAAATATCCAAGTAAACTTGTCTTCTGTGATCGCCTTGCACGCAAACTGCATATTAGCGGCTGCAGCTCGGTAATTAGAGCAAGCTTTATTACTCTCGACTTGCATGCAAATTACATATTAGCGGCTGCGGCTCGGAATAGCAAATTATGCAAATTCTTCGACT
>SFCP01000160.1 GCA_004558535.1 Bacteroidales bacterium | reverse complement strand
TGCCCCAGGCATAGTATTCACCCGCGCTGTTCCACCCCATCTTCTTGACGAGGTCGGCCGTTTCAGTCATCTCGTAGAGGTAGCTCTTCAGGTCCATCAGGTCATCGTCCTTGCCTTTGAAAATGAAGTTGCCCTCTTGCTCGAGGCGCTTCCTGAATCGCTGCAGACTGACAAGGTCCGCCATATCGAGGTCCAGGAATATCTTCCGCCCGCAATTGTTCTTCACCTCGAAAAGGCGGTGTGTATTCTCGCCATCGCGCACGTGGAAGAGCGGCTTCATCGTGAAATTAGACCACTGCACATCGCCCTTGTCCGTCTTGCCGAAGTAGCAGTCATCCTCCTCGAAGAATTTGTACTTGCGCCAGTCCACATCACCATTCTTGCGCTGCGCCTGCTGCTGCCTGCGTCGCTCTACTGCCCTGCGGCGTGCTGCCAGCCATCTGTCGCGCCCCTTCTCCACCTTCGACAGGTCATCCACTATTGTCTGCACCATACTGTCATCGCGTATCAGCGCCAGCAGTTCGCCGACTCTGTCACGCACCTCTACCTTCTCGGGCGCAGTGCGTGTCTTCTTCATCCACCACCTTGCGCACCAGGTGACGTAATCCTCCTCCTTTAGCTGGTGCATCATATCTGCATCAGTGAAGAAGCTGCCTGGGTCCTGCTTCTCGTTCCCGGCGGCGCAGGGCAGTTCCCGCACCGTGACGCTCAGTCCTGCTTCCATCGCGGTGCGTCCACCGTCCATCACCTTCTGTATGCCCGTGCCCCACAATTCACCCGCAGGCACCGGGTCGGCGTCGTTTATAAAGCAGACAGCGCGGGCTGCACGTCCCAGCAGCTTCATCTGCTCGGCGGTCCAGGCACCGCCCAGGCTGGCCGCTGCATTGTGGAAGCCCACGCTCTGTAGCTTCATGGCGTCCGGCGCGCCCTCTACGAGCAGCCACTGCCCGCGCTTCATCGCCTCGCGCCATCCCATGTTCACACCGAAAACGGAGCTGCTCTTATCGTATACCTCCGAGGTAGAGCTATTGAGGTACTTGCTGTCGACTTTTCCGGACAGATCGCGGCAGGTGAAGCCGGACACGTGGCCTGCCCTGTCGCGGATTGGGATGACAAGCCGGTCCCGGTAGAAATCGTACAGGCTGCCGTCTTTCTCGCTCTGGCGCAGCAGCCCGAGTTCCACGAGCAGGTCTATCCGCTCGCCGTTCTCGCGTGCCCAGTGCACGAGGTCGTCGCCTGTCGCCCTGGCGTATCCCATGCCTGCTTCCTCGACATAGTCCTCGCCCCAGCGATTGCGGGCGTAGCTGCGTGCGGCGGCAGCACCCGGACTGTCGGCGTGCAGGTTGTCGACATAGTGGCGCGCTACACGCTCGTTGGCCAGCCATAGTGCCTCCATCCGCAGGCGACGATTGCGCTCCTCGTCTGTCTCGCCGCCATCCTCGATGTCGATGTGCAGATCCTTGGCCAGCAGCTTAACAGCGTCCACGAAGGTCAGCACGTCGCGCTTCATGACGAAGTCGATTGCGTTGCCGCCCTCGCCGCAACCGAAGCAATGCCACAGGCCGCGGTCAGGGCTGACACTCAGGCTCGGCCCCTTGTCGCCGTGGAATGGGCAGACACCAATCATTCCGGCGCCACGACGTTTCAGCGTCACGCCGCGCTCCTCGATGACGCGCACGATGTCAACGCGGTCCAGAATTTCCTCTATTGTATGTCGTGATATCATTATTATCCTCTCTTCCTGTTGATGATGTATCGTGTTATTGCCGCCACCGCACAGATGGCCAGCATCACACCGATGATGCGTAGGTACAGGGGCGTACCCTTCTCCCGTGTCTTCTCATCCTTGCGTTCCCGCACTTCCATCGCCGTGCTGTCGCGCCGCACGATGGTACTCTCGCGCACTGTCACCGGCACTTCCGCCACCGCCTTTCGCAGACCATCACGCTGGCGAAGGGTGTGGAGCAGGCGCCCGTCTGGCAGGATCCGCGCCGTACTCTCGGCGAAGTCTGTCTGCAGATGCGACACGCTGTCGGCTGTGACAAGCTCGTCCTGCTCCGCCGGCACTTCCACCCACACGGTGTCTCGCACAAGGTGGCGCTCCGTGCGCACCTCGATGCGCTCCTCCGAGGCGTGGCTGACGGACAGGCTGCGCTCCTCCATGGCTGTGCGCGAAGTCCTGCAGCCTGCCGCCAGCATGGTGGCTGCCAGTATCAGCCATCCCTGCCTATTCATAGGGTATGTCATTAATTCGGTTCTTCCACCCTTTCAGGAATACGCGCTGCGATGGATCGCGCTTCACGATGTC
>SFCP01000159.1 GCA_004558535.1 Bacteroidales bacterium | reverse complement strand
ACTGACGGTCATGTCGTGGGTAAGCCTGTTTATCCCCTTCGTCCTGGCCTACATCGTCTACGCATGGTGGAGCATAGACCGCAAAAGTCTGACCTCCGAGGAACTGCAAAGCGAGGAGCATAAATACTAAGGCTCTGGGAAATTCAGAAAATGGCCGGCCGGCTTGATGAAACCAGCCTGCAGGCATACGCAAACAGCGGAAGCATCCGAGGGGATGCTTCCGCTGTTTGTGTTGTGGAGCGTTTCAAGGTGACTGTCCGGCGGACAGTTTCAACGGCGGGCGGCATAGATGCTGCCAAAAGCCCAGACCGTCAGCGCACAAAGCACGACCAACGAAGAATTGCAGCACGTAAGCAACGCAAAGACCGCAATCTGCGCATGTATCAGGCGCAGCGTGCGGTCCGGCGTAATCTTTTCTTCCAACAAGTCGGAGTAAATCTCACTCAAACGGCAGATAGCTGCACTTTCGCACAAGCGGCGACGCAGGTTGAGGGAGACAGAGGGAACGAAGGTCGTACTTAAACGGAGTGTGGTAGCTTTCTTTATCATGGTTTTCCGAGTTTTTTGCAGGCGGCAGCCACTTGCGGGCTTTTACCTTGGGTTTACGCTGCAAAGAAACCGGGAAAAAGTGACAAAGTGCGTCACTCCGAAAATTTTTGTGTTAAAAGTGCGACTCTCTCGTGCAGATACTTCTCAAATTCGGGCGAATCGACCACCTCGATGTCGTCGAAGAGTCCCAGCACAAAGCGTCCTACGCCCTTGTAGCTGCACACTTCGGTCGTCAGCAAGTGACGTCCGTCGGGCTGGAGCGTCATCTGGAGCTCAGCATTCGGACATTCCTCGATCAGCAGGCTGGAAGCCAACGGTCCGAGCAGCAACTGGACGGGCATCTTCTCCTCGCCGCTGAAATGGAACAAGTCTGTATACAGGGCTGTGTGCTGATCCTTGTGCATCCAGAGCAGGTCAAGCATCTCTATGCTGCGGGCGCGGCTGATCTTGAACGTCTTGTTTTCACCCGTGGCGATTTCATAGCAGCGCACCTCGCTGTTCTCCGCCAGGAAAAGGTAGGGCTCTACAATCCGGTTGCTGACTTTGCCACTGCTGGGTGATACATATTTCCGCAGAACTACTACCCGCTCCAACCTGATGGCATCGTAGAGCACCGACAGGTTGTGTGCAATATGGTCGTCCACGCCGTGGCGAGCCAATACCTTGTAGTCATAGAGAGACTGGAGCTTGTTGCGCAAATGACGAATCTGAGGTGAATTGTCGTAGACGGCATTCAGCACCTGATTAATCGTCATGGCTTCGTCCTCGCTGAAATGAATTTTGTCGGTAACGCTCCGGAAGAACGGAGAATCATGGTCCAGACGATAGCGGGTACCCTCTTTGATCACTTTGAAGCCCATGTCGCGGAAAGCATCTATGTATCGGTAGATACTACGCTTGCTCATGCAGAGCTCCTGACAGATATTCTCCACGCTTAACGAGCGGTTTTGCGTGAGCAGCAGCATTAACCGTAGCTGCCGGTCGAATTTTTCAACTTCCATTCAAATACTTCTTTTCAAGTTCATGTACCTATTGACGAGCAAAAGTACTAATAAAATTACGGAAATGCTACCTAAGCATCGCCTTTTTGCCATTCGGGAGCGGCGTTTTAAGCTTTTTTACCGAAATGAAAGGTTTTGGCTGTAAATTGAGTGCTGTAAAAAACGACATACCAAGCCCGCCGGCGCTGCCGGCGGGCCCTCGGGAGCGAATGGCGGCCCGTTCTGCGAAGCGGAGTTGCCAATCGTGTGGTTTTGCACGGTTTGAGCAGTGCGCGGCGGCTTGGTAGGAAATGTTAAATCTGACTTTCTTGCACCTACGGACTACATAGGCGGCACCAAAGCCCTCCGGCGGCACATTTCGGGCGGTTTTGTGCGAAGGAAAAGGGCGCGAGATACCCCTGTACAAGGCGGAAGTGAAGCTATTGCCCCTTTGTCGAAAAACGGGCAGGCGGGCGTCGCCACCAGCCCCCAAGGAGGCGCGTCTACCAGCCCCGCGAAACGTTAAAGTGGTGATAGCGAGATAATTTAGTTTGGTGAAAACGTAAAAAAGTCGTACCTTTGCACCCGCAAACCACACGAAAGGCGAGACTGCTTCCTACCTGCAAGACGCTATGGGATGTTCTGAAGCGGCAAATCCGAAGCAATTCCTCGCGCGGAGTGATGTGGGAGCGCCTGCCGGCTTCGGCGGCGCAGCCGCCGGCTTTGTAAGCCCCCTCGGCGGCACTCTCTGCCCACACGGCAGCGACCTGCTTGCTCCCCATCCTGCTTCC
>SFCP01000044.1 GCA_004558535.1 Bacteroidales bacterium | reverse complement strand
TCCTGATCATGAACAGCAAAAAGCCGGGCAAGAACGCCCTGATTGACGACGCTACCCTGACGACTACCGACGGCGGCATCGTGGAGGAAGGCGGCGAGACGCCGGATCCCGAACCCGACCCCCAGCCCGTACAGCAGATTGGCTATAAGGCCGTAGACCAAGTGGTCAGCGGCGGCAAGTACCTCATGGTGGCTCAATTGGAGGATGGCAACTGCGCCGTAGCCACCCCCTTGGCAGCTACGAAGACGTATGGCTATCTGGATAAGATGAATCCCACCCTTGCCGGCGACACCCTGCTGCAGGCGGACGAGGCCAACGCCTTCACCTTCGTGCAGGAGGCTGACGGCTACACCATCCTCGGATCCGACGGCCGCTACCTCTATCAGAAGGGCACCTACAATAGCTTCAACGTGACCGACAACCCCACCGAGGGACAGTATTGGAGCGTAGAGGCCAATGCCGATGGCACCTTCCGGATTGCCAACCTCAGCGTAAACAAGTACATCCAATACTCCGTACAGTACAACTCGTATGGCAGCTATGCTGACGAACAGGGCATCCAGCCTGCACTCTACGCCAAGGTGGACGGCACAGATACCGGCATCAGCCAGGTGACTGCCACCGATGCGCGCAGCGGCATCTACAGCATCGACGGCCGTAAGCTCGGACGCCTGCAAAAGGGCTTGAACATCGTCAACGGCCGAAAGGTGTTTGTACGCTAAAGGGGACGGGGACACTGTCCTGACCTTACAAAAAAGAACATAGTACAAAGAGAGAATGGCTGTGTCGTAATTTCCATTTACGGCGCAGCCACTCTTTTGTCCGAACGCGAAGCCGCTCCCCCTCTTTTTTCGCTTTTGCCGCAGAGTCATACCACGGAGTCATGCGCCTCCGCCTGCCTGCACGGCATCCCCCTCCGCTGCATTCCGCTGCATTCGTGGTATTTTCCTGCCCGTACGGCGTTTTTCGGAGTTCGGAGGCCTGCGTGTCGATTTTTATGCTTACTTTTGCGTCAACTTCTTACGCGGACCGGTACGTCCCCGTCTATCCCCCCACACTCTCCCCTGCTCCGAGGAATGGGGCAGCCGCCGCCCGCCGAATGCCACGATGAGCCACGATGAGCCACGCTGGGCCGCCACGCGAAATACTGGGCCGAAAAGGGGAAAATCAACGAACTCATGAAACTCATCAACGAGGAGGACTAAACCATGGAAATCGAACTCACGCAGCGCACCATCGACGCCATAGCATACAGGACAGCCGTCATCGTCATGCAGAAATTGAAAAAGGCACAAAAGGAAAGCCAAAATCTGCCGAAGATGGTCAGCACACGAGAAGCAGCAGCCATCCTCGGCATCACACCAGGACGCATGCGCCAGATAGCAGAGAGATTCCCACACATCAAGCAGGGAGAGCACAAACAGGGAAAACTCCTCTTCGTACGCGACGCACTGCTCGAAAACTATTAGTCAGACACACTACTGCACACCACTGCACACCACACAATCCAATATACCACAGCCAACGGAAAGGGCATCCCCTCTTGTAAAGGCTATAAACCGGTGACAGGCGGCAACAGACCGCCACACACGCCACACGATGAGCCACGATGGGCCGCCACGGTGGCCCCCCAAAAAACCTTTCATAAATCTCCCCCCCCAAAAAATCCAACGAGGAAAAACTGCTCTATGCCCAAAATATCTGACAGAGCCATCGAGATGCCGGCTTCGCCCATCCGAAAATTAGCGCCGCTGGCCACGGCGGCCAAAGAACGCGGCGTACACGTGTACCACCTGAATATCGGTCAGCCCGACCTGCCCTCGCCGGGCGTGGCCCTGGAGGCACTGGCCCACATCGACCGCAAGGTGCTGGAATACAGTCCCAGCCAGGGGTTTCGCAGCTACCGCGAAAAGTTGACCAAGTACTACGAAGGTTACAACATCCACCTGGACGCCGACGACATCATCGTCACGGCGGGCGGTTCGGAGGCGGTGCTCTTCGCCTTCCTGTCGTGTCTGAACCCGGGCGACGAAATCATCGTGCCGGAGCCGGCCTATGCCAACTACATGGCCTTTGCCATATCGGCGGGCGCCAAAATCCGGACGATTGCCACAACCATCGAGGAGGGTTTCTCGCTGCCAAAGGTGGAGAAGTTTGAGGAACTCATCAACGAAAGAACACGCGCCATCCTCATCTGCAACCCCAACAACCCGACGGGCTACCTGTACACCCGGCGCGAGATGATGCAAATCCGCGACCTGGTGAAGCGCTACGACCTGTACCTCTTCAGCGACGAGGTGTACCGCGAATTTATCTACACGGGGTCGCCCTACATCTCGGCCTGCCACTTGGAGGGTATCGAAGACAACGTGGTGCTGATTGACTCAGTGTCGAAACGCTACTCGGAATGCGGCATCCGCATCGGTGCGCTGATTACGAAGAACAAGACGGTAAGGGAGGCTGTGATGAAATTCTGCCAGGCCCGACTGTCCCCGCCGCTCATCGGACAATTGGTGGCCGAGGCTTCGCTGGACGCCACGGAGGACTACGCCCGCGAGGTGTACGATGAATACGTAGAGCGCAGAAAGTGCCTGATAGACGGACTCAACCGTATACCGGGCTGCTACTCGCCCATACCGATGGGGGCCTTCTACACGGTGGCGAAGTTGCCGGTGGACGATGCGGAGCGGTTCTGTGCATGGTGTCTGACGGACTTCAGCTACGAGGGAGCCACGGTGATGATGGCGCCGGCTGCAGGATTCTATACCACACCGGGCGCCGGACGGGATCAGGTGCGCATCGCCTATGTACTGAAGAAGGAAGACCTGCGCCAGGCCCTCGTAGTGCTCCGCAAGGCATTGGAGGCGTACAACAGCCGCGCAAACAAGTAAAATCCCCCTCATGACAGCAAGCAGAAGAGTCATGCTCCCCCTATTCTTAGCCAAAAGATTTTACGCAGGAACGCGCGTGACGGAACGGCGCGGCGCCAGCCGGCTGGCCATACGCATTGCCACGGCGGGGGTAGCTCTCGGATTGGCCGTAATGATTGTGGCAACCAGTGTGGTGAAAGGTTTCCAGCGGGAAATCGCAGATAAACTGACCGGATTCAGCGGGCACCTGATTGTCCTGAACGACAGTTGCTTCGCCTCGCCACAAAGCTACCCCATCCGGACGGACAGCGCCACGACAGCACTGATAGAAAACACGCCGGGTGTGGCCCACGTGCAACGGGCCTCGCAGAAAATGGGCGTACTCAAGACGGACAGCGCCTACCAGACGATTTGTCTGAAAGGAGTGGCGCCGGAATACGACACCCGTTTCATGCAGGAACACCTTGAAAAGGGGAGATTTCCGAAAGAGCAGGACACGGGCGGCGAGGAAATCGTCATTTCGCGCAAACAGGCAGACGCCTTGGGACTGGATGCTGGAAGCCGCGTCATGGCTTACTTTTTCGAAAATACCATCAAGATGCGGCGCTTTCACGTAGTGGGTATCTACAAGACCGGCCTGCCACAATTTGACGACCACTTCGTCCTGACGAACCGAACGACAGTCAACAAACTGAACCATTGGGAAGACAATCAGAGCAGCCAATGGGAAATCCGATTGAAAAACCCGGCACAAATGGACGAGGTGCAAATCGCACTCCACCGAAAGCTGGGGACATGCACGGGGCACGGCGCCTCGCCCTACTGCATCCTGTCGGTCAAAGAGCATCCCTACACAGCAGGGGCTTACGCATGGTTGGAAGTGCTGGACATGAATGTGTGGGTCATCCTGGCACTCATGTTGGGCGTGGCGGCTTTCACCATGATCAGCGGCCTGCTCATACTTATTCTGGAAAGGACCCGCACCATCGGCGTGCTGAAAGCCATGGGCGCCTCGAACCGCCGGTTGCGCCGCACGTTTATCCTCTATGCCGCCATGATCGTAGTGCGCGGCCTCGTGTGGGGCAATGCCGTAGGACTGGGATTGGTGCTGGCGCAGCGGTACTTTGGCTTCGTACACCTCAATCCCGAAAATTATTACGTAGACACTGCGCCGGTGCTCATCGACGGATGGTGGGTGGCAGGACTCAACGCAGGGACGTTGCTCATCACGGTGCTGGCCATGACCCTGCCGAGCCTGTTAGTGGCGCACATACAACCGGCAAAGGCTATCCAATTCGAATAAGGTAGGCATGAAGAACCTGCGCAACATAGTAAGATGGGTGGTCGGCACTTTGCTGTCGATATACCTGCTGTTGCTCATCGCAGTGAACTTCACGCCCTGCCGTCGCTTTCTGACAAAGACCGTCGAGCAGGAACTGGCCGAGAAACTGGGCAGCGAGGTACACATCGGGGATGTGGAGATAGGCTTGCTCAACCGCGTCACACTGCACAACGTGACGATCAAGGACCGGGCAAGAGAGCCCCTCGTCAGTGCAGGCATGCTGTCGGTCAAAGTGGACTGGGCGTCCATACTCAAAGGCGACATCACCCTGCGGACAGCCACCCTGCTGGACGGCGACATCCGCCTGTATAAGGAAAAGGCAGACAGCGCAGCCAATTTCCAATTTCTGATAGACGCTTTCCAATCCCCGGACAAGAAAGAACCCTCGCGCCTCAACCTGTGTATAAACTCCGTGGTGGTGCGCCGCTGCCAGGCACGCTATGACGCCCGCTACAAACCGGCAACGCCCGGACGCCTCAACCCCGCACATCTGCACATCAGCGAACTGGACGCCAGCATCAGCCTGAAACGGTTGACGCAGGATGCCCTCCACCTGCGCATACGCTCGCTGAGCTTTCGCGAACAAAGCGGCCTGCGCATCACCGCCCTCCGACTGCGCATGATGGCTGACCGCCACAGCTGCGACCTGCAGGACTTCCGACTGACTATGCCCGCCTCGGAAATCACCCTACCCCACCTGCATGCCACCTACGACGGCAGCTCGGCGCAGCAATTTTGGAAAACGCTGAAGATGACGGGCAGCCTGACGGAGGCTCGCATAGCCACGGACGACCTCTCGCCCGCCCTCCCGGAACTGGGATGCCTGCACCAACGACTCATACTGTCGGCAGACTATCAAATCAGTCCCAAGAGCATCCACCTGGCACAACTGAGACTGCACAATCATACAGGCACCATCAACCTCTACGGAAAACTGATGATGGAACGCCAGGATGGACAACCAAAAAGCATCCGTGCAGAACTGTCACAATGCCACGTGGAGCATACCACCCTGACCCAAATGATGACGGCCCTCGCCGAGTCCCTGCCAAAGGCTACATGGGCAGCCTCGCCAATATGGAAAAACATGGGCGACATGGACTTTACAGGAAAACTGCAAGCAGTGGTGGGCAAAAGCGGAAACGCAGACGGAGAACTGATAACCGGAGCGGGAAAGGCAAAGGGCCACATCGCATGGCAACAGGATACCTGGGACGGATGGATGCAATTGGAAAACCTACGACCGGACCAACTCCTGGGAAGGACCGACTTGCCCACTGACATAGAAATACTTGTCAAGGGAAAAGGAAAACATGGCAGCAATGCCACACCCTCGGTCTCGGCAGAAGCAGAAATCCGCAAATGCACATGGAATGGACGTACCTTTGCACCGACTACCCTGCAGGCAGACTGGCAAGCACACCGGATTGACGTACAACTCAATTCGACCGATGACGAAGCCAACCTGACCGCAATTGCCCGAGCTGCATTTGATGGAAAGACCCTGTCAGACCTTTCACTGGAAGCTGATATCAAAAGCCTACACCCTGCTATCTTAGGACTGAAGCACCAAATGGCAGATGCCCACTACGCCCTACACCTGTCCGGAAAGGCGGATAAAATAAAGTTTCCCGATCTCACCGCAAACGTGGAAATCGATGATTTCCGGATGACAGCAGGCGACACCTGTCACGTTCCCTTTATCTACGCAAGTATCCGTCCCTCCACAAGAGGAAGCAGGCTGGTATTGGATGCGTCCTTTGCCCATGCCGAACTGGATGGGCCTCTGTCGGCCAACGCATGGCAGCAACTGATACAGCAACTCAAGGATGACCTGCTGCCGCACGCTGCCTCTGCACCACTACCTGCCTCGAAAAACACAGCCTCCACCAAGCAGGCCGAACGCCAAAGCAGAAAGGCTCCGGAATGGGAGGTTAAACTAAGAGTAAACGACACGGAATTTCTCAACAAAGTACTGCGCATCCCGCTCTACCTGGACGATGCGGTATTCCTGGAAGGACGAATCGGCGGCCAAGACAAGGAAGCCCTGCTCTCACTGCACACCCGGGCGGCCCTACGCTATGGATCTTTTCAGCTGCAAAAGCCCTCGCTGTACCTACGAGGGAAAGACGGTACGTACTCTCTGCTGGCACGCGCCGGACGCCACATAGGGAAAAACGACATGACCTTTGAACTACAAGCTGCCTCTGCAGGCGACAGCCTTACCATGGACTTGGGCTGGCAAGACAGCGGAAAAGGTCACTTCCGGGGCGAACTCAAAACGACCTCCGACCTCGAAGCAACAGATGTATGGACAACCCGCGTCCACCCCTCCTCCCTCATAATCAACGATACCCTTTGGCATTTTTCACCGGGACAAATGCGCCTGCCCCGCGATGGCCGCGTGGAAGTACGGAACGTGGGCATCACACGACCGGGACAGTCACTGCTCATCAACGGCGTGCTGTCCAGACACCCGAGCGACGCACTGACGGCTCATCTGGAAAGCATTGACGTAGACTACATCCTGGGACTGTTCAAAATAAAACCGGTTTCCTTTGCCGGCCGCGCAACAGGTGACATCACACTGGCCGGTGCCCTCGACTCCATCAATGTGGATGCACGCAACCTGGACATCCCGGATTTCCATTTCAATGGAGCACTGCTGGGACACGCCACGATAAACGGAGGCTTCAACGTCCGCAACAAGCGTATCATGCTCGATGCCGACATTCGCGAAGAAGGGGAAGGCTACACACTCGTAAAGGGCTACGTATCACCGGCCGAAAAAGCACTGGACCTGCAAGTGAACAACCTGCGCACAAACATCGGCTTCCTGGACCGCTATGTAGGCGGCATCTTCGGCCCTATCACAGGACGGGTCAGCGGCAACTGTCGCATACACGGCCCCTTCGCAGCACTCAACTTCGATGGCGAGGAACAGGGTGGCATGCAAACGACCATCCGGGCTACCGGCGTGCCCTATACCCTCTCGGACGGTACCGTCACCATGCGCGATGGTGCATTTATCTTCAACGACTTTATCATTACCGACGCACTGGGCGGCACCGGACGCCTGCAGGGTACACTGAAACACACACACCTGAAAAACATCAACTACGATTTCCGGGTGCAAGCCAACAAACTCTTACTGTATGACCGCGAACAAGAGCCGGATATGCCGTTCTATGCCACCGCCGTTGGCACCGGACAAGTGCAACTAAGCGGCTATCCGGGCAACTTCCAAGCAGACATCAACATGCGACCCGAGGCACGCACTCGCCTATATTATATAGTGGACAGTCCCGAGACCTTCAGCGACGGAAGCCTGCTACGCTATACTTCGGCAGACATACCGGAGGACGATACAGACAGCATGATGGTGGCAAACGGCACCCGACAGCCGGCAGGTAGCAAATCCTCCACCGGACAAGTCGTCAGCAACACATCGACGACAAACATTCGGCTGGATTTCACCATCGACATGAATCCCGAGGCCCGACTCTACGTCATCATGGACGGTAAGACGGGTGACAAAATCGAGTTGGGCGGAACGGGTACGCTGACCGCTAAATATTATAATAAAGGAGACTTTACCCTAAACGGCCGATTTACCGTGGCCGACGGCAACTACAAAATGAGCATACAGGACCTGATACGAAAGGAATTCGTATTTACGCCCGGCGGTAGCATCAACTTCACAGGCAGCCCCTTTAGCAGCGACATCAACCTGCGGGCCGTCTACACCGTCCCCTCTGTATCGCTCTCCGACCTTAACATCGGCACCGGCCTGAGCGAAAGCTCCATCCCCGTGAACTGCGTACTCAATTTCGGCGGCACAGCAGGACAACCCGAAATCACCTTCGATCTGGAAATGCCACGCGTAAGCGACGACATAAGCCGTATGGTGCGCAGCCTCATCAGTTCGGAGGAGGACATGAACATGCAGGTACTCTACCTGCTCGGCGTCGGCCGATTCTACACCTACGACTTCGGCTCTACGGAAGCGGCTGCCAACCAGTCGCAAAGCTCGGTAGCGATGAAGTCCTTCCTCTCCAACACACTCAGCAGCCAACTCAACAACATCATCTCCAACGCCATGGGCACCAGCAACTGGACATTTGGCGCCAACCTCAGCACCGGTTCGATTGGATGGAGCGATATGGAGGTGGAGGGCCTGCTAAGCGGCCGCCTGCTCAACAATCGTCTTATCTTTAACGGCAATTTCGGCTACCACGACCGCTCGGCCTACTCCGGCACCAACTTTGTGGGCGACTTCGACCTAAACTACCTGATTACCCCCGGCGGTGGCGTCAGCGTAAAAGTATACAGCGAAACCAACGACCGCTACTTTTCTAAATCCTCGCTCACCACACAGGGAGCAGGCATCCGACTGAAACGCGATTTCACAAACCTGAAGGACCTATTCAGCGTGCGGCGAAAAACATCCGGCAAGAAAAAATCACAAAAGCCATAACACTGATTCCTGCACGGAAAAACAGCGCACAGATTGGTGATGTTAAATAATATTTCTACATTTGCCCACGACCTATCCGGCAGTTCTGATCCGGAAAGCCACACAACCTAAAAAATCCATGACTATGACAAAGCCCAATACACACCTGCGAAGCGTAAAGGAAGACCTGCGCTATCTGCGACTGCTGGCACGAGATTTTCCCACTGTGTCAAGCGTCACCACCGAAATCATCAACCTCGAAGCCATCCTCCACCTGCCCAAATCCACCGAGCACTTCCTTGCAGATCTGCACGGCGAAAACGAAGCTTTCCAGCACGTACTGAGAAATGCTTCGGGAAATATCAAACGTAAAGTCAATGAACTTTTCGGCAACACATTGCGCGAAAAGGAGAAAAAGGACCTCTGCACACTCATCTACTACCCCGAACAGAAACTGGAACTGGTCAAGCAGAACGACCTCGACCTGAGCGATTATTATCAGACAACCCTCAACCAGCTTATCACGGTATGTCGCAGCGTATCCTCGAAATACACCCGCTCGAAGGTCCGTAAAAGCCTGCCGGAGGAATACGCCTATATCATCGAGGAACTCCTGCACGAAAGCACAGACGATCACAACAAACAGGCCTACTTCAACGTAATCGTACAGACCATTATCGGCACCGGCCGAGCCGACCATTTCGTCGTAGCCCTTTGCTACCTTATCCAGCGACTGGCCATTGACCGTCTGCATATCCTGGGAGATATTTACGACCGCGGTCCCGGCGCACATCTCATCATGGACACGCTCTGCAGCTACCACCATCTGGACATCGAATGGGGCAACCACGATATTCTGTGGATGGGAGCCGCCGCCGGCAACCTGTGCTGCATCGCCAGCGTGCTACGCCTAAGCCTGCGCTACGCCAACACACAAACTCTCGAAGAGGGATATGGCATCAATATGGTCCCACTGGCCACCTTCGCCATGGAAACCTACGCCGATGACCCCTGCGAAATCTTTATGCCAAAGTTTGAAAACGGAGGCGAAGACCCCGGCGCCAAGACGGTCCGACTCATCTCGCAGATGCACAAGGCCATCGCCATCATTCAATTCAAGCTGGAGGGCGCCCTCTATGCAGCCCACCCCGAATGGAACATGAACGACCGCAGACTGCTGGAACTCATTGACTGGCAGCAGAAAACCATTACGCTTGGCGACAAGTCCTACGCTCTACGCGACACCCTGTTCCCTACCATCGACCCTGCCGACCCCTATCGGCTCAGCGCCGAGGAGCAAGAGCTCATCAGCCGCCTGCAACACTCCTTCCTCATCAGCGACCGCCTGCAGCGACACGTGCAGTGCCTGCTGCTGCACGGCGGTATGTTCGGCATCTACAACAGCAACCTGCTCTTCCACGCCTCCGTGCCACTCAACGAAGACGCCTCCATGCGCGAAGTACTGGTGGGCGATACCCGCGCTGCCGGCAAGGAGCTCATGATACGCGTGGACCAATTGGTACGCACTGCCTTTGACGAAGGTGCTGAGGAGGAGGAGAAACGCATGGCCTGCGACTATTTCTGGTATCTGTGGTGCGGACCGGACTCCCCCCTGTTCGACAAAAGCAAGATGGCCACCTTTGAGCGCTACTTTATCACCGAAAAGGAAACCCATGTCGAGGAGAAAGGCTGGTACTACAAGCTCCGCAACTCCGCCGAAGTCTGTGACAGAATCATGGACGAGTTTGGCGTCACGGGAAAACACCGGCATATCATCAACGGCCACGTACCTGTGCGTGTAGGAAGCGGCGAGAAACCCATCAAAGCCGACGGCCGTCTCATGGTCATCGATGGCGGTTTTGCCAAAGCCTACCACGACACCACGGGCATAGCCGGCTACACCCTCGTCTACCATAGTCGTGGCTTTCAACTTGTGCAACACGCCCCCTTCACCTCCACCGAGGAAGCAATTCTGGAGGGAACCGACATCCGCAGTACCACGCAGATTGTCGAAATGATGGGCCATCGCGCCATGGTTAGCGACACCGATATAGGCCTTGAGCTGCGCGAACAGATTGCCGACCTCGAAAAGCTGCTCCTCGCCTATCGACGCGGATTTATCAAGGAGCGCTAATCTCCATCTGGTACTCGATTACATACTTACGGCTACGAATTTCTCTTCTATAATATTTCCCCCAAAAAAGATTTCCTCGAGCAGATTTCTATTTGAAAAATATAATAAGAAGAGGCGATTGCTAAAGCAATTCCTGATTCCTGATTCCTAATTCCTAATTTCTAAATTCCCAATTCTCCATCATGAAATCCCTAAAAGAACTTTATCGCATCGGCCAAGGACCCTCCAGCAGCCACACCATGGGACCTCTCCATGCCGCAGAAAAATATCTCAGTTTGCATCCCGATGCACCAAGCTTTCGCGTCACGCTCTACGGCAGCTTGGCTGCCACCGGCAAGGGGCACTTGACGGACTGGGCCATCTACAGCGTACTGGGCGAAGACCGCACGGAATTTGTCTGGCAGCCCGACATTGTCCTGCCATTCCACCCCAACGGCATGAAGTTTGAAGTCAAGGACAGCCAAGGCCAACTACACGACGCCTGGACCGTCTACAGCGTGGGCGGCGGAGCTTTGGCCGAAGAAGGAAAACGAGGAGAGGAAAGCCCTGACGTCTACGAACTGGACCACCTGCTCGACATAAAAAAGTGGTGCGAAGACCGGGGACATTCCTATTGGGAGTACGTAGACCACTGCGAAGGACCGGAAATATGGGACTATCTGGCCGAAATCTGGCAGGTCATGAAGGAGAGCGTGGAGCGCGGCCTCGAACACGAAGGCGTATTGCCCGGCGGACTGCACCTGCGTCGCAAAGCACCCCACTACTACATCAAAGCCATGGGCTACGGCACCAACCTGCAAACGCGTGGTCTGGTCTTCGCCTACGCCCTTGCTGTCACCGAGGAAAACGCCTCCGGCGGCCGCATCGTCACAGCGCCTACCTGCGGTAGCTGCGGCGTAGTGCCTGCCGTGCTCTATCACATCGCCAAGAGCCGAAAGTTCACAGACAAGCGCGTGCTCCATGCCCTCGCCACTGCCGGCCTGGTGGGCAACATCGCCAAGAGTCGCGCCTCCATCTCAGGCGCCGAGGCCGGATGCCAAGCTGAAGTAGGCGTAGCCTGCGCCATGGCTGCTGCCGCAGCCAACTATATCTTTGGTGGCAGTCTCGCCGCCACAGAATACGCTGCAGAAATGGGCCTTGAGCACCACTTCGGCATGACCTGCGACCCCATCTGCGGCCTCGTTCAAATACCCTGCATCGAGCGCAACGCACATGCCGCCGCCCGCGCCCTCGATGCCAATATCTACGCCACCTATGCCGAGGGCCAGCACCGCATATCCTACGACAAAGCCGTGGAGGTGATGAAACAGACCGGACACGATCTCCCCTCCCTCTACCGCGAAACAAGCGAGGGAGGACTGGCAAAGGAGTACGACATGGCTCGCGCAAAGTAAGAGAAAAAGAACAATACCCTACTGAAAAGGCCCTACGATTCACACTGCGGGACATTTGCAGTGCGTTTGTGCTGCCTAACAACATGGGGTTTCCCCTTTTTGCTTGTTCTGTTGTGCTGTCTGACGGTAACAGAGCCTTTGCCTCCTTCATTGTGTAGAATGGCGTATGGCTGGTTGGAGGCGAAGCGCACGCCGTCGGGTGTTTCTTTTCCCTGATGGAGCGTCGGAGGCTTCCCGTAACAACGAGGAGCGAGCCGAGCGCGTTAGGGTTTCTGCGCTTTAACTTTGTTGAATAACGGCTGCTCGCGGCACGGTATTTGAAGAATTTTCTCCTTGTCGAGTAACTTTAATACTTGACTATAGACCGGCTGTCCGGTAAAATGACTATCCTTGTTATATTATTATTTCTCAAAAACAAAGATAACCAAAAGGGTTGATACCTCGTAAGAAGTGTCAGCCCTAATTTATTTTCTTTCCAAAAGTTTTACCGGACAGCAATATATAAATAATAATGGGTGGGTGCTTCATGTACTTCATGTATAATCGAGTTAAATGGGAAGTTCGTCTTCCGATACGCCCCATTATGAGAAAGTACCAGAAGGATGGTGCATTTCAACAATTGGGGAGGTGTTTAACCTTCAAGCAGGAAAGAACATATCTGCGAATGACATACATGAGTGTTCGCAAAATTTCCCCTATGCATGTTATGGAGGAAACGGTATAAGAGGATATGTGAATGACTATAATAGAGATGGAAAATTCCCGATAATAGGAAGACAAGGGGCGTTGTGTGGCAACGTGAATTTTGCAGAAGGAAAATTTTATGCAACGGAACATGCGGTTGTTGTTACTTGTTTTGCTGGTGTTAATATCGAATGGGCTCGTTATATATTAGAGGCCATGAACCTTAACCAATATGCAACTGCTACAGCTCAACCAGGACTATCTGTAGCAACCGTGAATGAGGTTGAGTTTATGCTTCCTCCATTAAACGAGCAATGCCGTATTGCAGATTTTATTGCAAATTGTTTTGAAGCAATCGAGTCTTTGACTACACAAGCCAATGATTTACGATTGACTTTAGATAAGGCAAAATCTAAGATCCTCGACCTTGCTATTCATGGTAAACTTGTGCCACAAGACCCGAATGATGAGCCAGCATCGGAATTGCTAAAGCGTATCAATCCCAAGGCAGTTGCATCTTGTGATAACCCGCATTATGCAGAGCCATACGACTTGCCTGATGGATGGACTTGGTGTAAGCTGATAGATATATGCACATTCCTGTCACGAGGAAAATCACCAAAGTACTCAGAAACAGACACAACATATCCTGTATTTGCACAAAAGTGCAATCTGAAAGAAGGTGGTATCTCGTTAGAGAAAGCTCAGTTCTTAGAGCCAACTACATTGAACAGATGGCCAGATATCTATCATCTACAAACTGGTGATGTGCTTGTGAACTCTACAGGTACAGGAACTGTCGGTAGAACTCGACTTTTTAATGAGTCTTGCTTGGGTAACTATCCGTTTGTTGTGCCAGACTCTCATGTTTCTGTTATCAGAACACACGGTGAGATTGTTTCTGAATTATTACTGTCCGCTAAACTTTTCAAGAGGCAATGAAAAATTAGGGCTGCCACCTATTGCAGGAGTCAGCCCTAAATGGTTACTTTGCTTTTGGTCA
>SFCP01000043.1 GCA_004558535.1 Bacteroidales bacterium | reverse complement strand
TTTTGGCGGCTTCATCGTTATTCCATGACTTTGCCTTTTCAGCATTTCATCGATAAAATTCGTCATTGGCGTGTGCGCCGTGATTTCTGCACAAAATAAGCCGTGATTTCTGCACAAAATAAAATAAGCCCTGTAGTATGTGACGACTGCGCATCCCTTCAGTAAAAATCAAAATGGCGGACGCAGGCCACACTGTTTGGGAATACAAAACCACAAGACGAGCAAGGCCCACAAAACAAATAGTAAATGTTTTGAAATAACAACGACTTGGAAAACAGCAAACACAGACAAAAAAAGCAATGCGACAATATCTGAATATCGTCGCATTACCTGAATTGTGATTCCGCAGGGATTCGAACCCTGGACCCACGCCTTAGAAGGGCGTTGCTCTAATCCAACTGAGCTACGGAACCAAACCGTTTGCAAAAGTACGGATTTATTTCTAAATCTGCAAGGTTTGCTGTATATTCTTGCTTGATACAAGCAATATTGCGAGCAATCTTTAGTACTTATCTGCCTTAGTCACGACCGGGAAGTACTTCTCCGTAGTATTCAAAATTGAAACTGACGCCTTTTGCCGAGGGAAACTGGCTTCTCAAGTCTACATCCGGCCTTTGTTTCAGGTATTCAATGATGCGGTTATAGCATTCTATACCGCTGTTGGTCTTTACGTAGGCAGCAAAATACGTGTCTTGATACTGAAATTTAGCAGTTCCGGGTATCTGCATTACTCGTTTGAAGGTTATATCGCCCTTGTACCATCCATAGCGTACTTCCAAAAGTTGTGAAGCTTTCAGTTCCTTTTTTGTCATCGTATCATTATCGACGGAAGTAGGGAGGGAGGATTTTTTGTTGGCTTTGAATTCCTCCATGCTTTGGGCTGTCGTCTTAATGAGGATGAAGTAGACACGCGGACGGATTTTATAGCGCTTCGGATAGGGCATATCGCCGTTCACGTAGTCGGAGATATCGTCTACCAAGTCCTGTGTAACATTGATGTCGGGAATGGATGAGAGGAAATCAATAAGTTCATCAATGGAATACAAAAGTGCATCCTGATCAAAATAGCGGGCGTAAATATTCATAGCCTCGAAATAGCTGATATTATAAAATACGCAGATGAACTGCGTGGATAAAAAAATATTTTCTATTATTACTTCTATTTTGGGTTGAAGTAATCATAGAAAATTTTCTTTGAGCGGAAAACGAGACTCGAACTCGCGACCCCAACCTTGGCAAGGTTGTGCTCTACCAACTGAGCTATTTCCGCAAACAAGTGAAGAGGAGGAGACTCGAACTCCCACGTCGCAATTGACACTACCCCCTCAAAGTAGCGCGTCTACCAATTCCGCCACCTCTCCGTTGTTTGTATTGACAAATAATGTGCCCAGAACAGGACTCGAACCTGCACGTCCGTGAAGACACTAGTACCTGAAACTAGCGCGTCTACCATTCCGCCACCTGGGCTGATTACTTGTGCAATTCTATCAAGAGCGGAAAACGAGACTCGAACTCGCGACCCCAACCTTGGCAAGGTTGTGCTCTACCAACTGAGCTATTTCCGCATTCGCTTAGGCGTTTTCTCTCAAACGCGATGCAAAAGTACGACATTTTTTCATACCCTCCAAATTTTTTCGCATTCTTTTTTTAAGCCTATAGCTTTATTGATTGAATTTCTTGAGATTACCTATTGCTGTAAAAGTAAGAATTATTTGGTAATTCCTGTGCTGATGGCCGCATTTGCTCCTTTGCAGTCAATTTTCCCAATGTTCTGATGAATGGGAGGCTGCACCGTCTTTCTCCCACGGCGCCTCGTCATCACGTCGTAAACCATTTGTCAATTGCCCCGAACCCCAGCCCGGTTTTATCGTGATGCTTTCTTCGCCACCCGAACCGGCTAAAATGGCTTCCGTTTGTTGGAGTTGGACGATAGCAATTTGTGGAGATACGTAGCGTCGCTTTTGCATGGAAATTTCCTGTTTGTGAATTTTGGTTTGGGTTTGCTTTCCTTTTCTGTAAATATAGGATGTGCGAATGGGTTCAGCGAATCACCTTACGGCCTCCCACTATGTAGATGCCGTGGCTCATCCTCTCGATGCGGCGACCCGTGAGGTCGTAGATGGGCTCTGCTGTTTCCGTACTCGTGGGTGCGGTTATGGAGGTTGTGATATCGTCCTCGTCGAAGGTAAAGCGGACTGCTGAGGTACCGAAACCGACTGGTGCGTCCCAATAAGCCTTGAAACCATTCAGCTGCAGCCCCTCCATATTGCCACTTTCGTTTGTAGCGTAGAGGTAGAAGCCGATTCCCTCAGTTCCCATTTGCAGGGTATATACGCCTTGAGGCGTTGCGATGGTGGGGAATGTTCCAATGAGGTCGCTTGTGACGGTTGATGTTGCCTGCACGACGGGCAGGTGATATTCGCCTTGTGGGGCTTTGAGTACAAGTCCTTGGCCTTTCGGCAGCACTTCCTCGACAGCTTTCAGACGGAAGGCATTTGTTGCGTCATCGTAGTGCGCAGTATATGCCTTGAAGTTGCTCTCGGCGGGCAAACCCAGTGTTTGGGGCGAGTAGAGGGTGGAATAACCTGCGGCACTGACGCTCACGGGTAAGGTGCTTACGGGCACCAGTTCCCATGCGGTGGTGGCGTCGGTATTGTATGCTACCATTTCTACTCCTCGGGCGTAGCCTCGCAGATAGTTCTCGCCGTTTTGTAAAGCGTAGCAGTCGCGCTGTGTGGGATGCGCGGAGAGGGTGAAGGCCGTGGCATTGCCAAGGTCTGCATGCTGTGTGCCTTGTACATAATATCCGGTGGCATAACTTAGCAAGCGGCCCTCTTGCACGAGGAAGATATTGTCAGGCATGGGCGAGGCGGCCAGGCGCATATTGCTGCCGGTGCTGCGATCGGTCGGCAGGGTAAGATAACGGCCACTTTCGCGTGAGCGCAGACGGTACAGGCCGTCAGCCACAGTCGCACTCTCCACCACCGGAACGAATTGGAAATCGGTAGATACGATTATGTAGTCATTGTTATTGCATCGGTACGACAGCGGGTTGTCGGGATAGTGGTTGTTGAGCGAGAACGTAGTGCCGGACCGGCTCAACTGTGCCGCCCATTGTATGTGGTTCAACAGTGTGAACGAGCCCCAAGTATATCCACGCTCCAGACGGCAGTCGCCATAGGTGTTGGTCAGTCCGCTCAGGTAAGGCAAACGGCCCTGGTCATCCTGCAACACATAGTAATTGCCGCTACGGGTGAGATTTAGCACGATGGCCTGGCTGCTATCGTCGTTCCAACTTTCCGTCCCCTCTTCACCATCCTCGCGCGTGTAATAATAATAAGGAGTAACGGCGGGCAGTGCCTGATACGAGCGCAGGAGATAGCGGCCTTCTTCGGGATAACGTATTTGTTCGTCTGTCAGATTCTTCAGACCGGCCAAGGCGGAAAGCATGGCTTCGGCCGCTTCGGCATCATAGTCAGCACGCAGATAGCCATCAGCGTCAAAGACACTCAGATAATTGGATTTGATGACCTGCATTTCCGACAGGTTGAACAGGGGATAACCCACTTCTCCCTCGTGACGCACCAAGTCGGCCAGTTCGGTGGATGCATCGCAGAGTTGTTTCACAAGGCCGGCGTCGGCGGCTTTTTCGCCGGGCAGTTGGATAATCTGTGTATATATGTATGGTGTTCCGCTGATAGTGGCTGTCCAGGTGCGGCGTATGATGTCGCCTTCCTCGGTCTGCTCTGCGGTGGCGGCATAAGTCGATGTGCCGCGATAGGCTTCCAGTGTGGGCATTGTGGGCACATCCTCACGACTGTCCACACGGATAAAGGGGGTGGGCGCGTCGGCCCCGGTTCCTACTTCGCGGAAGAGGTAGCGCGCATCAGCCAGGCTTAGCGTAAAGCCGCCACCACTGACGACGTATGCCGACCCTGTGTTGTAGAAAGGAGCATTGTTGTTGGTAAGTCCATAGACGGCCTCGCCGATAATCTCCACCTTAATGATACCGCCACTGACGGGGTCTGCATAATTGTAGTAGGGCTTCCTGCCTATCTCTATATAGGGAAGTGCGCCGGTCCATGTACCTGTGTTGGGAAGTCCATCGGCCAGCACGTAGGGGAAAGTCTGTCCGAAATCATCGCTTAGGAGGATGCGTACGCGGCTGTTGTCGCCATAAATGTCGGTTTGCGGTGTCCACGTGATGGTAAGTGCTCTGCCGGGGCGGAACAGGGTAAGGTTCGTCGGGCTTGTAATATTGGCGGTGAACGGCTCGCCGGCAACGATCCGAATGTCGCAGAATTCACTGTCGTAGATAGAGTGGTTGTGTGCGGCAAGGGCAAATCGGAACTTTCCCACGCGTGAATCGCCGGAGTTGGCTTCGACATATTGGCTCTCGGAAGCCGTGACACTGAGCGTCCTTGGGTCTACCCATCGCTTGTGGAACATGACGTTGTTCGAGGTGGTGGGTTTCACGATAGAACGTAGGGCATTGGCTGAAAGTTCACTGCCGACGTCATGGCCATGGACGCAGTACTGCACGTCGGCTTCGCCATATGTGTCGCTATTGGAGAGAGGCAGGTAAAACTGGAAGTCCGAGCCAAGCGTCACTACATATTCCTTGCGGATGAGGTCGCGGTCCAGCAGTGGCTGAGAGCCTGTTTCTGCGTAGGCATACACGATGTTGGTCCCCTCCACGTCGGTATTGCGCGTAAGGTCCTTTTCAGTTCGTTCCGGGTTCGTGTAGATGTTCAGGTTCTTGAGGAGATTGCGCATTTGTCGTATGCTACTCACGGAGAAGAAGTCGCGCGGCGAGCCGTAGCTCATGATGCTTTGTCCCTTGCCGGGCTCGGTAAAGTCGCCGTCCCCGATTTCGTGTGCGTGCGTGGCGCCAAAGAGATGCCCCAACTCGTGGGCGATGGTGGTATAGCTGGTCATGGCAAAGCCGTCTGCCTTGCGATAGGGCGAAGAGGCGCCGCCCAGCGATGCCTTGCCGGCCAGTGAGCCTGTCGACTTGGTAATCATGATGCCCACGTCGTAGCCTTCGTTGGTCAGCAGGGCATCAATTATTTTTGTCCCGTTGTTTGCATTGGGGGTGCCTGCGTTCATGATTTCTATGCCTGTATTGTTCTCGGTCATGATGAGGCGGTCGTCGTGAATGACTTTCAGTTCGATGCCGACGTCGTTGCGGTAATAGCTGTTGAGGATGCGTTCGGCATTGTCCCAGAAGTCGTACACTTTCTGCTTGTCCAGTATGCCGTCCGTACTAAACTCGTCCATCACATAGGGGGTGATGAGCATGGCCAGGCGAAACTGAAAAACCTCTCCGGTGTTGTGTATTACACCGGTGTGGAACGTTTGGACGGCAGCCTTTTTCTTTGCCCTTCGTGCCGCTTCTCCGCCGGCCATGAAGCGGGCATAGCGCGCGGAGTCTATGCCGGTCAGGTGCTCGCACCCGCAAAAACCATGCTGGGCGTATGTCTGTTGTGAAGCAAGTGTCAGATAGAGAATTAGGAGAAGTGAAATCTTTTTCATAGCAGTTGTTGTTCGTCCGAATTGCAAAATTAGGGATTATCTATCAATAAGTCAAGCCAAAGTATGGTTTCTGCATAATGGCTTTGTGCGCTTTTCCGATTCTTTTGATAGGAGACCGGTGTCGTTGCTGACGTACCGGAAGTCCCATTTGGGGGATTTTATCGTCCAAATCCTTCTTGATTACACATTCTTTCACTACTTTTGTCCTTGCTAATCCATTTACATGAATTTTGGCCATGACTGATATATCTCATTCTGCTACTGCACGCCGCCTGCTGATTGTTGTTCCCTGCTATAACGAGGAGAGCGTGCTTCGTGAGACGCACAGCCGTCTGGACGTCCTGTCTAAATCCCTTTCCGAGAAGTACAGCGACCTCTGGGTAGGGATGCTCTACGTAGACGACGGCAGCAGCGATGCCACTTGGCAGATTATCTCTGACCTGTCGGGCAAGAATCCACAGGCAGGAGGGCTTCGCTTGGCCCACAATGCGGGTCATCAGCAAGCCCTGTGGGCCGGGTTGGAATGGGCGTCGCAGCGCGTGGATGCTGCCATAAGCATTGATGCGGACTTACAGGATGACGTCAATGCCATCCCCGAGATGGTGGAGAAATGGCTGGGAGGTGCTGACATTGTCTATGGCGTTCGTCGCGACCGTCCCACGGATACTTTTTTCAAAAAGCACACGGCCCAGCTGTATTATAAGTTGTTGCGGAAGTTGGGTGGTGACGTGGTTTACAATCATGCCGATTACCGCCTGATGAGCCGCCGTGCGCTTTCGGCTTTGATGCAGTATCCCGAGCGCAATGTCTTTTTGCGTGGCATGGTGCGGCTGTTGGGTTTCAACCAAGAGTATGTCTATTACGACCGTGCGCCCCGATTTGCCGGCGAATCCAAATACCCGCTGCGCCGCATGCTGGCTTTTGCCGTCGATGGCATCACTTCGTTTTCGGTACGTCCCCTGTTGCTGATTACTTGGTTGGGAATTGCGATAACTTTCTGTTCTTTTTGTGCCATCGTCTATGCTTTGCTATCCTATGCCTTTGGGCATGTCTTGCCCGGTTGGACTTCCCTGTTGATATCTGTATGGTTCTTGGGAGGTGCCGTGCTGACTTCCGTAGGTATTATCGGCATTTATGTGGGCAAGATCTATCAGGAAGTAAAGCGTCGCCCTCGCTATTTTCTGGCGGACCGGGTTTCGCCGCAGGGCTTGTCCGAATGACAATCCATACAGGAGGCTTCGAGCGTCGGAGCCTCCTACTTTTTCCAGTCTATGTAAGGCTCTAACCGCGCGAAGTCCTTTTCGGAAAAATTACTGTCCAGGCGAAGTGCCGTGAAGTCGGAGAGCGGGCCGAATTTCTCCCGGTAATTTACGATGCTCTTGGTCTGAGCATAGTTTAGGTAAGGATGCCTTATCAGTTCCCTGAACGAGGCTTTGTTGATTTTCAACTTGCAGAGGGGATGGCCCGGCTCCACCTTGATCCACTTGCCGATGTCTTCCGGCAGGCCCTCGATTTCCCGGACCTGTTCCTTGCATACAAATCCGCCCAGCCTGTCACGATATTCACAAATCTTGCGTGCAAAGTATGAACCAATCCCTGGAATATGCTTCAGGGTCGTTGTGTCGGCCGTATTGAGCTCCACCATGGTGCCCGCGGCGAATTTTTCCTGTTTGGGGAAGCGGTGGTGCAGGCTGTCTCCGTCGGTGTGCGCGGCTGCCGTAGGATAGGTATTGCCCAAGTCACTTTCATCAAAAATCAGGTAAGGCGCAATTCTGCGAAAGTCCTCGTCACTCAGTCCGTAGAGCTTGCGGAAATGGTCCGCATTGCGCCATACGCCACCCTTGCTCCGATACTTGATGACGTTTCTGGCTTGCCAGGGACGCAGGCCGCAGCGAACCATCTCGGCGGAGTCGGCTGTGTTTGGATTAAAGGGCTTGGGGGCGTAACCGGGGCTGTCCCGGAAAGGGCGGTTGTCGCGTCGCTCGCGTTGCATGGTAGCAAAATCTTCCAGTTCGCGGACTTTGACGGAATCGGCGGTTTCCGTGTCTGTCTGCCGGCCTGTATCATTGCCCAACTTATAAGCCGCTACAATGGCGATGACAATTAGGAGGACGAGCATGCCCCGTTTTTCTTCCGGACTAAGGTGAAAAATTTTCATGGTTACCGGTTGTTCTTCCAGCTACGGCGAGTAACGTTGTCCAAATGTTAAAATGAAATTTTACGATTTGGATTTTCCGAAAAAATGAAGTAACTTTGCTTAGCGAAAAGAGGAGAAAGCTTGCATTTACAGGGCTTTCTCCTCTTTCTATAGGGTAATCCGTGGAAAATAGGTGGCTTTTGGAAAAAACTACAAAGGACTTGGAAAAAACTAAGTCGCCGGTAGTTGAAATTATCTCCTTTTCAGGAATACGCACCTACCCCATCGTGATGATTTTGCAGTATTTCCTTGGCAAAAAATCAGGCCCGAATTGTTGCCAAAGGTTATATGTGTTAAATCTGCCTGTGCACTTTTGTGCACTCAAACCAGAGGCTTCGCGCCACACAGGCGCTTGTCCGCCATCCTTGGCTGGTGCTTATTTGAGCAGTGCCTCGATTCTCTCGACAAATGTCGCTTTGGGGGCGGCTCCTACGTGGCGCAGTTCCTTTACTTCGGCACTGTCTTTGATGAAGACCACCGTCGGCACGTTGCGGATGCCAAACATGCCCGTCAGGTCCACGCTATCGTCCACGTCGCACTTGCAGACATTCACTTTGCCTTCGTATTCCGTCGACAATTCCTCGATGATGGGGCCGATTTTCTTGCAGGGGCCGCACCATGTAGCTGAAAAGTCTATCACCAAGGGCAATCCTGCATCAAAGAACTCCTTGTAATTTTGGTCTGTAATGATTTTCTCCATGATAAAATAGGGTTAAGATGTGGTGGACCAGGAGGGAGTCGAACCCTCGTCCAAACAGGGAAACAATATGCTTTCTACACGCTTAGCTTCGTATTGGTTTTCGTGTGTGTAATAGGCCGAAGCAGCCATTTGCACACCTTATCTCCTAAGTCTCGCGCCGGTCCGCGGAGCCGAAAGGGCGCATGTCCCGATATTCCTGCACTGCCGTATCAAGCCGCCTCGGAACGCAGGGCACTTGGGCAATGTCTCGTCCCAACACATCGGTGGTCGGGATTAAGCTAATCTACTATACTTCAATTAGGCAGCGAGAGCGTAGTTGTTTTCGCCAATTAAATTTTTGAAAGCCGAGATTATAGTGCCCACCTTCAGGCGCACTGCGTGCTTACATACCACTCCGACCTGCTGTCAAATCCGGTCTGGCCCGTAGTTGTAGCTTCTTGGTGCGACAAAGGTACGAATTATTTTGGTTGCAACAAAGGGCAAGGTCAATTAGATAGGACTTAGGCGGCCCTATCGCCCTCTTCCGGGAGTGTTTCCGGTACGTGGCGGCGACCAAGTTCATTACACTTCAAAATCCACGCAGCTGCGGGCTGCCACGTGGGGCTTCAGTGCGCCGGCCACCGCCTGATGGGCTGGATGCTGACCGTAGGCCGTGGCATCGGCCAGGCTGTCAAAGGCACTTTCCAGGCAGATATCCCACTGCTCGGCGGGATTTATGTTGAAGGCCACGCGTACCTTGCGAATACTGGGGATGGTAGCGGGCAGTGCTTCTATGCCGGATTTGAAAGCCATCATCACTTCGTGGCGCCGGTCTGCCGGCAGGTCTTTTTTCAGTTGGAAGAGTACAATATGTTTTACCATGATAATAGGTTTTTGTAACTTTGCGGTCGACAACGGCGGGCCGGAGGTCAGGCGCTGCCGGGAGATGCGTCTCTCCCGCCGGCAAACCGTACAACGACTTCCCCCTACCCCGTGAAATCACTCGCAAAAGTACATATTTTGAGATTAAACGTCATTCTTCTCCTTTGCTTTTTTCTTTGTCTTGCCTGCGAAAATCGTGAGCGGCAGGCCGACAATGCGGCATTTGGCTCGGCGGAGACAGGCAGCGAGGCGGGCGACCTGGAGCATCTGCAGGCGGCCGGCGAACTGATTGTGGCCACACTGAGCGGACCGGACACCTATTATGAATACCAGGGACGGGCCTTGGGACTGCAATACGCCTTGGCCGAAAATTTTGCTACGTCCCAGGGGCTACGCCTGCGCGTAGAGGTGGAGCGTGACACCGCGGAACTGTTTGAGCTGGTGCGCGAGGGTAAGGCAGACTTGATATGCTGTCAACTCCCAACCGCCTGCATCGAGAGCGAGGGCTTTTGTCCGGCCGGCGCCTGCGTGGACAGTTGCGGGACATCTTGGGCCGTACGGCCCGAGGCCTCCGAACTGGCAGCCGCCCTGCATGCGTGGTACGGACAAGGCGTGGCCGTAGAGGTGGGGAGGGCCGAAAAGACACGACGGAGCGAGCGTCGCATCGTGCATCGCAAGGTGCGTGCTCCCTACATCAATCGTGAACGTGGCATCATCTCTACCTATGATGCGCAATTCAAGCTGGCCGCGCGCGCCGTTGGTTGGGACTGGCGGCTGATAGCCGCCCAATGCTATCAGGAATCGGGCTTTGACCCCAATGCGCGGTCCTGGGCCGGTGCCTGTGGTCTGATGCAGATCATGCCGGCCACGGCGGCCCATCTGGGACTATCGCAAAGCCGCATATACGAGCCCAACGATAATATTGCTGCCGCTGCGCGCTACCTGCACGAGCTGAAGGGTAAATTTGCCGGCATCCGCGACCGCGAGGAACAGACGAAATTTGTGCTGGCGGCCTACAATGCCGGACCGGGACACGTGCAGGATGCAATGGCCTTGGCCCGGAAGTACGGCAGGAACCCGCATGTATGGGCGGACGTGAGCTACTATATTCTCCACCTGAGCGAAGCACGCTTCTATCGCGACCCGGTCGTGAAGCATGGCTACATGATAGGCGAGGAAACCTATAACTACGTCCTCTCCGTGTGGGAACGGTGGCGCGCCTACGGCGGAAGCGTGGTACGAATGCCCGGTACGGTCGGCGATGCAGGCGATGGAGGCACGTCGCAGGATGGACGGCGCGGACAGGTACACAGAAAGAACAAGTACACCCGCGATACGAAAATATATACCCCCGACGACCCCGAATTTTTCCAAATTAAGGCCCAATGACCGACGCTGCTGAAATTTTCAACGCCGTACGCGACGCCCTGTGCCCCACCCAATCGCTACACCACCGCTATGTGCGGCTCAATGGTGTGCTGGAGCAGGTGTGCGCCGAGCATGCAGCTGCGCTGTCCGGTGATTTTTCCGGATTGTTCTCGCGTCTCTATGCCGTCTGTCGGGCCGCCGGTATCGACCACCATACGGGTGATGCCTTTCGTCGGAGCGCGCGGCAAATCCTCTTTGGCCGCGCTGCTGCTACGGAAGCGGGTTTGCAGACGGATGCCGCCCGCCTGTGCCACTTCCTCAGTGCGCTTTACGGCGTACCTGTACCTGCGGACTTGCCGCAGCTTTCTGCGGCAGGCGAACTTCCCGATCGGACGCCGGCAGGTCGTTTCTTCCGGTGCCTGCGCGGGGTTGTCGCCGAAGCCGGTGCCGAGTATCTCGTTTGCGAGACGCCGGCGGGATTGCTTCGTGTGGACGCGCCGCAGTTCCGCTCGCTTTATCCCCTCCTCTCCGTCGGTCAGAATGTCAATTTGTTGGAGACGCGCGTCACTGCCGGCTGTGCTGAACCGTTCATGCTGATTTTGGAACCGGACTATCTCGTCGATGTCAGCGCCCTGACGGCTTGCCTGCGTCCCTATGGCCGTTCGCCCTACAACTACCTGCTGGACCGCCTGCGACTGCCCGACAGCACGCCCGCCATTCTGCTGGGAAATGCCGCCAATGCCTTTATGGACGATTGTATCAACGGCGATGGCAGTCCCGACGCGCTTTATACAGCTTCGCTTGCCCGACACTTTCACGACTACATCACGGCTTATGTGGCCCATGCCGCGGACATTCATCCCGATTTTTTTCAGCGGGCGCATCGGCAGTTTGACAATATATATAATACGGTACACCATAGCTTTCCCAAGGAGGATGTTCGCATCCCCCGAAGCGAAGTGCTGTTGGAACCGGCTTTCATTTGCGAGACTTTGGGGCTGCGCGGTAGGTTCGACGTGATGACCGGTGACTTCCGCACCATACTGGAGTTGAAGAGCGGGCGGGCGCGCGAATTTCCCGACCCGCGGCATCCGCGCCCCGTGCAGTCCCATGTGCTGCAAATGTCCCTGTACAAGGAAATCCTGCACTTCAATCTCCGTTTGCCGCGCGAAGCCGTCCGTACGTTCCTTTTCTATTCCGCCTACCCCCTCCTGTTCGACGAGCGAAGCCCGCTGGACGCTGTCCGCGACTGCCTGGCGCTGCGCAATGAGATTGTGGCCATGGAGTTGCGCCTGCGGTCGGCTGTTGAAGTAGGGAAAGTGCTGGACAAGCTGTCACCCGAACTGCTGAATACCGAGGGGATGGACAATGCGTTCTATCACAAATATCTCCTGCCCGACCTGCAGACCATGCTGCTCCCCCTGCAATCGGCTTCGGGCGTGGAGCGGGAGTATTTCTGCGCATTCATGGCCTTCCTCTATCGGGAGCAGTTCCTTGCCAAGACGGGCGACTGTCGTCCCGGCAGCACGCGCGGTTTTGCCCGCACATGGTTGGACGACCCGGAGAGCAAGATGGTCAGCGGCGACCTTATACCGGACCTGCACATCTGCCGGACAGAGGGCACGGACGGCGTGGAGCGGATTGTCTTCGACCTGCCGCCTGTGTGCAGGGAGAACTTGCCCAATTTCAATGTGGGCGAAATGGTACAGTGCTACGAGCGCCCCGATGCCGCACACGGCGTCACGAGCACGCACCTGCTGCGCGGTTTCATCGAAGCGCTTGACGGGCAAAAGCTTACGCTTCGGCTGGCCTCGTGTCAGCGCAATCGCCACCTCTTCTCCACCGATAGGCGCTACGCCATCGAGCACGACTTCACTGATGCGCCGATGCGTAGCTCCATGCAGGGGCTGTATGCCTTTCTGAGTGCCCCCGCCGATCGCCGTGACCTGCTGATGGCGCGTCGCAGGCCCCGCGTAGACACGTCCCGGTGCTGCCGGGGCACGTATCCGGCCCACGTAGCAGACATTGTGACCCATGCGAAGCAGGCACTCGACTACTTCCTGCTGGTCGGACCGCCCGGGACCGGCAAGACCAACGTGGCACTCCGCGCGATGGTGCAGGAATTCCTGCTCGAATACGACGCCGGCGGTGCTGCCGGCGGCGCACTCCTCCTGATGGCCTACACCAACCGCGCTGTCGACGAAATCTGCGCCATGCTCGAGTCACTGATGGCCGACCTCCCGCGCCCCGCCGATTACGTCCGGGTGGGCAGTGCGCAGAACTGTCCCGCTGCTTACCATCATCGCCTGCTTACCCGGCAGGCAGCCTGCTGCCGAAACCGCGCGGAGGCTGCCGGACTGCTCCACCGGCTGCCCATCGTGGTCGGCACGGTGGCCACCATGAGCAGCCGGACCGACTTGCTACGCTGCAAGCGCTTTGCCGTAGCCATGATCGACGAAGCCTCGCAGGTGTTGGAGCCGATGCTCCTCACGCTGCTTTCCCTCAGGCGCGAGGGGACGTCCGACCCCGTACTGCCCAAGTTCGTCATGATAGGCGACCACAAGCAATTGCCCGCCGTCGTCCTGCAGCGGGCGAAGCAGAGCCGGGTCAGCTCCCGGGCACTGCTCGACATAGGGCTGCTCGACCTTGGCGATTCTCTTTTTGCGAGGCTGCACCGTTTGGCCGGGGGCAGTGGCATCTCCGGCATTGTCGACCTCATGGAGCGCCAGGGGCGCATGCACCCCGACATCTGCCGGTTTGTCAATCACAGGTTCTATGGCGGCAGGCTGCGGGCCGTCCCCCTCCCCCACCAGTCCGGTCCGTTGCAGTTCCCCCGCTCCGCGGCTACGCCCCTGCAGCAGTTTGTGGCCCACGTGCGGTTGGGATTTCTGCCTGTCACCGCAGACGGCGCGCCCGGTGGCAAGAGCCATCCCGCCGAGGCAGAGCTGGTGGCGGAAATCGTCGAAGCGCTGGCACGCCTCATGGGATTGTGGCCGTGCGCCGCGGAGGGCGAGGCGGTGGCTGACGGAGAGAGCGGGACTTCCGATGCACAGGGCGCGGACGAAGCCGCGGCCGACCTGCCGGCAAAGAAGGTGGCTAACGGGGAGAGCGGAGAGAGCGAGACTTTTGACGCACAGGGCGCGGACGAAGCCGAGGTGTTGGCAAAGAGGGTGGGCATCATCGTACCCTTCCGTGCACAGATTGCACAGATCCGGGGCGCGCTCCATCGTCGCGGCCTGACCGTTGCCAGGGGCTTGACCATCGACACCGTGGAATGCTACCAGGGGAGTCAGCGCGACCATATAGTGATGAGTACCTGCGTCAGCCGCCCCTACGCCATGGGGATGCTGTCCGCCCCCGTCGCTGTCGAGGGGACGATGGTGGACCGCAAACTCAACGTTGCCGTCACCCGTGCCCGGA
>SFCP01000158.1 GCA_004558535.1 Bacteroidales bacterium | reverse complement strand
GACAAGGAGATACCTACGACAATGCCTGCTGAAGACGTAACCATCAGGGCCCTGTGGCAGGTTAACCAGTACACCGTGACGTTCGTCGCCGACGGCAAGGTCGTGTCAGAGCAGGTTCTCGACTACGGCACAGCCATCACCGTCCCCGAAGCGCCTGCCAAGGAGGGCTACACCTTCACGGGCTGGACGCCCACGGTGGCCGAGACTGTTCCTGCCAACGATGTGACATACGAGGCAGTATATACCATCAACACCTACAAGCTGACCTACGTGCTTGATGGCGTTGAAGTGATGACCATCGAGGTGGAGTACGGCGCAGAAATAGAGGCGTTCGTCCCCGAGGTGGAAGACGGCCGTGAATTTGCCGGATGGGAAGACATGCCTGCCACGATGCCAGCCCACGATGTTACTATCTATGGCTCCACCAGGGCGGCCACTTTCATCAGTGATCATTTCGCCAATTCAAGTGAGAGGCTCGTCGCCTATTCCCTCAACGGTACGATTGTGATGATCCTCCGCAAGGCCGGCGACATCAAACGCCTCCCCGGCGGCACCTATATCATCAATGGCCGCAAGGTAATCATCTGCAAATAATTGGGCATACCGCAACCATGCAGTCCATCCATCCCTTTTATAGATAGAGGGGTGGATGGACTTTGTGGTTTACTTAGGAAACGCGGGCTGTCGAACGCGATGGTGGCTGCCCCACACTTTTTTGACGCCCGGGCAAGCACAATTAGTAGGATGGCATCGCCGAGGCGGTGGCGGATGCCCCCCTTGCTCCATCTGCGGAAGTCGTGAACAGACAAATTCCACTCTTTTCGGAATACGGCCTGCGGTATAGTATTATTTTGTACTTTTGTGGCGGCATTGGGCGCGTAGGCGCCGGTCGAAATATATAGTAGAAGATGAAACTGAACAAGAAGGCGCGGGCGCGGTGGATGCGCCGCATGAGCGTCAGAGCAAAATGGGTCCTGTACCGTTTGCGGCATTTCCTGCTTGGCATAGATCCCGAGCGTTTCATTTGCCTGGGCTATCGTGCCGGCAATCCCGCGCGGCAGTTATTGGCAGTCTATGCCGGCTATTCTCTCCTGGGCACTTTGCTGCTATTATTACCTTGGGCACATCGTGCTGACATACATTGGGTAGACCATCTGTTTATGTCCGTTTCGGCCATATCAACCACCGGCCTTGCCACGGTGGATGTGGGTACGGCCTACACCGGTTTCGGGCAGGGGGTGATTTTGCTGCTCGTTCAGATGGGCGGTTTGGGCTATATGACGCTGTCCTCTTTCCTGATGCTGCGTATGACGCGTCATCTGGGCCGTGCGAAAGCCGGGCTGCTGAGTGCGCAGTTTTCCTGGCCCGACACCATCGACATCGCTACGATGCTGCGCAGCATCATAGGGTTTACTTTCTTCTTTGAGGCGCTTGGGGTGGCCCTGCTGGCTCCGTATCTGTGGTGGACGGGCGAGGCGCATCCCCTTTGGTCGGCCCTGTTTCATACGGTCTCGGCGTTCTGCACCGCCGGTTTCAGCCTGTCGGGGGACAATCTGATGGCGTACCGGACAGATCTGTATGTCAATGCCGTGATTGCCCTGCTGGCCTATGCGGGCGCGATGGGCTTTATCTTTATGGGGGATGTGCGGAGGCGTTTTGCCCGGAGAGGCAGTCGCCTTTCCTTTACGTCGAGGGTCATCCTTGCCATCACCGCCTTGCTGACCCTTTGGAGTGCCCTGCATCTGTTTCTGTTTGAGCCCTCTTTGCGACATTTGCCCCTTGGCGACCGTTTGCTGATTTCGCTCTTTCAGTCCATGTCGGCCATGACCACGGCAGGTTTCAATACGGTGGACATCACGGCGATGAGCCCCCTGTCCCTGTTGATATTGACCGGCGCCATGTATGTTGGAGCCTCCCCTTCGGGTACTGGTGGTGGCCTGAAGTCGACCACGCTGTCCGCCGTTTTTGCCTACACGCGTTGCAAGCTGGGCCTGCGCTCCGAAGTTTCGCTTTGCGGCAACCGCATCCCGACCTATCGTGTGGAAGCTGCGATAACTACCGCCTTTGTCTACACTTTCCTGCTATGCGTGGGTGTCTGGCTTATCGTCCTGTTTGAGGGGGAGAGGACAGATTTCCTTGGTATCGTGTTCGAAAGCTCTTCGGCGTTGGCCACAGCCGGTTTGTCCTCCGGTGTGCTTGCCGGCGGCTTTCGGTGTCGTCACTTTTGGTTCGGCCCTGTTGGCCCGCTCGCATTATCCGCATCCCCGTAGCAGGGAGGACATGGCGGTGTAGAAGCGGGGGCGGGGAGTATCTTGTGGAATAAAATAATGAGTGATATGAAAAAGAAACTTTTACGTATTTGCAATTTCAGTTTGTTGCTCGTTTCGCCGGTCACGCTGGCAAGTGGTATACTGCTCGAGAGTCTACACGGCACTTCCTGCTTCGGCATAGAGGCCGGCGTGTGGACAGTGCTCCACATCATTCTTGCTTTGTCGCTGACCGCCTTTGTGCTGTGGCATCTTGCCTTGAATTGGCAGGGAGTCCGCCAGTGGCCGGGCCGTTTCCGGCGGCATCGATTCCGGAGGTTCAGGCTTGCCGTCGTGCTTTTCCTGCTGACAGCCGTTACGGGAATTTTAGCCGTTCCGCTATGGTCGTCCTGTGGTCATGGTGGCTTTGGCGGTTGGCATGGCAAGTTGGGTTTTGCAGCCGCATTCTTCGTGCTGCTCCATATCGTGCAGCATCGGCATTGGTATTCTGTAAAACCAGGTTGGAGGTAATTAAAACCAAATGCTATGTAGTTTTTACTGTTGGCCTTTTGATTTTTTGCGAGGAGGGAAGTACCCCGTTTGTGAAGTCAGCATCCTCGCGCGCACACGCGTATTACGCATTTTATGCCCCGAAAAACTATGCAAACTATACACCAGGGCAGATAAGTGCCTGGTTGTCAGATTGTAGCTGGTGTATGGTTGCCCCGCAAAACTATACACCAACTGTACACCATGACTTTTCCTGATTTTGGTTGACCGTTTTTTCAGTTAATTTCCGCTATTGGTTTACTGTTTTCTGAGATAGTTGACCGTTTCCCAAAAAGG
>SFCP01000157.1 GCA_004558535.1 Bacteroidales bacterium | reverse complement strand
CCACAATGCGGTTCTTCTCCGCACGACTGAATTTTGATAATGGCATTGTACTAAAATTAGATGATTTTTTGGTCAACCTATTTCAGTACAAGACACCGCCCCTCGCTGACTCCCTGCGGCCACTCGCCGGCATCCACCTCGGGGACAGTCCCGGCCATTGTCCGGGGAAGGAGGAAGGAACCGCCCGCCCTGCACCACATTTTTCGACAGTTTTTTTCGGAAATACCGCCAAAATCTTACAAAACAATCTTCGCCTGTCATTAAACATTGTGTAAATTTGCACAGCCTAACGGCCGACGCCGCTCAGCCCGCGCCACGCCGCCGGACGCGCCTGTCCCCTACGTATTTACTGCCCACGATGGGTTACTTTCTGCCCCCGGAACGCATCAACAGACAGGGCGCGGCTCTCCCCGGGACTTGAATAAAAAGAAGACTCCTGAAAAAGAAAACGCCAAATCATTCCCCGATATGAAGACAAAAATCTCAGTTCTCAGTCTCTTCCTGCTGCTGCTCCCTCTCTTCGCACAGGCACAAACCAAGCGCGCCCTGGTCATCGGGCTGGGCGAGCAATTGGACCCTACCTGGAGAAAAATTCACGGCGACAAGGACGTAACCGTGGTCTGCAACATGCTGAAAAGACACGGGTTCAGCAACCGCAACATCCTCACGCTGGTAAACAGCCAGGCCACCAAGTCAGGCATCATGAGCGGCTTCAAGCGTCTGCGCCAGCAGTGCAAGCCGGGCGACATCGTCTACATCCACTTCTCGGGACACGGACAGCAGATGACCGACGTCAACGGGGATGAACGGGGACGCCGCTCAGAGGGAGACAATGACAGACTGGACGAATCATGGGTACCCTACGATGCCTTCTTTGCCTATGGACCGCAAGACCGGGGCGAAAAGCACTTGAGCGACGACGAACTGAGCCGCGAACTGACAGCACTGCGACAACAAGTGGGAAACCGGGGAAAAATTCTGGTCGTAGTGGATGCCTGCCACAGCGGAGGAGGTACACGCCACCTCGCCACAGAAGTTGCCGACAGTACGGACGCAGGAGGCATACGGGGCTGCTGGGAGAATTTCAAGATACCACACCGGGGCGCAAAAAGGTCCGGAGCCCGACCCGAGGAGGCCTGGATCACACTGAGCGCCTGCAAAAGCTACCAAAGCAACGAGGAAATGCAAGGCTCGAAAATAGGACGGCTCACCCACAACCTGTGCACCATCATCAACGAGGGGAAACGCCTGGACAACGGGAAGCTTCTGGCCACACTGACCGAGTACTACAACCGAAAACCGGGCTACCGCGTATGCTCGCAAACGCCGACCATGACGGGAGCTACCACATGGTTCAACATCTGCAGCATATTTTTCTGAATAATACCTGCACTCCTCTCACTTCCGAGCCTTCAACCGTTCTTTTCTACCATACCATAATATAAAACACCTGTCCTTATGAAAGAGACAACGCCCCACGATACAAAACCCAAGTACACCATCACAGGCAGAGCCGGCCGAAAAACACATTACTCGGACGCGGCATACGTAAACTCCCTGAAAGGCGATACACCCGACGACAGAATCATACAGGACGCCTTCTACAAGGAATGGCGCAACTACTTCGAAAACAGCCATCGTGCCCTGTTCTTCAACCTCGGCGACGCCAAAATGGAGATTATACACAACGTATTTACCATAACCTGGGAAAAGGTGCGACTCGGTGCCATCAACACACAGGGCGAAACGCTGGTAAACCGAAACGGCGAGCCTTTCTCGAGTTCCCTCTTCACCTACATGATGGGCATCGCCCGCCTGAACTACCGCGAACACGTCCGCACGGACAAGATGGACGCCGTGGTGGAAAGCGACCTCAAGGGGCTGGGACACAAGTCCGAGGAAGACGACGGCAACTCCCTTTGGGAGTACCTCATGGGCAACCAAGCCATAGACGAAGCCCACGAATTTGGCGAGCCCAGCACGGAACAGGTAATGCGCGAAATCGTAGCAGAAACCATTATGCAGGCTTCGGAACGCTGCATGCAGATCCTGCAAATGTTCTACTACAAAGAGATGAGCCTCGATGCCATCATGAGCGCGCTGGGGACCTTCAGCAGCAAGGACGCACTGAAGACAGCGAAAAACAAATGCCTGGAGCGAATCAAGACCTCGGCACGCCAGGCCTACTGCCAATACTTAAACCAATAACAACAAGGAGGATACCATGAACGACAAACTGCAAGACCGCATAGACGCCTATATACTGGGACGCATGAGCCTTGAGGAAAAGGCCGAGTTCGAAAAGAGTCTCCTGCATGAGCCGGAACTGCGCGCACAATACCGCTTCACGCAAATGGT
>SFCP01000156.1 GCA_004558535.1 Bacteroidales bacterium | reverse complement strand
ACGCCGATGTCCACCTGGTTGTTCAGCAGCTCCAGCCCCAGGTCCTTGCACTGGTTGGAGAACCACTCGGCGCCGGAGCGGCCGGGGGCGGCGATGAGGAAGCGGCAGGACACCTCGCCCCCCTTGGCCAGGGTGAGGCGGTAGCCCCCGTCGGCCTGGGCGATGGTGGTCACCTCGGTGTTGAACCGGAACTCCAGCTTGTCCTTCAGCCCCTCGTAGATGTTGGTGAGGATGCGCAGGTTGTTCTCGGTGCCCAGGTGCTTGCACCGGGCCTGGAGCAGGTGCAGGTCATAGGCCAGGGCCCGGCGCTCCAGGGCCTTGGCCTCCGGGGTGGCGGTGGAGAAGCACTGGGTGGTGGCCCCATGGGCCACATTGATGGAGTCCACATAGTCGATGAGCTCCATCACCTTGCCCGGCTCCATGAAGTCGGTGAGCCAGCCGCCGAACTGGGTGGTGAAGTTGAACTTGCCGTCGGAGAAGGCCCCGGCGCCGCCGAAGCCGCACATGGTGTGGCAGACAGGACAGTGGATGCACTCCTTTACCTTGCCGGCCACGATGGGACAGCTGCGGTGGTAGATGTCCTGGCCCTGGTCCAGAGCCAGCACCTTCAGTTCGGGGTGGAGACGGGCCAGCTCGTAGGCGGCAAAGATACCGGCCTCGCCGCAGCCCAGGATGACGACGTCGTAGTTGGCGTTCATGGGGGAACTCCTCTCAGTTGTAAGAATGAAAGCTTGCAGGGGACAAAAGCCCACAACAATACACCTTAGTATACCATGAAAAGAGAAAAAAGAAAAGGGCGGAGCGGCCGTTCCGGATTGGAAAGGATAAGAAAAATGCCGCCCAATTCGGGCGGCATTTTGAAAAGCGGATGGAAAATCAGAGCTTGGAGAACTAGGGAGCGCGACGGGCGGCCTTGCGTCGCCGCAAAGTGTGCTGTGCTCCGCTTCCGCCTGGCGGCGAAAGCTGCGCCCGCTCCCTTGCGGCTCCTTTCCCCACACGAACCTGCGGTTCGCGTGGGGGTACCGTCAAGAGTTATGCGCAAATTCGTTTGCAGGCTCTGGCTGAATGAAGTCAGCCGGCAATAGAGACGTCTTCCAGAGCCGCCTCCAAGTGCTTCATATTCATGTACTTCTTGTTGCCCCACTGGGTGCCGGCCACATGGCGCAGCCGGGCGCAGACCAGCATGAGGGCAGAGTTGCCGTCCGGGAAGGGCCCCACCACACGGGTCCTGCGGCGGATCTCCCGGTTCAGCCGTTCAATCACATTGTTGGTACGGATCCGCGTCCAATGCTCATAGGGGAAATCACAGTAAGTCAGCGTTTCCTCAACACTGTCCTCCACCTTCTTGGCGGCCTCTTTCAGCTTCATTTCCCTCAGCTGGGCCACCACAGCCTTAGCCTTTTCACGGGCGGCCTTCTTGCTCTCCTGAGCGTGGATCGCCTTGAGCATCTTGGCCACTAATTTTACTTTGGAGCGAGGGACGGCAGAAAATACATTGCGGTAAAAATGGACCGTACAGCGCTGGTATTTGGCGTCAGGAAACACTTCCCCCACAGCTTCCAGCATTCCCAGACACTTATCTCCAACAATGAGTTTTACGCCGTCTAATCCTCTGCTTTTGAGCCAATGAAAGAAATTCACCCAGCTGGCCTTATCCTCTTTCATGCCCTCGGCAGCGCCTAAAACCTCACGGTATCCGTCTTCGTTCACTGCAATTGCCACCAAAATCGCAACGTTTTCATACTCTCCGCCCCAGTTGCGCCGCAGATAGATACCGTCCACGTAAACGTACGGATACTTGCCGCCCTGCAAGGGACGGTTCCGCCAATCCTCGATGTGAACATAGGCTTTCTTGTTCAGCTCACTGATGGTGGATGGAGATACCTTGCTGCCCCACAACGCCTCGGTGATATCCTCTACACGACGTACAGAGACACCGGCAAGATACATCTCAATGAGGGCTTCCTCCACGCTGCTCTCACGGCGGCGATACCGCTCGATAATGGCTGTCTCGAAAGAGACGCCCTTGAGGCGGGGCACATGGAGCGTTACGTCTCCAGAGGTGGTGGTAAGGTTCCGGTCATAGTGGCCGCTGCGATAGCCCTGGCGGGCCTCATTTCGCTCGTAGCGGGCAGCCTGGGTCAGTTTCTCCGCCTCCTGTTCCAGCAGTTCATTCAGCGTTTCTTCGACGTTGCCACGGACCAGTTCTTTTAGTTGCCCCTTGATTACTTCCTCGTTCAGTTGTACAATTTTCTCAGACATGGTTTGCAGACTCCTTTCTGAATGGTGTGTGGTAACTTCATTCTACCAGAGTTCTGCAAACCATGTCTCTTTTTATCCTATTTTCAATTTGCGCAATTTATCTTACATTATCTTTAAT
>SFCP01000042.1 GCA_004558535.1 Bacteroidales bacterium | reverse complement strand
CCAGCCTGCACTTCCCGCTCTTCGGAAAGGAAATGGAGCTGAACACCGAATATTATTATACGGACTTCCTGCAACAGACCGTGATGAACGTAGACGGCAACCGCGGTCCGCATACGATTACCTTCGAGAACCTGCAAGGCAAAAGCTACAGCCATACGGTGCAAATAGACGCCACGTATCCGCCCTTCCCCGGTGCGACAGTAACAGCGGCATTCCGCTACAACGATGCACGCACCACCTACGACGGTGTGCTGCGCCGCCGTCCGCTCACCTCGCGCTACAAGGGGCTGCTCACGATTTCCTACAAGACACCTACCGAACTGTGGCAAATGGACATCACCGCGCAGCTGCACGGCAAGGGGGAGCTCTACGACCACAGCACCTACCCCACCTATTTCCAGCTGCAGGCCCAACTGACCCGCGAGTTCCGCCTCTTCTCCATCTATGCCGGTGGCGAAAACCTGACGAACTATCGCATCCCGACGCCCGTCATACATGCCGAAAATCCCTGGAGCCCGGCCTTTGATGCCACACAGATTTGGGGACCTACGGAGGGGGCCATGTTCTACGTGGGCGTACGATTCAAATTAGAGAAACTATAACCAAACCTTTACCCTATGAAACAAATTATCATGCTGGCAGTGGCCCTTCTCCTGACCATAGCTGCCCGGGCCTCGGAGGGAAAGCCCGTACTCGACACCCTCGTGGTGACCACCACACCGCAGATGCACTGCGAAAACTGCGAGAAAAAAATCAAGCAGAACATTCGCTTCGTGAAAGGCGTGAAGCGCATCGACACCTCGGTGGAGGAACAACGCGTCACTATCATCTACGACAAGGCGAAAGCCACCTACGACGACTTTGTCAAGGCCTTCCAACGCATCGGCTACGAGATTTGCGTGTCCAAACAGGAGGACGCAGCGCCCGAAACGGGCAACAGCGGCTGCCACGGAGGCGGTTCGTGCTGCGGAAAAGGCAATTAGACGGCCCTACACCTTGGGCGTTTCTCAAAAAAAACGTAATTTTGCGGGGACATAGGCGAGATTTTTCTCCCATGTCTCCGCTATTTTACACCCTACGCTCTCCATGGAAAATCCCTCCCCCACCCCCGACGAACGATTTATGCGAATGGCTCTCAGCGAAGCCCGACTGGCCGCCGATGCCGACGAGGTGCCGGTGGGCGCAGTCATTGTATGCCGGGACCGCGTGCTGGCCAAGGCGCACAACCTGACGGAGACGCTCCACGACGTGACGGCCCATGCCGAAATGCAAGCCATCACGGCCGCTGCCGAAGCACTGGGCGGGAAATACCTGGACCAATGCACCCTCTACGTGACGGTGGAACCGTGCATCATGTGCGCCGGCGCCATCGGCTGGGCACAAATGGGGCGCGTGGTCTATGGAGCGGCAGACCCCAAGCGCGGCTACGCAGCCTTTGCGCCGCAAGCGCTACACCCAAAGACGAAGGTGGAGCACGGCGTACTTGAGGCGGAATGTGCACAACTCATGAAGGATTTCTTCAAGCGCAAACGCTAACGGCCGGGGTCATGGGACAGCACAACGACTTCGGCAAGCGGGGCGAAGAACTGGCCGCGCGCTACCTGATAGACCGCGACTATTCCATCCTGGAGCGCAACTGGCGGGACGACCACCGGGAAATCGACATCATTGCCGAGTTTGCCGGCGAAATCGTCTTCGTGGAAGTCAAGACACGCAGCAGCGAAGCCATCATCACCGCCCGCGATGCCGTGGACCAAAGCAAGCAGGAACTGATTATCAAGGCGGCGGAAGCCTACATGCGGGAGAAACGGCTGTGGAACCCTTGGCGCTACGACATTATCACCATCGTAGGATACACGCCACCCTACCAACTGCATCACTACCGCTACGCATTCAGAAAGAAAAGCCCTCTATAGGCGCCCTTCCTGCCCTTGACAAGGCCGCCCCTCCTCAACAAGACAAAACAAACCAACGGGGGACATCCCTCTATGTCCCCTCTACATATACTTCTTACCTCAATCTGAAATCATGAATATCGAACTCATTCGCGAATACTGCCTCTCGAAGGCCGGCACCACCGAAGACTGTGCCTTCGGCCCGGACACCGTACTGTTTCGTATCAAGGATAAAATCTTTGCCTGCATCGATACGGAGCGCCCCAACCTGATTGTGGTGAAATGCGACCCCGAGGAAATCAACGTACTCTGCGACAGGTACAACGGCATCAAGCGCGCCTGGCACTGGAACAAACGACACTGGATCGAAATCTACTTTGACAGCGACGTCAGCGACACCCTGGTGCGCGAACTGGTGGAACGTGCCTACATGCTGGTCGTGCAACACCTGCCCAAGAAGACCCTGTACCACTTCCCCGAGACACCGGCGGGCTGGGACTACATCCATTTCGCCCAACTGGACAGCGTGATGAACTACCTGAGCAGCCGCGAAGCCGACGAACTGCCCCGCGACATCCTGCTGACCACCGTGGACTACCAAACCAAAGGACGCGGACAACGCGGCAACAAATGGGAGGCCGAAAACGGCGCCAACCTGCTTATTGGCATGCGGCTGCGCCACCTGGACTTCCCCGCTGACCGACAGTTCTGCTTCACAGAGACCATTGCCGTGACCTGCGCGCAGGCTATCGGCAAATACCTCGGCGGCAACGTCTCGATCAAATGGCCCAACGACCTCTACGTGGGCGACAAGAAGATTGGCGGCATGCTGTTCGAGCACACACTGGCCGGCGACCGCCTGGTACGCACACACATCGGCATCGGCATCAATGTCAATCAGGTGGAATTTCCCGCCGACCTGCCCAACCCTACCTCCGTACGCCTGGAATACGGTAAGGAAGTGGACCGCGCCGCCCTGCTGCGGGGCTTCGTGAAAGTCTTCAATCAATGGTACACACGACTGTGCAAGGGACTCCTCGGTCGTACCGACTTGGAATATCGCAACCGCCTCTACCGACGCGAAGGCATCTACCCCTTCCGCGATGCCAACGGCACCTTCGAGGCCTCGATCCAAGGTATTGGTGAAAACGGACACCTGCAGCTGAAGGACACCACCGGCCGTATTCGTGAATATGCCTTTAAGGAAGTGGAATACATCCTGTAATCAAAATACTGCACGCTGCCGCATGCCCCGAATACGGGAAGCAGGGGGACACGTCCCCGCACAGCGTGAGAAATACATACATCCCGGGCGGGGGCGAGTGGTGAATGCATTACTCGCCCTTGTCAGTAGTTGAACCTCCCCGCAGAAAAGATAACGCCTGTCCGGCTCATGCGTATGACCCGATGACCCAATGACTCGAAAGTCTCTCTCTTTACTCGCCTCTTCCCCCATCCTGCAAATCGCCCTCCCCGGCATCGCCGGCAACCTTGCCGTACCCCTGCTCGGCTGGGCCGACACCGCCATCGTCGGCCACCTGGGCGCCACGCACTACATCGCCGCCATCGCCGTCGGCAGCCTGCTGTTCAACCTGCTATATTGGCTTTGCGGATTTCTGCGAACGGGGACGGGCGGACTGACCGCACAAGCCTGCGGCGCCCGACGTCCCGACGAATGCCTGCGTACCCTGCTCCGCGCACTGGCACTCAGCGGCGGGCTGTCCCTCCTTATCCTGCTTTTCCAACATCCGCTGTGCGAGGCCATCCTGACGCAGATAGCGCCCGCAGCGGCGGTCCGCACCGAGGCAGTCCGCTACTTCGACATCCTGGTATGGGGCGCGCCGGCTGTGCTGGCGCTCTACGCCCTGAGCGGCTGGTTTCTCGGGATGCAGAACAGCCGCCACGTCATGATCATCGCCCTCGTGCAAAATGCCGTCAACATCCCCGTCAGCCTCGTCCTCGTCTTCGGCTGTGGGATGCAGGTGACCGGTGTCGCTCTGGGCACACTGACGGCGCAATATGCCGCATTGGTCGTGGCCGGTGGCCTGCTGTGGGGGAAATACCGCCACCTGCTGCGCCGCGAATACGTCCGGGGCTGGAGGCAACGCACCGCCATCGTGCGGCTCCTCAGCATCAACGCCGACATCTTCCTGCGCACACTCTGCCTGATAGCCGTGACCTATTGGTTTACGGCCTGCGGCACACGCCTCGGCACGGTCACGCTAAGCGCCAACGCCCTGTTGATGCAGTTCTTCCTGCTCTTCTCCTACGTGATGGACGGTTTCGCCTTTGCGGGCGAAGCCCTCGGCGGACGCTACCGGGGAGCCGGCGACCTGCAGGCCCTGCGGCGCATGGTGCGCGCACTCTTCGCCTGGGGCACAGCCACCGCCATCCTGTTCGCCCTGACCTATGCCATCGGCGGCAAGGGCCTGCTGCGCCTGCTCACCGACGACGTGGCCGTACTCCACGAGGCTGCGCGCTACCTGCCCTACCTGATGGTCATGCCCTTGGTCGCCTACGCCGCCTTTCTGTGGGACGGCCTCTTCATCGGACTGACCGCCACGCGCGCCATGCTACTGACCATGCTGCCCGCCACCGGCGTCTTTCTGTATGCCACCGCACCCTGCAGCCCATTCCCCGCCACCGGTGCTACGCTGTGGACGGCCTTTCTCGCCTACCTCCTGCTGCGCGGCGCCGGACTCACCCTCTGCTACCGCCGCAAGCTCCGCAGCACCCCATCCCGCTGACGAGGGCGCACTGCCAACCGCCCCCGGGGGACAACTGCCGGCTGCCTGCTGCCGTCCACCGGCGCAAAAAACGCAAAAACTTTTCATCGGGAGCGGGGCCGCCGTGCGCAATTTATTTTGTAATTTTGCGCGGGCCTGATAAACGGGGCAGTGCGCCTCGTCCATCCACACCAAGAAAAAGAAATCAACCCATCATTTTTACCATACAATGAAGATCTTAGTCATCAACTGCGGTAGCAGTTCCATCAAGTACAAACTCTATGAAATGGACGACCGGACCGTGCTGGCCGCCGGAGGTATTGAAAAAATCGGATTGGAAGGTTCGTTCCTGAAAACCAAGATTCAGGGCGAAACGAAAATCATCGAGTCACCCTGCCCCACCCACACTGAGGGCATCCGTCTGATGTTCGACACCCTGCTCCACCCCGAGTATGGTGCCATCAAGAGCCTGGACGAGATTTCCGCCGCCGGACACCGCATCGTGGCCGGAGGCCGCTTCACCGAGAGCCGGATCGTCACGCCGGAAATGCTGGACGAATGGCGCCAGTACATGGAGCTCGCTCCGCTGCACAGCCCCGCCCACCTGAAAGGCTATGAAGCCGTACGCGAGATGCTCCCGGCCCTGCCGCAAGTCTTCGTATTCGACACTGCCTTCCACCAGACCATGCCTGCCAAGGCCTACATGTACGCCGTCCCCTATAAATATTATGAGGAGTGCAACATACGCCGCTGGGGCGCCCACGGCACCAGCCACCGCTTCGTGACAGCCCGCGTCGGCGAGTTCCTCGGCGTAGACCCTGCCGAGAAGCGCATCATCACCTGCCACATCGGCAACGGCGCCAGCATCTCTGCTGTCAAATTCGGCCAGTGCGTCGACACCTCGATGGGACTTACGCCGCTCGAAGGACTCATGATGGGCACACGCTCGGGCGACGTGGACCCCTCCGCCGTACTGAGCATCATGAAAAAGGAGGGTTTCACGCCCGATGAAATGAGTGATTTGCTCAACAAGGAGAGCGGCGTGAAAGGTATCTCGGGCGTGTCGAGCGACATCCGCGAGGTAGAAGCTGCCATCAAGGAGGGCAACGAACATGCACGCCTGGCACTGGAGATGTATGCCTATCGCATCAAAAAATACATCGGCGCCTATGCTGCCGCCATGGGTGGCGTTGACATCGTCGTCTTCACCGCCGGCGTCGGCGAGCACCAATGGGACATCCGCAAGGCTTCCACCGAAGGACTGGAGTTCCTCGGCATTGAAATGGATGCGGAGAAGAACCGCAAGAATTTCGGAGAGGAAGAGATTATCTCGACAGAGGGCAGCCGCGTGAAGGTCGTAGTCGTACCGACCGACGAGGAACTGCTCATCGCGTCCGACACGCTGGCCCTGGTGACGAAGTAAGTCGGACAAACCGGGCACATACCCGGATACAAACTCAAATACCAACCAAAAAGGCGGAGGCATCGCAATGGTGTCCCCGCCCTTTTGTTTTTCTTAGGGTCTTTCCCCTCTGCGTGCCGCCTTGGCCGGCGCACGCTTTTTCGTTCTATTCCGTTTTACCCTCCTTGGCCCAAAGCTCTTCCACCTTTTCGCGGATTTTGAACAGCTGGTAGATTTGTCCGCTGTAGGTGGGATTTTCACGGTGCAGCTCTATGATTTCCAAGTAGTGGCCGGCCGTGGTACGCAGGTCGGGGATGTAGGTGGCATCGTCCAGCCATAGGCTTTCGGGCAAAGCCGCCCGGTGCTCCTTGACCCACTGATAGAGGTCCTTGAGGTCTTCGCCGGAGAAGAGTTTCTGGTAAGGTATCATGTCTTTCTGCCTGAAAGTTTTTTCGTTCAACGGAAGCGGCGGGGTAAGCCAAGGTTCAACCAAGGCCACTCCGCCGCCTTATTATTTCCACAGGGGATTATTTCACCATGATCTTGAAGGAGCGGAGTGCCTTGCCGCCGCTGGTCACTACGACCACGTAGGTGCCGGCAGCTGCCTGGCTCAGGTTGATTTCCTTCAGTTCACCGGCGCGTGCCTCGAAGTCTTCGGAAAGGAGGTTTTTGCCATCGGCAGCAAACACCTTCACGGTAAATTCACCGTTTTCGGCAAAGAGCAGGTCGGCCTTGTGCTCGAAGGGTTTCGGATAAATCATGCAGCCGGCTTCGCCATCGGCGCTCACGCCATGGATGCCGTCCTCGACGCCACGGATGACGATGTAGTCGGTCACAGTCTTGCTCACGCTGCCCCAGGAGTTGGAGGCGACCACGGTCACGGGGAATGTGCCTTCCTCGCCATACTTGGCGGTGGCCTCTGTATCGGTGCTGCCGGTCACCGTGGCGCCATCGAGCATCCACTTCGAGGACTCGTAGCGGATCACGTTCGTACCGGTGATGGAGGGAACGCCGAGGGCGGTGGTCAGCTGGTTTTGCTTCACATCGACGGTCTTGCCGCTTTCCTCCTTACCGATAGTCATATATCCGCCGGGCACGGCAGCTGCAGCGCGTCCCATGTTGGGGAAGAAGATATTGCCGTCGGCATCGGTCTGCGTGCTTTCGAAGGTGAAGTATCCCTCCAGTCCGTCAGGTGCCTGGCTGTATCCGCGCATGGATTGCAGCACCTCTTCGTCGGTGAGGGCCTTGCTCCAGATCTGCACTTCGTCCACCCATCCGGTAAAGCTGGCCAAGTTGGTCATCGAACCGCCCACGTAGAAGTTGGCGCCGCGCCAGTCCTTGGGACCGGCTCCGCGGCTGGCACACTGGATGATTTTCTTGCCATTGAGGTAGACACGCACGTCGTTCTTGCCGTTCTTGACCACGCAGACATGGTACCAGTTGCCGGGCTGCAGGGTATAGCCGTCGGAGAGTCCGTCGACGTCGTTGTTGTGCTCGTAGCCGTACGTACCTGCACGCGGTCCGTCGAAGCTGACGGAGATTTCGTTGGCGGCATTGTTGCGGGCTATGTTATTGCTTTTGGCATATCCCTCGGGGCGGATGGCGGTCCACATTTCTCCCCAGACGCTTTCGGTCCAAGTGCCGCCGTAGTTGCGGTTGACCTTGGTCATGAGGAGTGTGCCGAGCGAGGCATGCTCGAATTTCTCGACCTTGAACCAAAGGGCGTAGGAGTTGGTGGTGTATTCGCTCATCAGGTTGCTGCTGACCGTAAACTGGTAAGGCTCCTGCATATAGAGCGATTGCGATACGGTGCAAGGTGCGTCGTTGTAGGTGGTACCGGGCTGGATTTCGGCCGTGAGGTGGATGGTTTCTCCGGCTTTGGCCTGGGTCTTGTCGGCGGTGATGCTGCCGATTTGCGGCAGGCGGCCGGTCTCCTCGGGCGAAACCAGGATGAGCGAGCGGTTCATCAGCGATGTTCCCGCCGAGACGACTTCGACGTCGTAGCTACCCGTGGCGGGCAGCGAGGTCGTCATGGTCAGCGTGTTCTGGGCGGAAGCCATCTTCGCGCCGGTCATGGCATCATAGATATTGATGTCGCAGGCAGGGTGGTTCGGGTCTTCAAATCCGATGGTAAACTCTTCGCCGGGTTTGATGATGTCCTTGTCGATGGTCAAGGTCTCGATCATGGTCAGCGGGCTCTCCAACTTTTCGCTCCAGGTGATGGGGCTCATGGCCTTGCCGTCCTTGCCGATGGCACGGACACCGATCTGGAAAGTCGGGTCGTCCACATCGAGCGGTGCATCTACGACATAGGCTGCCCACGAAGTGGTATTGGTCACGAGCGTCTCCTTGCTGCCTTGCTTGACATACACCTCGTAGTACCAGGCGCCCACCTCTTCGTTGTAGACGGGGCATCCCACATATTTGGCGGGACGGTTGGCGGGTGTCGGCATGTCAAACACGACCTTGAAGTCGGCGCGGTTGTAATAGCGGCGCATGATTTCGGTGTAGGTGATGGAGGGCGTCTGCGGTGTTTCGGCAAAGGCGGCGGGCACGAAAGCCATTTCGCCGAGCAGCAGCTCGTAGCCTGCGGGCGTGCCCTGTGCGGAAAGTCCCACACAGCCTATCACATCGCCGGCCTTCAGTCCCAGATCGGCGGCCTTCACCGTGGCTGTCGTCCATTCGCCGGCCTTGGCAGCATCGGGCAGGGCGACGCGGGCGAAGTTGTCCTCACCATTCTGCTTGGCCACCATCAGCTGCAGGTGGCTCTCGGTGCCGGAGTTGACCTTGTACACCAGGCGGAAGGTGTCTTCGCCGCCGGCCACCTGCCATCTCGTGGCAAAGAGGCGCAGGTCGGTGCGGGCCGTCTGTCCGTGTAGCTTGAGGCAGGAGCCGCCGTACCAGGCATCGTCGTAGCAGAAGTCGGTCTCGAGGGCATCGGCGGGCACGGTGTGTCCGTCGCCGTTGTCCTTCCACCAGCGCCAGGTGGGCAGCAGGTCCTGCATACCGATGTTGTACCATTTGTGTTCCCAGGTAGTTTGTCCTTCGCGCTTCACGAAGCGGCCGTTGCCGAGGTTGAATCGGGTCACAAAGGGCACCTCGCTGAGGGTGGAGCGCTCGCGCACTGCTTTGGCGTAACCGTGCCAGGTGGCCAGGTCGGAGAATTTGGCTGTCGTATTGCCGGTATTGATGGCGGGCAGGTCGAGCACGTTGCGGTTGCCGCCACAGAAGAGCAATTCCTGCTTCTTTTGGTATTCGTTCTGCACGGCGTAGTCGCTCTGGCCTCCCTCGGTGGACGAGGCGTAGAGCTGCGAGCGGTCATGGGCGCCCCATACCACCACGCTGACGGGGTACTTCATCAGCACATCCCATCCGGCGTTGCCGTACTTGCCGTAGCCGCGGCCCTGCTGGTCGAATCCTGCGTATACGTCGAAGGTGTTGCGCCCCAGGCTCTGTGCGGTGGCCACACTGTTGGCCAGTCCCGATTCGCTCCAGTTGTAGTTCAGGAAGAAGACGTCGGTCACGGGTTTGTCAATGTCCTTGTTGTGAAACCACCAGTCGTTGTAACTGGTCAGCTGGCAACCGTTGTCGCTCAGCGCGCCGGTATTGCTCACAAAGGCGTACCAATCCACATGGAAGGGGTAGTTCATTTCGTCGGCCACGCGGTGACACTCTGCCAAGAAGCCCTGGAACTGGTTGGCAAGGGCGGTCGCCCAACTTCCCTCGGGGTTGAAGGTCAGTCCCGTGATGCCATAATAGCGCATGAACTCCACCAGTTTGCGCGCATAGGTGTAGGTGCCGTCAAACAACTGCTGCTCCGAGAGCTCGTAGAGCGTCTTGCCCGGTTCGTTGTAGATATTGACGCCGGCACCCCAGTCGATGAAGTAGGTGCAACCGGTGCGAACGCCGTTTTTGTGGGCGGCATCGTTGAACGCGCCGGGCACGCGCCACCAGCCGTTGCTCCAGTTGGAGTGTGTGTTGACGTACTGCCACAGGTTGAAGTTGTCGCCGTCGAAGTTGTAACGGGGCAGTGCGCCCCACTTCTTGGTCATTTCGCCTGTCGGCACGCACCAGCAGAGGTATTTGTCGTTCTCGTCGTTGAGGTCAGGGTTGGCCCATACGTCCGGCAGGAAGCGTTCCTTGACCGGCACGCGCGAGATGAAGAAATTCTCGTCGTGATAGGCTGTTCCCACACCGAAATTCTTGCCCGGTTCCCAGTTTTTCAGGGCGGTCACGATGTCCGAGGGCGTAGCATACTGCACATACATTTCGTGCGTCGGCACGCTCTGCGCACCGGCCCCTAAGGCTGTGAGCATCGCTGCCGCAAACAGGAGTTTTTTTGTTTTCATAGCATGAATGGTTTTGTAATACGGCACGAAGATAAGCATTTTATCTTGGCTGTGTCTGCCCTACGCCCTGTTTTTTTGATGGGGGACGCTTTTTTGGCTTAGAATGAAAGGCGCACAGTGGCCTCGAAGTGTCGCGGCAGTCCCACTTGCTCGAAGCGGTGGCCCATGCTGTCAAACGCAAAGACGGCATAGCGCGTGGCGGTCAGGTTGTGGCCGCGCAGCTCCACCTCCACGCTCCCGCCGAGCTCCACACCGAGGCGCGCATTGAGCACGGCATAGAACGGTTGCGAGTAGCTGTTGGCCTCGTCCCAGTAGATCCGTCCTGCTGCCGAGGTGTTGACGCCGACGGACACGGCGCGACAGCATTTCCCCGCCAACGGCTGCCGGAATGCTGCGTCGGCATACAGCGTGTGTTCGGGGGCAAAGGGCACGCGGTTGCCGGAGTAGTCCACGGGTGTGCCGTCCTGCTCGCCGAGGTAGTGTCGCGTCAGTTCCGCGTGGGTATAGCCGTAGGCTGCCGTCAGTTGCAGGCGGTTGTCGAGCAGGGCCGAGCGCACCGTAATCTCTGCGCCGAGGCTGCGGCTGCGGCCGGCGTTGACCGTGATGCGTCCCAGTCCGCTCTCGGCGAAGCGCGCCAATTGCCGGTTGCGGGTCTCCACGCAAAAGAGGGTGTAATCCACCGTCAGTGCGCCGCCGGCGAAACCGAGATGTCCGCCCAGTTCGTAGTTCCAGGCTTCCTCGGGCTTGTAGTACAGGTTCTCGAGGCGCGGCGCGGCGGGAATGTGCGGGTCGAGGGCCGCCGTCATACCGGCAATAGCCCCTTGCTTGGACGATTCGGGCAGCGGCATGGCCTGGATGGTTTCGATGCTGAAGTCCTTCACTTGCTGCATCATCTCCCGCTGCAGGGCTTGCTGCGAAAGTTCGCTGTAGGATTGCAGGTTGTACCCTCCGGGGCGGTAACCCTTGCTCACGGACACGTAGACGTTGCCGCGTCCGCTCCGATGGTCGTATTGCAGGGCGACCTTGGGCAGCAATTGCCACGTGTCGGCACTGAGGCGGCCACCGACACCGGCTGTCGCCGCAAACGCCTGGTCTATGCGGAAGGAGGGCATGGCGAATTGATACTGTGCGGCGGGCGAGATTTCCGAATCCAAGTCCAGACTGCGATGGTCGTACTCCAGGCGGAGGCCACCCGTCAACGAGAGTCCTGCGCCGAGCTGCACCGTGCTTTGGTGAAACAGGGCTGCGCCCGTCGAGGGGGTCTCCATGGCGGAGGTGAAGCACAGTTCGTCGGTGGTGAAAGCCAACGTCATCGACGGACGTGCCGGCAGCACGCGGGCAAAGTTTGCGTTCAGATAGTCCACGCCCTCTTTGTGGAAACGCACCGGGCAGGCGGTGTGCTCGCCCTGGTAGCGGAAGTAGGCACCGCTCACCCACTGCCAGCGTCCGGAAGCGCGGTTCTTGAGGGTGATTTCCTGCGTCACGCCCGACATCCGCTGCCGCTGCGTCAGCGAGAAGATGTCCTCGTGACGGAAATCCTGGTCCATGAAGAGGCGGTCGCGCAGGTAGCGGTACGCTGTGATGGACGAGAGGGTCAGTCGCGGCGCCTGCCACGTCCATCCCATGGCCACATTGAGCAGGCTGCGGCGGTAGCGGCTTTGGCGGTTTTGCCCGATACTGTCTGTCCACGCCTCGTCCGTCAGCACGCCGTCGCGGACAGCCCCCATGAGGAAGTAGGGACAGGCACGTTCGTCGGAGTATTCGTACTGCGCCGTCAGGTCCATGCGCAGATTTTCCGCGGGCCGCCACCCCAAGCGCAGTTTGCCGCCGGCGGCATCCTCGGCATCGGCCTTCTGGCCGCTATATGCGTTGCGGTAGAAGCCCTCGTCGCCGGTGTAAAAACCGCCCACCGACAGCGCCACCTTGTCGCTGGGATGCAGGTAAGCCACAGCCTTGACGCGGCGTCCGCTGTTGCGTGTCGTGGTCCCAAGCTCCGCCTGTACACCCTTGTGGCGGAACGGATCGGCGGTGAACACCCGGACGACGCCACCCATCGCGCCGCCGCCGTAGAGCGTACTCTGACGCTCCAGGTAGGGCACGTTGTCGACATACAGGCCCACGGCGGGCGCACCGATGCGCGACCCCACACCGCGGACGTAGGCGGCCGAGGTGACCCGCGAACCATAGGAGGGCATGTAGAAGTTGGGCGTGGCTGTCGACAGGTCGCTCAGGGTCGTGGCGCCGATGGCCTGCAGGTCGGCTGCACCGAGCAACCCTGCCGAAATGGGCTGGCTGCGCAGGAAAGACGTCTCCTTGGGCGAAGCCACCACCACGGCTTCCTCAATATTATACACACGCGAAGTGTCGGACACGGCGGCCCGACCGGTCAGCGGCAACAAGGCCGCCATGCAAAGGGGAAAAAATCTCATATGCGTTAATATTTTCGGCTGCAAAATTACAGTTCTCTCCCCAGTCGTGCAATCCCCATTTGTGGGGAGAAGAGAGGAACGTGGGAGGAGAAACGACAAATGTTAAAAGGAAAATTGGCAAATTTGGATTTCGCCGAAAAATGTATTATCTTTGTCGTACCAACGGAGCAGGCCGCGGATTTTTCCCGGCCTGCTCCTTTTCTATGGGCTGACTGCGAGGCGTACTACCCGGGAGTTGGGAAAAATTACAAAGGAGATAGAAAAAACTACGCAGGAGATAGTTTTGTTTATCGCCTACGTAGTTTTCCCGACCCGCTCATCCGTACATTTTGACGGAGAGGCAGTGTGACAAAAACAGCACCAAAAAAGGGCTTTAAGAAAGTTTATATTAAATCTGCAAGGGGGCTGTTTCCCCATGGAAATACCTCCTGCCGGCCAACAAAGCTGCCGCCGATTCAGAAAAGTTTATATTAAATCTGCAAGAGGCTGTTTTCCCATGGAAATACCGCCTGCCGGCCGACAAAGCTGCCGCCGATACAGCCGCGGCCTAATAGATGTCCGCCAATTCCCCGATGGTATGTATGACATGGGTGGGCAGGCTCTCGTCGGCCTCTTCGCGGTCCCAGCCGCGGCCTTTGAGCCAAACGGTTTCGCAGCCCAGCGAATGGGCGGGCCGGATGTCCTTCCCGAACGAGTCGCCAATGACGGCGCACTGGGCGGCCGGCGTACCGGCGGCTTCGATGCCCAACTGCCAAATGGCGGGATCGGGCTTGCGGATGCCCACCTCGGCGCTCTCGATGACGGCCCGGAAACAGGTGAGTCCGTAGCTGCGGAGCACGGCGCGCACGTTGCCATAGAAATTGCTCACCAAGACGAGGTTGTACTTGCCCGAAAAGTGCTGCAGCAACCGCCGCGAGGTTTCCATACGGCGCAGCACGTAGCGGTTGCAGTAGTCGCTCAGGGCGGCAATGACGGTCCGGCGGTCGGCCTCGGGGACGGTCCACAGCCCCTGCTCCTGCAGGTACTGCGTCTCGAGGTCCACCTTCCGCAGCAGAACGGTGTGGAAATCGTCCCCGGGCTGCACAATGGGACGCTGCCCCAAGGTGCGCTCGCCATAGACGTAGGCCGCCCGAAACGCCTCCCACGTGATTTCCCCCAAGCCCCGGGCCTGCGGTAGCTGGGCGGCCGTCCGGGTATAGGCTTCCCACAGGACGTGCGACCAGTGCAGGCCGTCGGTGTCGAGGGTGCCGCCGTAGTCGAATATCAAACTTTTGACCATAAGCCTTTGTATACTTCAAAAAAACACTTTATCCTCCGCAGGTGTCCCCACGTTCCTGCATGATCCGCTTGTTGCCGACCTTCACCAACCCGACGCCTACGAAGACCCAAAACAGCTCGCGGATGCGGGTGTAGAAACTGGTGAAGACGCCGATGCCGCCCGTACTGATGCCCAATATCTTGATAATTAGCGCCAATCCGCCCTCGCGCGCGCCCAACTGCATGGGCAGGAAGAAGAGCAGATTGCCCATCAGCGACGAGAAAGCCAAAATCAGGATGGCGTCCCAAAAGGTGATGTAGAGGCCAAAGGCATGGAGGATAAACAGAAATTCGAGGGAATTGATGACACGGGCTACATACTCATAAAACAGGCTGCTCCAAAAGGCACGCGGCTGCTCGCCCAAGTAGGCGATGTTGCGGTCCACCTGCTCCATCGCCTCGCGCTTTTGCTCGTAGAAGCGGCGGGCGGGCCGTTTCACATAGGGTATCTGCAGCAGGATGCTGTAAAGCTTCACGATCAGCCCGTGACGGTAGCCGTAGCGGAAGACAAAAACGGCGACCAACAGGATGAGCATGTACAACCCGAAGAGGCTCCACAGGCCGGGGGTCATCCGCTCGGTGTAAAACACTGCAAACACAAAAACGGCGGTGGTCCACAGGCAAAAATGCGAGAGGATGTGCATCATGGAATAGAGCACGACGCTCGACATGGCCCGGGGCGTGCCGATATAATGGGACAATTCCATCACGCGATACGGCCCGCCGCCAAATCCGAACGGTGTGGTGTAGCTGAACGCGAAGCCGCTGACGGTCAACTTGTACGAATGACGATAGGAAAGGTGCTTGTCGTGGTCGCCGCTGTTGACAATCACCTGAAAGGCAAGGGCATTGAAGGCGTAGACGACGACCCAGATGCCAATGACGGCGGGCAGGTAGAGTCCGGCACGGGCTATGTTGTGGCGGATCTGCTCGTAGCCGTCCTCGAACGTGCAGAGCATCACCACAATGGCGCCTATACCGAAGAGCAGAAAGAGATTTCGATAGAGTGGTTTCATGAAATGTACGAATTAGGAAAGCGTGGCCGACAATTCGCGACACAACCGCTCGTGACGCGCACGCATGTAATAATAAAGTGCGGCCATCACGGTGACCTCGAACAAGGGGTATAGCCACGGCTGGCCCACCAAGATGGAAATGTAAAGGACGATGGCGCGCGTATTGAACGTCAGGATGTTGGCATACTTCATCAGCGGAAGACTGCCGCGGCGGAAGCGCTCGGCGAGTGCTGCGGGAATGGCACGGCCGTACCTTTGGTCCAGCTTTGCCTTGAACGCCTGGAAGGCAGGTGTCTGCTGCTCCTGCGAACGGGTGTAATTGCCGTAAAAATACAGGAAGAGCCGCCAAGCGCCGTCCTTCCTCCACGTCAGCGAGCGGAACTCGGCACGCAGCGCCGCGGCGTTGTCCAGCTCCGAACCGCTCTCGCCCTTCAGGAAGTAAAGGTGTATGTTGCGATAGTAATCGGCCAACTGACACTGCTTGCCGTGACAGATGAGTCCGGCCCAGGCACAGAGCAACCAAATCCATACGCCCCAATCGTGGGCAGGCCAAAAGGGCATCGGCTGACCCATCAGGCGCAGACAGATGGCGGCATAAATGCAAAAGAACCAGACATCGCCGGCAAATCCGTCGAGAATGCGGCCCCAACGGGTCTTCTTGCCCGTCATACGAGCCAACTGGCCATCGGCACTGTCGTAAAGGTTGGCCCAAACGAGCAGCAGGATACCTATAATATTATAGGTAAGGTCGTCGAAGTAGAACATCACGCCGGCCGCAATGCCGAGCACAATGCTCAGAATGGTCACCACATTGGGATGTACGCCCAGCGAATCAAAAAACCTGGCCCACAGGAAACCCAACGGACGGGTGAAATGAATGTCAAGCCACTCTTCGGTGTCCTGCGACTTGAATGTGGAGGAGAGAGTCTTTGCCATATTGTTCTAAATACCTAATAATGCATCCTGACCGGCCGGCGCATGCGCAGTGTCGTGCGGACACATAGGGCTACGACGTCCACGGACTGCCGCACACAGGCAGTCGGCAATCGCCACGGCGGCTTCCGCACGACAACGTGAGAAGCTGGGCCAGTCATTAAAGTCAATGATTTGAAAACTTCCGTCGGCCGAAATAATGGCGTCGCCACCATAGACGGACAGTCCGGTGACGCGGGCTGCCGTCTCGGCGGCAGCGTGCAACGTTTCGGTTTGTACCTGAAAGCCCAAAGGACGGCCGTTGTGGCGCTCCAAGCCAAATTTGCCCGTGGAGCCTTCCACTATCGGATAATAATGATAAAAGAAACCGGTGTCAAGCACCCCGTAAAACTTCACCAAATCCCCGACTTGGTGCGGGCAGGCCATCACGCGCGAAATGCCCCGGCGATGAAAACGCACCAAGGCGGCATGCGCTTCGGCGGCATCGGCGGCATGGCAAACGTCGTCCTCGTGCTGCGCGCAGGCTTCGCAACGCTTCAGCCAAAGCGGAAAATACATACCGTCAAGCTGCGCCAAGGCCCCGTCCGGTTCATCGGCACACAAAAGGCGGAAGGGCGGCATCGGCACACCCGCAGCGATGCAACGCGCCGTGAGATCTGCGCGGTCACAGGCTTGCAGGGAACGGGCAGAATTGATGACCGGGAAATCCTCGGCTTCCCAGCGCGCCAACGCTCCCAGTGCCTGCGGATGGCGGGCCATGCTGAAGGCAGCGACATAGCCCTGCCAATCCGGCAAAGCCTCTTCGCTACAAATGTGTACGACATAATCGCGACTACGCAGGACTTCCGCCACCGCCCGCAGGATAGCGGCATCACGATCCACGCAGTTCGGCGAAAATTGCGGTGCCCGGCCTATGCCGAGTATCTGTGGTTTTTCACTGTCTCTCATGCCGTAGGAGCTATATCGGCCCGATGACTTCCGGCAGAGGCACCGCGCAGGAATTCCTCCGCCTTGCGAATGTCCTCGGCGTGGTCTACGTCCAATATCTTGCTGAAAGGGCAGGCCTGCAGGTGCAACCCGTCTGCTATCAGGCCGCGCTGGAAATTGCGCATCCTGCTTTGTCCCTCGCGCATCAACCTCCGCAGCGTGGGCAGGGCCTTGGGTGTCAAGGCATAGATACCTCCGGAAATATAGCGGTCGCCCAAGTTGCTGTCGTTGAACGCCGTAATGCGCAAATCGGCATCTGTGCCGACGTAGAGGGGACTCTCGTCGTCGATAAAGTCTGTCACGGCCATCATGCCGTCCGCCTTGCTGTCACGGAAACGGCGGATATAGTCCGCAAACTCCTCCTCGCGAAATATGGTGTCGACGGTTGTCAGGCAGAAAGGGGCGTCCTGCAGAAACGGACTGAGTTCGTAGAAACTGTGCATCGAACTGGGCGTCGTCTTGGTGACCAAACGTATCGGCCCGTAGGTCTGTTCGTTCATCAATTGGCGAACGAAAGCCTCCGTTTCGGGATGTAGCCGGTTGACAATAACGACTGTTTCCTCGGCACCACACTGATGAAAAATCCGCAACAGGCGGGCGATCAGCGTTTCGCCGTTCACTTTTACCAAAGGCTTGGGGCAACCCACGCCTTCACGCAGCAGCCGCGAGCCTTCTCCTGCGGCGATGATGGCAAACTTCATTCGGCTGGTTTTTCTTGGGGGATGGTATGACGCGAACGCTCGCCGTCTTCGCGGCGTTCGTGGTAAAGTTTGGGCAGGGGGTTCGCATGGGCTTCGTCGTCGGCCCTGCGATTGCGCACCACGTCGACGGCGGCGTATATGGCACTGCGGAACGAGGAAATGTCCGCCACGCCCTGTCCTGCCAAGTCGAACGCTACGCCGTGGTCGGGGGAAGTGCGGACGAAGGGCAAGCCGGCTGTGAAGTTGACGCCACTCTCCATGGACAAGGCCTTGAAGGGTGCCAATCCCTGGTCGTGGTACATCGCCAAAATGCCGTCGAACTTGCGGAACAAGCCGGCACCGAAAAATCCGTCGGCAGGGAAAGGTCCGTAGCACGGAACGCCGCGCTCGACCATGGCCTGTATGGCCGGCGAAATGATGGTCTTTTCCTCCTCGCCAAGCATCCCGCCGTCCCCGCAATGCGGATTGAGCGCCAAGACGGCAATTCGGGGCGACGACAAGAGGAAATCGCGACGCAAACCGGCATACAGGACGCTGAGACGCTCTTCCAGCATTTCGCGGCTCAACTGTGCTGCCACCTGGCTCAGTGGACAGTGCACCGTGGCCAAAGCTACGCGCATCATTTCGCTCTGCAAGATCATCAGCGGCTGACAGTCGCGGCTGCCTAACCGGTCGGCCAGGAACTCCGTGTGTCCCACAAACTTAAATCCGGCACTGTGCATCGCCTCCTTGCAGATGGGGGCGGTGACCAGCGCGTCGATTTTTCCATCGCGCAAGTCCTCGGCAGCGCGCTCCAAGGCGACCAATGCAGCGTGTCCGGCTTCGGGTGCCACCTTGCCCCACTCCACCGGCACTTCCTCGTCGAAGCAATTCACCAGGTTCAACCTGTCGGTCTGTGCCTCGTCCGGCGTCTGGACTATATGGAAGTTGGCTTTCATCTCCAAGGCTTTGGCATGGTACGCAGCCACCTTGACAGCGCCGTAGACGACGGGGGTGCAGACATCGTACATCATTGGGTCCGCAAAAGCCTTCAGGATGAGTTCGTAGCCGACGCCGTTGGTGTCTCCGTGGGTGATACCGATTTTCAGCGGAGTGCGTCGGGGCAACGGCCGGCTATTTTCGTTTTCCTCGCGCCTGTCTTCGAGGGCGGGGTTATGGGGGCGTTTTTCGTGAGTCATATATGGTAAAAAATTAGTTCGGAGATCGAGGGACACGAGGGCTACTTTCTGTTCATTTCCTCCTGTTTCTTCGTGGACAGCAGGCCACAGGCGGCAAATATATCCTGCCCGCGCGAAGCCCGGATGGTGGTAAAGATGCCGTGCGCCGTCAGGAAGTCGCGCAGGCGCAACATGGCGGCATCGTCCACGCCTCGGAGCGGCGTCGCGGGGATGTCGTGAAATCGTATCAGGTTGATGCGGCAATCCAAGCCGTCGAGCAATTCGACCAAAGCCCGGGCGTGTTCGCGCGAATCGTTGACGCCGGCAAATACGATGTACTCAAACGACAATCGGCGCTGGTGCGGTGTGTCCGCCGCGCCACGTCGGCGTGTGCAAAAGTCGTATTGGCGCAACAGGTCCACCACTTCGCGGATGGGAAAGGCCCGCTCTGCCGGCATAAGTGCCGCGCGGCCCTCGTGGAGGGGGTGGTGCAGGCTGATGGCCAAGTGGCATTTGCTCTCGTCCAAGAAACGGCGCAGACCACGGCGCAGTCCTACGGTCGAGACCGTGATGCGCTTGGGACTCCAGGCGAAGCCCCAGTCCGCGGTGAGCACTTGGGTGGCACGGAGTACGGCTTCCACGTTGTCGAAAGGCTCTCCCTGTCCCATAAACACGACGTTGGTGAGGCGTTCGCGCTCGGGCAGCGCATAAATCTGGTTCAGGATTTCTGCGGCGTCGAGCGAGGCGGAAAAGCCCTGGCGGCCCGTCATGCAGAAGGCGCAGCCCATCTTGCATCCCACCTGCGAAGATACGCACAACGTGGCGCGGTCGCCGTCGGGGATGTAGACAGACTCGATGAAATGGCCGTCGCGTGTGCGATACAGGTATTTCACCGTGCCGTCCACCGAACGCATTTCCTCGGCCGGTGCGTGTGCGCCGATGCAGCAGGTGGCGGCGAGCTTTTCCCGGGCCTTCAGTGACAGGTTGGTCATTTGTGAAAAATCCGTTACGCACTTGCCGTAGATCCACTGTGCCAACTGTTTGCCGACAAAGGCAGGCAACCCCAGGGAGGAGGCGAGCTGCTTCAGTTCCTCCACGGTCAAACCGAGGAGGACGGAGGGAGCGGGGGTATCTGCCGTGCTTTGTGTCATGTCAATATTACTTTTTGGTGACAAAATTACCCAAAAATTTTCAATCGCACAAAGGCGGCGGGCAAGTTTGTCCCCTTTTAGCGGCAGGCAGAGGCTTTCTGTGCCCAGGGCGACGCCTTTTCCCACCCTTCGGCGGCGATGCATGGACCCCGCAGACGGACATAAAAAAGCACCTCCGTTGCTATTTCTTCGGAAGTGCCTTGTGGCTGCATGTGTCAGTGCGATGTGTCAGCGGTCCATGCTCCCCTTGACAAATATTTCCTCGAAAGCGCGCACGCTGTCGGGGTGTTTCTCTGCAAAACTGTCGATATGGCGCATACGCTTCTCCTCCAAAATCTCATCTACGGCTATCAGGATGCCGGTTTCCTCGACTTCGCCAAACTCATGGTTGACGGCAGTGCCGAATACCCGCATGGTGGGACTGAGCCCCATGTAGGCGTTGACGAGCGGGGGGATGTTGTAGCCCAATTTGCGTACTTCGGTATTGAGCACACGGTAGTCTTCGCGGAAGTTGTCCTGACTAAACAATTCCTGCAGGAGGCGGGGGTCGGTCTCGATTTGGAGCGGTTCTACTGCATAGACGAGCCGTTCGCGGTCGCCGAAGTGCTTGTTGAGGAAGTAGAGGATCATGTCGCGCGCCTGCTTGTTGAAGCTGGGATACATGGTCATCTTGCCAAAGAAGTACTTCAATCCGGGGATAACAACGGTCAGCGCGCCCAGTCCGTCCCAAAGGTTGTCGAGCGCAAAGAGGCTTTTGGCCAATTTGCGGGTGCTTTGGTACTCGAGGGTGACGAAGGAGCGTCCCAACTCTACGGTGTCGCGCAGATAATCGCGCAGAAACTTTTCGGAGAAGTGGAACATGTGCCCTGTGGCAAGGTGGGGCTGTCCGTCGGGATGGAATTCAATCTCGCGACCGGGTAGGAATCGGTAGCCGCCCAAGATTTCTTCGTCCTCGGGGCTCCACACGATGAGTTGGTAATAGGGATGCTCGCACACATCGAACTCGTCCAAATCGAGCGAATGCCCGGTACCGCCGCCTGCGGCGCGGAAAGCGATTTCGCGCAACCGGCCTATTTCGCGCACCACGTTAGGTGCTTGCTGATAGGTGACTACATAGATTTCGTTGCCGGCTTTGTTGGTCACACGAAGTCTGTACTCGCTGCGCAATTCGGCTTTGATGAGGTCACGTGCTACCGGATCGATGATTTTTTCCATATTGTGTGTGTAGCTTACGGGTCGATAAACGTGTCGGGATGTGGGAATGGGGGGATAAGACGGGAGCTCTGCGTGGCTTTCCCGTGGGGCTTTCCCGTGAGGTTAAGGAGAGGGAAGTCTATAGACGAGGTCCTGCACATAGGCAGCCCACTGGGAGGGCGTACGGCTTTTGTCGAAGGTTTGCCAGGGGATGGGCTTGCCAATCTTCACCTCGAAAGTTTTGTGGCGGTTCTTGTAGAGTTCGTCTACAAGGTAGAGCATGGCAATATTGAACTTGATGCCGAGCCACTTGCTTAGGTTGGCCAATGTGTAGAACTTGTTGGAGTTGTGCCCGCCAAAGTGAATGGGCACCACGTCACGCTGATAGGCGACGCTTTTGGCCACAAAGGTCTTGGCCCAAGGCAAGTCGCGGATGACACCATGTTGCCTGCGCGAGCAGAGTCCGGCGGGAAACATGATGATGTGGTTGTCGCTCTGAAATCCGGCTTCGACCATGGCGGGAAACTGCCGGCTCTGCTTGCCCGTCTTGTTGATAGGAATAAACAGGGGCGCCAGTCCGTGCAGGTTCATCAGCAAATCATTGACCAGATACTTGACCCTGCCGTCGTAATGACGGCCCAAGATGTAGCCCAGAGCCACGCCGTCCTGTCCGCCCAGGGGGTGGTTGCTCACAAAGGTGTAGTAGCGTCCGTCTCCGGGGTCGGGCAAATTTTCCATCCCCTGGATGTCGAGCTGCATGTCCAAGTATTTCACACAATCCTCCAGCCAAGGCATCCCCTGCTTGTCACCCTCCTGCGCCAAAAAGGCGTTCACCTCGTCCTGGTGCAGTCTGCGCTTCAGCCAAGATACGATGAAGCGGGGCACCTTGTCGGCCTTGCTGCCGGCTTTGCTTCGCAGGATTTCGTCTACGTCTATTTGAAATACTTTTTTCTCTTCCATACGCTTGTATTGCGGGGACGGGCCCAAGTTTCTACGGGCTGCCACCTTGCCGGAAACGCCCTCTTCATAGGCCGAAAGCGTTGCAAAAGTAGTAATTAATTTGAGACGCTCCCGCATGCTACAAAAAGATTTTCTACTTTTGTAGCTGCATTGTAATCTCGCGCGCAGAAGTTTGCCCATATCGCCGGTATTTGTGCAACGAGCAGTGAGATGGAAATGACTGCCCACCTGCAGGGCCGACAGGTTATCCCCTCAGCAACATCGTATGAAGACCCTATCCCTACTGATTATAGAGTTTGCAGCCACAGCTCACTTCATGATGAGCATCGTGCTCTTTGTATTTTCACGCCGCAGCGTGGTTTTTTTGCCGCAAGCATGGATCATGCTGATTTTTGCGCTGATGTATGGCATTGCCACGGGCTACTTTGCCGGTAGGTCCCAGCTGCCCGAGGCCGGTATGCTCCACCCCGTGATGTTGCTGTACCTGGTAGCCTCCTCCTTCCTGCAGACGGTGCAGCCCTTGGGACTTTGCCTGCCCGGCTACCTGCAATGGCAGCGCATGTGGAAGTACGCTTCGCCGGCGCTCCTCCTGATTTTCCTATATATAATAGGTACACTGATGGGTTCGCCGCTCACGCATTTGCACGCGGCCGAAGATTTTGCGGCACACCTGCTCAGCGGCGACGTACTGCTACGCTGCCTGTCGCTATTCCTCTCGGCCTATTACATCATCAACCTGTTTCGTTTGCCCCACAACCTGGTGCGTCGCTTCATCCTGCCGCCTTACCTGCGCGCCTACGTCACTGCGTTAGGCTGCACGGCGGTCTTTTTCATCGTGGTCACCATTCGTTTCTCCATGCCCATGCTTCTGTGCTACGTACTGCTTTTCACGGGTGTCAATCTCTTCCTTTTTATCCGCCTGCTGCGTCCCGGCGTGCAGGCCATCAGCTATCCTGCCATCAAACCGGTAAAGACGCCGCCCTCGCCGGCCGAGATGTCGCAATCAGAGCTCAACGACTTCAACGAAGCCAACCTCCACCGCTTTGAAATGATGGAGTACGTCATGCAAAAGGAGAAGCCCTTCACCGATAATCAGTTCAACCGCGACCGCCTGTGCCGCCTGTGCGGATTTAATCGGCACGTGATGCTGCAAAGCCTGCGTTCGCAGGGCTACAACGACATCCACGAGTACATCGGGCGCTACCGCGTGAACGAGCTGAAGCAGTTGCTCAAAACGGGCGAGATGACAGCGCCGCAGCGCGAGTTTGTACGTGTGGGCTTCCGCACCTACAAGACCACCCTACTCACCTTTGAACGCTACGAAGGGGTATCACTGGAAGTCTGGATGCAGCACAAGGGGCTTCCCCATACCTGATGCCCACAAAAAAATGCCCTGATTTTGTCCTGCCAAACGTTTGTATAAAAAAAGAAGAGCACATGCCGACATCTTGGAGGCCCAAATCATCGAGGTATAAAAGCCCCGACCACTGACAGAAAGCCGCCATCCTCACCCGAGGGGAGCGGTTTTTGTTTTGCGCCCCTGCAAAAGGGAAACTCCGCCCACCCGACGCACTCCGCAATGCCATGCACGATCTTTCTTGTTTATCGCATTGCAGAGGAGGGATGCTTTCTGTAAGAAGATGGTGGCAGACTTTCAGCAGGGGTATTCCGGTTTTTATCTTTTTCTTGAGGGTGTGTCATAATTGGTGCACCCTCTTTTTTTGTCTTCGAATGGGGGCTGTCATTTGCGGATTCAAATCAAAAAATATGGTTTTAAGGTAGCGGTAAGCCGATAAAGTTGTATATTTGGGTATGATGGACGACAAAACCTACATAGCATTGGTGCCGGAAGTGCGCCACGTGGTGTGGCGTGAAGCTACGCGCTACCTGCCCGACGCAGCCGACGCAGCCGACGCGACACAGGAGGTGATGCTCAGACTGTGGCAACTGCGAGGCCAACTCTCGAAAGACAAGAGCCAACTCTGCGCCTATGCTGCCGTGGTTTGTCGCAATCTTTGCCTGAACCAGCTCAAGGCCAGAAAGCGACACCGCTTTCGCGGTCTGTTCGCCGAGAGCCGAGATGAGGAGGAAGGGCCGGAAGAGGCGGCTTATCTGCCGTCTACGCCGGGACCGGACGTGGTGATGGAAGCCAAAGAGGCCTACGGCCTGTGTGAGAATGCCGTGAAACAGCTGCCAGAGAAATGGCAGATTATCCTGAGAATGCGCTCGGAGCAACACATGGAAACAGAAGATATAGCACGCGCCTTGGGCACCTCGGCAGGAGCGGTGAGAGGTATGTTAAGCAAGGCAAGGGCACGATTACTAACATTGATTAACCAGCAATATGAAATACGAAGAAACCAGCATTGAAGCATTGCTCAACCGTTTTGTAAAGGGTGAAACCACGCTGGCAGAAGAACGGCTGTTGGCCGACTACTTTGCCACAGCCCAGTCTGTACCGGAGCGTTGGAGAGCTTTCGCCGTCTTGTTTGGCGGCATCGAAGCCGGTGTGTTGGCCCATACAGAACCCATTCGGCACAGCCCTGACATATTGGCACAGCCCGCGTCTGAACAATCTCCACGCCGCAGCCTGAAGTGGCTGAAAGTGGCGGGAGTGGCTGCCGTATTTTGTATCTGCTGCTTGCTGGGACGTATGGCGTGGCGGCAGGAAACTCCCGTCGCGGACAGCAAAGAAGTACTCGCCACCGCTGTGAAGCAGTCGCTGCAGCCTGCCGGCAAAGTGTCTGAACAGCCTTGTACAGCACAGATGACGCCACCGGCAACGGCTTTGTTGTCTGAAACGCCAAAAGCCCCAAGCCGTAATGTCATGGGACAATCCCGTAGGCCTTTATCCTCTGAAAAGGAGACGGCAAAGGACGATGGCAAATACCTGTCGGCCACAGCCGGACAAGGTAACAACGCCGCCGGTGCATCTGACAAGAACCACGCCCAGCTTCCGGACAACACGGACGAAAAGCTACCGGCATCAACCGTGAACGACTACCAATCTGACCTTGCGGAACATATTGTATCGACTTTGTTTACCTATTCTGAACATTCGCAGCTGGATGAGCGCGCCATTCGGGTGAGAAACAGAGTGAGGAGCGAGGTTCTGGAACAATATGCCCACATAGGTTTCTAATCAAACAAATCTCTGAATACATGAAAAAGACAATGACTTTAGCCTGCCTGTGCCTGATGGCCTTGACGGGCTCGGCGCAAGAAACGTTGCGCGGACTGAAAACGTATGCCACTGGAAAATACCAACCTTATGCCGCGATTGTTGAGAGTTTTGACGGAAAGACGCACAGTGACTTCTTTTTCGTGCGTGTACCGAAAGACAGTGTGGCGCCAAGCGACATCTACACCATCCGTTCTGCCTACAACGCTGCCATGAGTGAGGCAGATGAGGCCAACCTTTATGAAACCCATCGACAAGCGGGATGCGACACGGTGTCTTACTCAATCGTGAAAGGTGGGCGACTGGAGCAAGGCACTATGGAACATGAAATCTACGGACATGCCTTCACGCGCCATTCCCGGATCATGGCGATGCTTGACATCAATTGCCAACAAATGGTGATGGGGGTGGAGTTTGAAGACCCCAAACTGCCGGACGAAACGGTGGGGCCGGTTGACAATGCACCACTGGAAGACTTTCTGGCTTCGCTGGTGAAACAAAAGAAATGCCAAACCGTGAAAGTGAGCTATCGCAAACGCAACGGCGGCACTGCATCAATTGCCTACAGTCTGAACGCTGTGGACACGACACAAGGCTTGCGCTATGACGTTGCGGCGGATGCAGCCGAAGTGATGACGGAACTGCGCAAGCTCATGCTGTCGTACAAAAAACGCGGCCAGGTCTATTCCTATATGGAGAGTCCCCTATGGGGAAAAGAGGTGTGCCTGATACTGGGGGAATATGAGCACTGTTATCTGCTTAACACGTCGGCAAAGGGTGTGTTGAAGATATTGCACGTGGCACGGAAACAGAACAAGAGTATGTTTGTGCCTACTGAATGGCCCGACATCGTGACGTATGACGACGGCGTGATGCAATAGTCGGCGGCGCCTCTTGAGCAGGCGCCCGGCGAACCAAAAAAAGACACTGGCGAGATGTCCATCGTCAGTGTCTTCTTGTTTTGACTTGATTTTGAGCAAAAATGCCTCAATCTGTGAGCCGAAAGCCGGACTCGAACCGGCGACCTATTCATTACGAATGAATTGCTCTACCAACTGAGCTATTTCGGCATTTCCCTTAAATGCGGTGCAAAGGTAAGGGTTTATTTCTATCCAGCAAAGTTTTTGGAGCGTTTTTTTGCGGGACGACGAAAAATCCCGCGTATTTGGGGGACGCTTTCGTATTGGGGGAACACCCTCGGAGAAGCAGCGGGCGCAGGCAGGGAGATGGGTAATGAGCAGGCCCCGCCGGACCGGATGGCGGACGGCGCAGTGAGCAGGCCCCACCGGGCCGGACGGCGGACGACAAGACCTCTCGGGAAAGCTCTGCGCTTTTAACATTTTTGTCACTTTACAGGGCTGCCATTTTTTCCTGCTCAAGGAATAAGAGGAACCCTTCCGGAGGCAAAAGTGAATTACATAGGAGGTAGTTTTGCGCAAGTCCTTTGTAATTTTTCCCAAGTCCTTTGTAATTTTTCCCAAGTCCCTTGCAGTTTCTCCCCGAAACAGGCAAAAAGCAACGGAGCAGTCCCCGAAAATCTCGCGGTCCGCTCCGTTGCTACGACAAAGATACGAAATTTTCGGGCAAAAAGCAAATCGGCCCCTTTTCGCTTTAACATTTGACGCCCAAGCCTTTGGCAGATGACAATATGAGGCTTCGAGAAAAAGTTTTTCCACTTTTTGCGCGCCCTCCACAAAAGAAAATACTACTTTTGCAGTGTAGTGGGCAGTTCGTTTCCCCATAACATCATTATTAGCCCGCTTCACTGTAAAAACACATCATCCATCATGGTAGATTTCAAAGCATTGGCTGCCCAATACAAGGCAGAATTATTGGACAAAGTAATGCCCTTTTGGCTGGAAAAGTCGCAGGACAAGGAGTTCGGCGGCTATTTCACCTGCCTGGAGCGCGACGGTTCGGTCTTCGACACCGATAAATTCATCTGGCTGCAGGGCCGCGAGGTCTGGATGCTGGCCACCCTCTACAACAAAGTGGAAAAGCGCGCCGAATGGCTCGAAGCAGCCCTGCAGGGTGCGGAATTTCTGAAGAAATACGGTCACGACGGCCAACTGAACTGGTACTTCGCGCTGGACCGCGAGGGACGGCCGCTCGTAGAGCCTTACAATATCTTCTCCTACACCTTTGCCGTCATCGCCTTCGGGCAGTTAGCACTGGCCACAGGCAACAAGGAGTACGAGGACATCGCCCGGCGCACCTTTGACATCGTGCTGTCGAAAGTGGACAACCCGAAAGGCAAATGGAGCAAGGCCAGCCCCGGCGCACGCGCACTCAAAAGCTTCGCGCTGCCGATGATCCTCTGCAACGTGGCCCTGGAAATCGAGCCTTTGCTGGAACCGGATTTCCTCCAACAGACCATCGATACGTGCATCCACGAAGTGATGGACGTGTTCTACCGCCCCGAGGTGGGTCCCGGCCTGATCGTGGAGCACCTCGGCACGGACAATGAGCTGGTAGACTGCATGGACGGCCGGCAGCTCAACCCCGGCCACGCTATCGAGGCGATGTGGTTTATCATGGACCTGGGCAAACGATTGGGCCGGCAGGACCTCATCGAAAAAGCCGTACAAATAGCGCTCAACGAAGCCGAATATGGATGGGACAAGGAGTTTGGCGGCATCTTCTACTTCATGGACCGCAAGGGTTATCCCCTGCAGCAATTGGAATGGGACCAGAAACTTTGGTGGGTACACATCGAGACGCTGATCACCATGCTCAAGGGCTACCGGCTTACGGGCAATCCGAAATGTCTGGAATGGTTTGAGCGCGTACACGACTATGTGTGGAGCCACTTCGTGGATGCCGAGTACCCCGAGTGGTTCGGCTACCTGAACCGCCGCGGCGAGGTGCTCCTGACGCTCAAGGGCGGCAAATGGAAGGGCTGCTTCCACGTGCCCCGCGGCCTGTACCAGTGCTGGCAGGTGCTGGAGGAATTGGCCGCCGGCGAGAACGCTTAGACTCCCCTTTCATCCCCCTAAATGCCCGACCGCCCCGCGCAGGGCAGTACAAGATTTATCATTCATAGAACATAGGCAGGCCCTGCAAACAGCACAAGGCCCTCCTATCAAAAACCACCTTTATAGAAAACCACCTGCAATATGGAAAAAATCAAAGGACTCATTGACGCGCCGTTCACGCCGTTTCATGCCGACGGCAGCGTCAACCTTGACCCGATACCCGAATACGCAGCGCTATTGGCCCGCAACGGATTGAAGGGCGTGTTTATCAACGGTTCCTCGGGCGAGGGCTACATGCTCGACGAAGAGGAACGCAAACTCCTGGCCGAAGCTTGGGTGAAAGCCGTGCCGGAAGGGTTCAAGGTCATCGTACACGTGGGCAGTACCTGCGTGAAGAGCAGCCGCCGCATGGCCCGGCACGCCGCGGAAATCGGCGCTTGGGGCATCGGTGCCATGGCTACGCCGTTCCCGCGCATCGGCCGCATCGAGGAACTGGTGAAATACTGCGAGGAAATCGCCTGCGGTGCTCCCGAACTGCCGTTCTACTACTACCACATACCGGCCTTCAACAACGCTTACCTGTCGATGCTGGATTTCCTGAAAGCCGTGGACGGCCGCATCCCCAACTTCGCCGGCATCAAGTACACATTTGAAAGCCTGTACGAGTACAACCGCTGCCGCCGCTACAAGGACGGAAAGTTCGACATGCTCCACGGACAGGACGAGACCATCCTGCCCTGCTTGGCCATGGGCGGCGCACAGGGCGGCATCGGCGGTACGACCAACTACAACGGCCGCGTGCTGACCGGCATCCTCGAGGCATGGGCACAGGGCGACCTGGAAAAGGCCCGCGAACTGCAAAACTTCGCGCAGGACGTCATCGACGTCATCTGCCACTACCGCGGCAACATCGTGGGCGGCAAGCGGATCATGAAACTCATCGGCCTGGACCTCGGCCCCAACCGCACGCCGTTCCAAAACCTGACGGACGAAGAGGAAACCGCCATGCGCGCGGAACTGGAAGCCATCCACTTCTTCGAACGCTGCAACAAGTAACTCCAACATCCCGGCCCTACCGGTCCGGACCATCACCTCAAAACGAATACTATATGAACAGATTTCACAGAATACTGCTGAAGCTCAGTGGCGAAAGCCTGATGGGCGAGCAGGGCTACGGCATCGACGTGAAACGCCTGAATGAGTACGCCGCACAAATCAAGGAGGCGGCGGAAATGGGCGTGCAAATCGGCATCGTCATCGGCGGCGGCAATATCTTCCGCGGACTGAGCGGGGCCGGCAAGGGCTTCGACCGCGTCAAAGGCGACCAAATGGGCATGTGTGCCACAGTCATCAACTCGCTGGCCCTGAGCAGTGCGCTCGGCGCAGCCGGCGTGAAGAACCGCGTACTCACCGCCATCCGCATGGAACCCATCGGCGAATTTTACAGCAAGTGGAAAGCCATCGAAGCCATGGAGCGCGGCGAAGTGGTCATCATGAGCGGCGGCACAGGCAGCCCCTACTTCACGACCGACACCGGTTCGTCACTGCGCGGCATCGAAATCGAAGCCGACGTGATGCTGAAGGGTACCCGCGTGGACGGCATCTACACCGCCGACCCGGAGAAAGACCCCACCGCCACCAAGTTTGACGACATCACCTACGACGAAGTCATCAGCCGCGGCCTGCGCGTGATGGACATCACGGCCACAGCCATGTGTCGCGAGAACCATTTGCCCGTCTATGTATTCAACATGGACTGCGTGGGCAACCTGATGCGCGTGCTTCGCGGCGAAAGCATCGGCACCCTGGTACACGACTGACCTACCACACCTTATTAATATTATAAAGGAAAAACTTCCCCTAAATCAAGTAGCATGAACAAGAAACTATTCCGCATGGCACTGTGCGCGACCATCCTGCTGGCCGGCACAGCCCGTGCTGACGTCATCGGGATGCGTACCCGGAAAGCAGCACCCGAGCAACTCACGCTGGCCCTGAACGCCGGCGTGACAGCGCAGCTTGTCTGGAGCGGCGGCGGCACGCAAACCCTGACCTTCGACGGCACGGAAAAATCCATCCCCATCGAGGGAGATTCTCTCACCATCACCACCGTGCAGAACCCTACCCTGCTGTACTGTCCGGACAACGGACTGACACAGCTCAACGTGGACGGTGCCCCCTCGCTGCAGCAAATCTATTGCCCCGACAACGAGCTGACAGCCATCAACCTGACCAACCTGGCACTGCTGGAGGAGCTGGACTGCTCGAACAACCGGATTGCGGCGCTGAGCCTGACGAAAAATCCCAACCTTGTCAGCCTGGACTGCTCCGACAATGCACTGACAACACTCTATACGACCTATCAGACCAAACTGCTCTTCCTCAACTGCGCCGGCAACAAGATCAACAAGTTAGCCGTATCGGCCACATCGCAACTCGAGACCCTGTGGTGTCAGGACAACGGCATGACCGGACTGACCATCGGTGCAGGCGTGGACCCGGTACAGGTATGCGCGTTCAACAATGCCATCCCCAAAATGGACTTCACCGGACGCACGCGACTCCAAGAGCTTTGGGCGGACAACAACCAGCTCGCCACGCTCGACCTGTCGACCTGCTCCGTACGAAAACTCAGTGTGTCAAACAATGCACTGACCCTCATCAAGCACAATGCGTCCGACAAGAAGTCCATGACCGACTTCTACGTGGACGGCAACGCCCTGGCACCGATATCCTTTGTCACCGTCTATAACGCCACGACCGGGGATTCGCTGATGAACTTCGCTATCGCGCCGCAGCGCCCGTTCTACATCACCGACAAGGTGGAAATCAACGAGACCATCGACATGACCGACTTCACCCGACTCAACGGCTGGGGCGTCTTGGCCGGCTTCACCATCAACTGGGTGCGCGACGAGGACGGCGTAGTCCTGACGAAAGGTACAGACTACAAACAGAGCGTGGCCAAGTACACCTTCCTCACCGACCAGAAGGCCATACACGCCGAGGGAACGTCGACAAAATATCCCGGATGGGAACTGCGTTCGCAGTCCTTCCAAGTGGGCAACCCCACCGGCATCGTCAGCATCGACGCAGCAGCAGGCACGCAGATTTATGTCCGCGGCGGGGGGCTCGTTGTCAGCACGGGGAGCCCCATGCAGCTGCAAGTCTACGACGTATGCGGACGCAGCGTCATCAACCGGCCCGTGGCAGCCGGCACACACACCTTCGCCCTGCCCGCAGGCATATATATAGCTGCCGGCGTCAAAGTTATTATCAACCACTAAGTTCGGACGAGACAGCCACTCGTTTCCCTAAATTATTATCATGAAGCATTTATCCCTTTCCCATATATTGTGTGCAGCCATGGTGGTCTTCCTCCCCATGCAGCTGAGCGCACAAACCGACGGGCACACCCTGCCCGCAGCACAGAAAGCGGGCGCCGTGGTCGTGCCGGGCGGAAAAATCAGCCTGAATGCGAACGGCGGACTCTCGCTCACGCCCGTGCTGTCCAACTGCGACTTTACCGCCACACCCACCTGGGCCGACGGCGAAACACCTTGGTTCACACTGACCGAACGCAAGCCCGGCAGCTGGAAAATCAACGCAGACTTCTGGTACAAGACCGAGCCGCGCACCGGCATCGTCACCATCACACGCAGCGATGGCACCACCGAAGAAATCACCGTGGAACAGCGCGGCAACAACGCCGTCAGCACCATCCGCGGCGACCGGCAGGTCAGCGTCACCTCGGCCACAGCGAGCGAGCAAAACTCCTCCTCAGAAGGCATCGCCAAGACATACGACGACAACTACGGATCCTATTACCACTCCAAGTGGAAAGGCGGCTCCACCTCCTTCCCCGTGACACTTACCTACAATTTTGACGGCGCCCACATAGACTACCTCACCTACATCCCCCGTACGGACAGCGACAACGGCTGCTTCGGCGTCGTCACCATCGAATATGCCACAAAGGATGCGCCCACGACCTTCCGCACCGTCAAGGCCGACCACGATTTCGGCTTCACGTCGACACCCGCCAGCATCAGCCTGGGCAAGCAGGGACTGGACAACGTGAGCAGCATCCGCTTTACCGTCAAGTCGGGCAAGAACAATTTCGTCACCTGCGCCGAAATGGAATTCTACGCCAAAGACCGCAGCGCCGAGGAAGCCTTCAGCAGCCTCTTCACCGATGCCCTGTGCAGCCAGCTGAAGCCCGGCATCACACAGGCCGACATCGACCGCTGCCCGCAACCCTACGCACGCCAATTGGCCTCCTACCTGATGCACGAAGACTACAGCCGTGAGTTCCGCGTAGCCTCCTTCGACTGCTACGAGCCTCGCACCACCCTGCAGCAACGGCTCAAGACCAGCTCCTACTATGATGCCTACGAAAATCCCACAGGCATCTACTTCGAGCGCGGAGAGCAAATCGCCATCTTTGCCGATGGCATTGACGAAGACCACCCCGTCAGCCTTTGCATCAAGTGTTTCAGCAACGCCAAAGCCATCGAAGCCGAGGGACAGCCCGAGAGCTACTACAGCCTGTCGAACGGCATCAACGTCATCACGGCCGAAAACCGCGGCAACGGCTACGTGTCCTATTACAGCAACGACTACGCCAACGCACCGACCATCCGCCTGCACTTTGCCATGGCCGCCGAGACCGGCTACTTCGACGCTGCGCGCCACAATGGCGAAGACTGGGTGCGCCTCCTGTCCGCCGCCAAGAGCGACATCTTCGACGTCATCACCCAACGCCTGCACGTGGCTGCCCCGACGGCTACGCTCCGGCTGAAATGCCCCACCCATGGCGAAAAGCTGGCAGCCATCTACGACCAGGTCATCTATCGTGAACGCGAGATCATGGGTATGCAGCGATACAACTGCGAACCGCGCAACCACCAGTTTGCCCGTCCCGTGAAGAGCGGCATGTTTGCCGACGGCATCGGCGCCGCCGCTGCGTTCGACTACTTCGGCGACTGGGTCAACCCCGATAATTTCGGCTTCTGGGGATTTGCCCACGAATTGGGCCACATCAACCAGATCAGTCCGGGATTCAAGTGGAGCGGCTGCGGCGAAACCACCAACAACATCTACTCCGCTTGGGTGGCCCACACCGTCGGCAGCACCGAAGCCTACGGCCGTGGTTACCACAACCTCGAGGACGAGCTGACCGGTATCAAGGAATACGCCGGCCTGCGCGGCGGTCGCTTCCAAGCCTACCTCGACGAGGGCGTTCGCCTGGGCAAGTCCTGGCAATTGCAGGAGGGCCCCGACTACTACGGCACCGTGCCCAGCCAAAAGACCGTGACGGGACAGGACGCGGACGGCCACAACACCGGCTCCGTCACCACCCCCACACGCAACTACGACCACTTCGTGAAAGTAGTGCCCTTCTGGCAACTCACCCTGTGGACCGAAGAATGTGGCGGCTGCCCCGGCGCCTTCGGCACCATGATCAACAGCTACCGCGAGGACTTCGACGCACAGCGATGCAACACCAACGGCAAGCAACAGGTGGAAATGATGAAGCGCTTCTGCGACGCTGCACAAGCAGACCTCTGCGACTTCTTCGAAAAAGCCGGCCTGCTCCGCCCCATCAACGCCTACATCGAAGACTACGGGCCGGGATGGAACATCATCACGCAGGAGATGTGCGATGAAGTCCGGAGCTACGTCGCTGCCAAGGGCTACCCCGCCGCACCCGCCGCGCTCCACTACATCAACGCCTACAACTATCCTCGCTTCCGCGACAAAGTGGCGCTGAAGGACGCCGGCGTGAACATCGGCTGCAGCGCACTGGGGAGCAGGGTGCAGGTGGACAACAAAGTCTGGGCGGGCGCCGTAGGCTATGAGACCTACAATGCGGACGGCGAACTGCTCCGCATCACGATGTTCGGACTGGGCGACTCGCAGATGTCCGACCGCTACACCCAAGTGCTCTTCCCGACCGGCGAGGGCGCCAGCTACATCATGGCCGTAGGCTATGACGGCACCCGCGTGAAGTGCTATCAGAAATAATCCTCCTCGCAGCAGGAAGCAAATCCTTCGCTGCCCGGCGCATCCGCACCGGGCAGCTTTTTTGATGGGTGGCCACCCAAGCGCGAAAACGCCCCGGGGGTACAGTTATTTTGAAAAAAGTGCCGGATATATTTGGCAGAAAAAAAATAAATCCCTACTTTTGCACTCGCAAACGAGATTTGAAGCAAATCTCTGGCATGGCGAGATAGCTCAGCTGGTTAGAGCGTCGGATTCATAATCCGAAGGTCAAGGGTTCAAGTCCCTTTCTCGCTACAAAAAAAAGGACACCTGCTGATGGGCAAGTGTCCCTTTTTATTTATCTGTATGCTCCATACGTTCCTCTACATCCCTCCCCCTCCTTTTCGCCGCAGCGGGGACGAACCGGGGGGGAACTTTTCCGCTACAAGCAAAAAGGACACCTGCTGATGGGCAAGTGTCCCCCTCCCTTTTTTATGTATAGGTATGCTCCATGCGTTCCCTCTGCATTCCCTCTACATCCCCTCCCTCCCCTCCTTTTCGCCGCAGCGGGGACGAACCGGGGGAACTTTCCCGCTACAAGCAAAAAGGACACCTGCTGATGGGCAAGTGTCCCTTTTTATTTATCTGTATGCTCCATACGTTCCTCTACATCCCCTCCCCCTCCTTCTCGC